>NZ_JBWQPU010000005.1:0-205970 GCF_056620325.1 Psychrobacillus sp. Z3-81
TAAACAATTTACATATATTAACTTATTCAACGCAATTGCAAAAAAACCTCCTTCTTCAACAAACCTGCCCCGTTTGTTAAAGAAGGAATTCAACAAAAAGAGCGTTAATCCCTTCTTGGATCAAGCCCCCATTTGTCGAATAAGAAAAAGAAGATGCCTAAGTAATTGCCGTTTCTAACCTTCAAATTATTGAATAAAGATATTCCCAACGTATTGAGCATTTCCACTATCTGCATTTATGTCAATCACAATCATATACTCACCTTTTTCTTCTGGTAAGTAGAAGTCTTGGCTGTTTTTTTGATATTCTAAATCAATTTTTTTGTCTTCTTGCCAGACTGAAACACTTATTCCATTTGGATTAAAATCCCCATCTTCAAGGTTTATAGTAACTAACTCTCCTGCATTAAAGTATATAACATCTTGTTTTTTTGCGAATGATTGAATATCCTTCGTTTCTTTATTGTACTTTTCATCATAATTCCAATCTATGTTTGCTTCTGCTAAATTTTCGTGGGAGTTAATACCATTTGGAGTAAACACTGAAACAGTTGGTGGAGAAAAATCATATTCTTCTCCAATACATCCTGTTAATAAAAAGACGCAAAACAAACCTACAATCAATTTGAAAAATGTATTCACATATCTTCACTCCTTCACGTTTTTTGACTACTAATTCAATATAATTAACATTGACACTAATAAAATTTAAATGATTTTACTGTCCTTGTTCAACTAAACCGCTCCTTTAGCAGCATAAGAAAAAAAGACCGCTCTTAAAGCAGTCTAGTTCGTAAACTCTATTCTTCATCGGAATAATCAATAAGGACTTTTTTACAATCCTCACATAGATAAGCATCTACATAATTAATTGAAAAGCGACTCTGATTCGATAATAAAACTGATTCTTTATTCAAACTGGGTTCAATACTCAACTTAGATACTTTTGGTACCCAAGCAAGTCTAGTACCACTTTGTAAATACCCTTTTTTCATTCCACTACCACAGTTTGGACATTCATTCAAAAAAATCCCTCCTTACTGTACACTTTCTAAATAATAACATCATTGTTATGTATTCTCTTAACGATCCCATAAATCCTTCTCCGCTAACCTGCCCCGTTTCTACAATAAGGAGTTCAACATAAAAGGGCATTAATCCTCCTTGGTTTAATGCCCCTGTTTATATCAGAAAAACTTTTTATATAGCTCTCGTCTGAGTGTCCCACTTAAATAAGCATAAATCTTAGTCGTTTCACTCTTTTCATGTCCCATCAAATTTTGAATGACTTCTAAAGGCGCCCCATTATTCAATAAAGTAGTAGCATAACTATGTCTCAGCTGATGGGGGTGAATACTTTTGTTAATACCAGATCTCTTAGATATCCGTTTAATAACATATCTCATTTGAGGAATACTCATCCTATGAGGAGCACGAACTGTCACAAATAAAGCCTCCTGATCGTCCTCTCGTTCGTTCAAATACCTCTTTAGCCAAATATCACACCTAGTATTAAAATAGACTTCTCTCTCTTTATTGCCCTTACCTAATACTATTACGGATTGATTAGAAAAGTTGATAGACTGGCGATTTAAATGAACTGTCTCACCTATTCTGCAGCCAGTTGAATACATAAATTCGAACAATGCATTTTCTAATGGGATGTAACAGGCTTCTCTTAAATGCTCGATTTTTTCTTCAGATAAAAACTTTGGTATTCTGATATCTAACTTTGGCTCCTTAATCTTAGAAGCTGGATTACCATTCAAAACATTTTCATCTTGTGCCCACTGAAACAATGATTTAATAAAACGTATCCTATGTCCTAAGCTAGCTGCCTTTAATTGTTCAGCAACTTTCCCAAGATATAGCTTTAAAGAATCAGTAGTTATTTCATCAAGAGAAATATCACCCAAATGCCTAATCAACAAGTTTAATTGGACATTATATGCCTTTAAGGTCTGAGGTGAATACCCTTGGATCTGTTTATCAGCTTTGTATAATTTCCAAGCTTCAGATAGTATCATTCTATTACTCTCCTTCTCTATTTGTAACAGTCTAGACAAATAGAAGGGAAGTAATACATCAATAATTTTAAAACGAATGCCCCAGTTAGTTGAATAAGCACCACTAAAAACTTAATTTACTTTATGTGTTTTAATTTTTCTATTCAAACTTAACATACTTACTATATGATACAGTTCACTGAAACTGTTACTGTTTGAAGGGACAGCATAAGACGCTAATCATTAGAGTCACATAAACCAAATCTTTGTCCAGTCTTTTGCACAAACCAGATTCTCCATTCAATTACCTGTATAAGCACTTTTTATAATTAACTAAGACTAAAACTACAGCCACTATTAAATATAATGCAGAGGTAACTGTAAGAATATTAAGTACGTTTCCAACTTGAATGCCCATAAAATAATTGAAAAGTTGGTGGATCAAAATAGGAATAATGAGATTATGATTCAAGTTATAAATTGCAGTTATGATGATTGATATAGCAACAATGGCACCCAAGAAACAAATGATATATTGCACCAATTGTAATCCAGAGTATCCTGACATAAGCCATAAAGGTGTATGCCAGAAACCCCAAACCAATCCAACGATAATGGCTGATTTTAATGGACTGAATCTTTTTTGCAATTCATTTAATACAAATCCCCTCCACCCTAATTCTTCCCCGAGTGGTCCTAAGATTAAATTGTAGCCAAATACGATAAGAAGTGAAGTCCACGAAGGAGTTAATTGTTCATGTATGGGCAAACCCCACACTTTGTTTGTCATTAAAAGACTACCAATCAAAACCAAAAATTGAATAAGGACGACACACAATACCGTTGATATTCTGATTCTTTCCCTAAATTGGCTTTTTATAAAGTTCCATAGATTCCCTTGAGGGTATATTTTACAGAACATTGTTACGAAGACAAATGTAGCCGTCCATGATGATAGCACTATTAATATATCTACAATGGGCTGAGACTTTAATAGAAACATTGTCAGCCCTATGACAATAAGAAAAACAAAGAACATGACATAGGTCCATAAAATATACTTTTTTAACATTCCACTCAAACCAAACACCCTCCTATATATAAAAAACCAATAGAACAGTTTGAACTTGTTCCATTGGTTATAAAGATAAACTATGGTGTTACCCCCAGGTCAATATCAATAAAAAGTATTTTACTCTTCTTCAACAGGAATATATATTTCTAAGAAGGCTCGTTCTTTGGTATCAAGATATGTAATAAGACGAGTATTAACAAAAGCAACCCCTTTTGGTTTAAGTCCTTGTTCGTTTCCCCATTCTAAAGTAGATTCAAATACTTTATCTTTAATATCATTATTTCCATTTTGATACCTGCCATCCTCAACGATTGTATAGATACATTTAGAATATTGTAAATAACATCCGCTTTTTTCCTTATGTATCGTTTCATGCTTTTCAACAATATACATCCTGGAATCTAGAAACCCGTTTTTATCAAAAGTAAATTTCCTCATGATTTTGCTAAGAATATCATCCTTCATCATATCCATATTTTCCAATATGGTAGGATACTCCAGAAAGGAATAAAAGTCAGAAAACTCATTGATTACTTCATAGATTGGGAATTTTCTTATGGAGTATTGGTTTAAATGTTCTTTTAATTCCTCACAGAATGCTTTTGTTTCTTTTATTTTTTGAAGCATGAATTTATTATTTCGTATGGTTTCTTCTAATTGTTCGGCTTTTATTTCTAATAAAGTTTCCAGTTCTTCTATTGCTCTTCCTTCCTGTAGATTTCTAACTTCTTTCATAGATAAGTTTCTCTTTATATAAAAATCTGCAACCAATAATGTATAAATATCATAATCATTATATTGACGATAATTATTTGATTCATTATGGTTCGGTTTTACAATTCCTTGTTTCTCGTAATACCTTAGTGCATCTCTTGATACACCTAGAATTTCAAATAATTGACTTGTTCTATATGTATTCCTTTCCATTTCATATTGACCTCCTAAAGATATACTATTCATAGAGTAATTATAAAAATTTTACTACATAATCACGGATTTTATTAATATGAGCAAATATATCTTAACAAACTACATAATTATATAGATATCCAATTAAGGATTATCTACCCAATTAATACTAAGAGAGGATTATTTTAATCAATCTTTATTTATATAATCGAACCTTGTGTTAAACGAACAATCTTTTTACAAAACTACAATTAGGTTCTCTTTTTGTATTCTTATTCAACTAACCTGCCCCGTTTGTATAATAAGGAATTAAACAAATAGAGTGTTTTTCAATAAAAAAACTGTAAGCATCAAAGTTGTATAAACAATATTCAAAGGAAAACCCACGAAAGACACAGCATTTCTTGGATTTCTGTTTCTTTCCAAATTTTGATTTGTGAATATTATTTAAGTTTATTTTGTATAGTTTATAAATCCTTATTTCACTAAGAACTGTTAATCCACGTTAAACGAAACAGCTACTCTTTTACTTTTTCTCTCCTCATTGCTGTTAACATGGAATCTAAAAACAACCCTATAAACACCCTCCTGTAAAATAGATGGCGGGATTTTCTGTTCCATTTCCTGACCAAGTTCTAAAACATTTAATTCATCCAATGTTACTGCATCACTATCTGCCGCAACCCAAACGTTATCTTGTAAGTATTCCAATATAGTTCCTTCCCCTGTGTAGTCCACCAATGTTTCGCCATCATTTCTTATTGTAATAACTGGCGTCTCTCCCTGACTGTATCTTTCTTGTTCAACAAATATAGAAATGGAAACATCTTTACTTTTATATGTTGAGTTTATAGTATCCACTTTACTTTGATTTCCGCTGTCTGCATGTTTACTTAGATTTTCTTTATAATTGGATTCTTGCTCCTTCTCTACTTCGTCGCTATTTTGACAGCCCAATAAACCAATTGACATTAATACAATCGTTAATAATAAAGTAATATTTTTAATCTCACATTCCTCCTTTCTTTATTAGTCCCTTAAAAATATAAAAGGTTACAATTGTCTGCCTTTTCTAATTTAAGTTTCTACTATACATACATTCCCAAAGCGGTCTTTGGGGTCTTTAACGTTGTAGCGATTTGTGAGAACGTAAAAAATAATAATATAAAATAATAAGTCAAGTTACCAAACCGTCGTTTGGTAACACTTCTTTACGTGTAAATCTGACGATAGTCCTTGTTGCACTAAACTGCCCCGTTTGTACAATAAGGAATTCAATAAAAAGATTGTTAATCCCTTCTTGGATCAACGCCCCCGTTAGTGTAAGTACATTCTTTCACAAAGTTGATTTCCCTTAATGAAATAAGGAAGCTATTTATTTCTTTCATTACAGGAATGCTGCCCCTTTAGCCTCATAAGAAAAGACATTCAATTCGAAAGTAACTGGTTTAGTTTAATCTAGTTTAATCAAAAAATTTAGAGACTGTTATTATTTCTTCTGTAGGAGTCAGCGTTGCTTCGGCAATACTCTTGCTACTGTTGGCTAAGTATTTCTTAACCAAGTGGTAACCAATTGTATATCCTGCATTCTCTGATAAACCAACTGGATGATACCCTCGTTTTTTAGCAACCTCATCCCCAAACATATAAGCTGCTACTTCACCAAAACCTTTAGTCTTTCGTCCCTCTTTTATCACTTCAATTGAGTATGCCATCTCTTCTTTATCAAAATCTACAATCCAAGGTCCTATAAGCTCTCGCCCGTACATTTCTTCAGCAAAACATTCGGCTAAGCCTTCCAAGACTATATATTCTTCCACGGTCACATCACCGTGATTAAATGGCTCAAATGTAAAACGAACATTATGATTAAACTCGTGTGCTAAAGCAGATTTTAATCGTTTCTTATTAAAATCATTAGGAATAACCATTAGCATAATATATCCTGGTATTCCACCGAAGCCTGAATATCCATTATTTACTTTCATTTCTTGACTATCATCATCTCCTAAAAGAATACACACGTTGATTTTTTTTAGCGGAATCAAATAATCTACCTTTTCAAATTCATAAATTCCTTTTAAAATAACTTCTTGATATTCATCAAAAATTTTAGATTCTATAAGTTTTGGTAAATTATCTTTAACTTGTTGAATAGATTTTCTTGGAGTCCAAATTCCTAACATCTCCGATGCCATAACAACATCGTATCCATTGGGTTGCATTGCTTTTAATGGTACATTTAAATAATCCCACATTGTTTTCATTGGTTGCATTAATTCATATCGAAATGAATTCTCATTAACATTCCCTAATAAACACTTATCATAGAAATCTAAGCTATTGATTAAATTGATTGTTACTTTTTCCATAGTATCCCCTCCTTATCTAACAGCTTAATCCTTGACGTTCCGTTAATGTAAAGATTTTAATCACTTATTGCGATTAACTTCAATTACTTAGTCTAGCTTCTATACAATTCATTATTGATATGGTTCATCGAAATAAATATTAAATTATTGATTTTCCTCGCTACGTCTATCTGTATTGAAAAATGAATAAAACAAAACATCCTATTCAACTAACCTGCCCCGTTTCTACAATAAGGAATCCAACAAAAAGAGCGTTAATCCTTCCTGGATCAACGCACCCGTTAGCAAAAGAACATCATTTCACAATCTTTCCAATATCCGCAATATCATTTAACTTACTGTGCAAGTGGTTTTTTATATGTTGAAAGTGTAGTTAAAGAAGTTTGAAGATATTTATATTCCCAGTTTATTCTTCTGGTTCCCCGATTAAATCCAAAATATAGTTATAGTCAAAAGTTGAATCTTCAATCTTATAATATCCACTTTTGAAACCAGGAATGGAGGAACTAATTCTAATTATATCAGGTGTATCTATAGATATATCAGAAATTAATATTGTATCAGATGCAACAGATTCTCCAAACTTTAACCTTCCATTGTAATACGTATTACTTTCATTGTTTTGCATTTCAATTGCAGTCTTATCTTTTAAAGGTTTTAAGTTTAAGCTGCCGAGATACTCCAAAACTTTCTTACAAGCGTTTGGATCTTGGCATTTTACATTAGTTTCCTCACCTTCAGGAAGGTTTTTGGTGATTATAAATTCAACATAGCTCTCAGATTTATATTCCTTAATAGGATTATGAGAAATATTATAATATATAAAATTAGTGTAAATATAAATAGAAGATAATGAAACAATAATAATTGCCATCACTAGATATATAATTTTTTTCATTTTATTTTTCCCCTCCTTTTCTTTTTGGAATAAATTACATCAACTAAAATCCCTGAATATTCCAATAACTAATTTTAACTTTTCTACAGACTTAGTTCAAGCACCATAATAACACCGACATATAAACCAAAGGCATAGTTGCTTCTTTTCTTTTTGAACTAAACTGCCCCGTTAGTTCTATAAGAAAAAAGAGTTACCTAAGTACCTCATGAACTTTAACTACTCCTCTACTGCAAAAAGGATAAATAAAAATCAATCACCCTTTTTATTATTATGAACTAAGCTATGGAGCGTAAATAATAATTCCATCAAAAACAAAAAATTATAAGCCATATTACCTTGCTCGTACATGTAACGAAAAATCATATATGCTTGACCAATTTCATCAAGTTCTTGTTCGAATTTATCTATGGAAATATTTCCACAAGGGTGCTTTTTCTTTAAATCATCTTGTGTTTTCTCAGGTAATTTCTTAAATAATTTATAGAGATTATGTTCCCTTCTGCAATCAATATTCTGAATTAAAAGCAAGTATTTTAAATATAGTTCACATGCAAATGAAACGTTTGTTAAAAAAGCGTTCCTATAATCATTCAGAATCATATCCTTACATCTAATTGATACTTCAAAATACGCATTCGCTTCGTTGAGACAGTTTTCTGACCATCTTATATAATCTTCATCTGATTTCAAATCTGTCTTAGGATTTTTATGCATTTTTAAGTAAGCTGTCGAACGATTTTCTTTTTCCATAAAATTCACTCCAATAAGATTACATTTTCTTGTTTACATAGACAAATAAATAATCTTATAAATTGAAACACCTCAGAAGTAGTTAAAATGCTTACTCAACTAAATGAACCGATTGTGAACACAAATTAAACAACACTCTTCAACTAACCTGCCCCGTTAGTTGATTAAAGAAATAACCTTAAACAGAAAACTTAGATAATCCAAGTGTATCATATGTTTCAGCACTTGGAATTAAATTCCTTTTTTAAATATCATATTGTTCACCGTAACTTCATTTCACTGTTGATAGATGCTTTCTAATATTTTAAACCACTCAAGGTAATTGTTTTAGATATTTGGTCGCCACACCGTTAATACTCTGTTTCCTGTTAGCCGTCGGGAAAGTGTCCGACACCGTGGAACTTGAGGTTCAAAAAAGAAAGAAGTTATGATTCTAATCATAATATAGAACCATGTCTGCTTCTCATTTGATTTATCTCAACCCTCCTGCTTTTAATGATGAAGGAGTTCTTCATTCCTACATAAAATAACATTTTTCAGACTTCCATATTTCTATTACGAGGGAGAAGAAAATATGGTAAGGTAGAAATTCATTCATACGTGATTTTGGAAGGAGAAAGATATGCTAGACGTAAGCGAAAGTAAATTAGTGCAATATGTCGTCCATCATGTGAGTGACAACTTGATCTTGAGTGATGAGGCAGAAAAAGAACCTGAAGTGCTACTGGAAGCAGCTTTTACACAATTAGCCTTCCACAAAATTGATACTGACCAGCAATATGAATTTTTTCATGAAACCGAAATTGGGTTAAATGAAATATTTACTTATATAAATTCTGTTTTTTATTCAGCAGAAAATTTCTTGAAGCAATCTAGAAATATAGCAACTCATCTTCATAGTGTTTCTCAACACTCAAATATTAAAGAAGGTGAGCTTTTCATTGGCTTGTTTGAAAATTGTTTTTGGCATAATGAAACAACGAAGGCGATAGCCATTGTAAAAATTGAGGATAGAGAAATGTATCTCGATGTGAAGAATGAAGAAAACAACATGAAAATCCATGGTGTAGACGGAATCAATGTTAAAAAGGCGAACAACATGGCAGTTATCGTTGACAATGGTCCAGACAAATCACCAACTGTCTTCATCAAAACAAAGAAAAAGGAAGACGTAGTATATTGGCAAGAACGCTTCCTAAAGCTTAAGATAGCAGATGAAAGCTTCTACAAGACAAACCTTGCCTTAACGGAGTGTAAGAAGTTTATTTTAAAGGAAGAGAGTTTCTCTAATACCGAGAAACTTGGGTATTTGAACAAAACGCTCGATTATTTCCGAAAGGAAGAAGAGTTTGAAGTAGACGACTATGTAGAAGCAGTGTTTGATAAGCCTGACCCTGTCCAAAAGGATATTATTGTGAATGCAGTGAAGCCATACGAGACCGTCATATCAGAGGGAGCTATCGTAAAAGCGGAAAAGAGCTATAAAAGAAAAATAAAGCTAGACTCCAGCATTGAAATACAGGTAAATGTACAAAACGTGGAGGAAGTGGAGCAACTGATTGAACTTGGCTATGACGAGGCAACCAATCGAAAATATTATAAAATCTATTTCCAAGAAGAAGCATAAAGGAAAACGAAAGAAGCTGGGAAAAACCGAATGAGAAGTACTTATAATTCTTAATCATGTTGAGAATTATAAGTACTTTCTTATTATTAGAACTAAGGTTCTCCGCTGCGTCGGACGCTTTCCGTGGGCACGGCTCGAGCCAATTGTCTCTCCCTCGTGCTGTTCCCACAGGAGTCGCCGACGCTTCTCCGAACCAATTAGTGTTTCTTACTAAATTTGAATTCAATTAATAAATTTAATAAAATAGAACTTTTAAAAAAGGAATAGTTTTGTACCAGCCACTTTCTACTTCTACTTCTACTTCTACTTCTACTTCTTTAAGTCACCATGGTGGTTCAGAGAAGTGAGGATAATCGATCAACTTAATCGCAAAATACCCACGGTTAATCGCAAGATATCACCCTGTTATCGCAAGATAAGTCTCCCTAATCATAAAACCAATAACTAGAACGGCAATTAACCCTACCCCTCTACCGCGTTACCCATACAACACCCTATCCATATGATAAAACCCCATTGTTAGACCCAGCTAACAATGGGGGTTCTAATTCTCCTGCTCTCGCTTTCCACCAGCGGACTAATTGGCAATCTATCTCTTTTTCTTCGCCTTTATCAGCTGCTCCATATTGCTTGTAATAACTGGCTCAGTTCGTTCTTCCACTTTCTTTCTTCGGAAAGGAGACAATAATAGGGCGAAACCAAACCTTCTGATTGTTATATCCAAGAAAAAGAGAATGACCGCAAGCAAGATTAAAAACTGCTGGATAGATTGTCTTTCGCTGCTCTTGTTATTCATTTCCCGGAAAGCTTCCGCTTCAGAAGTTAGTACCTTACCTCCTGTACTGCTTGCAATTATATCAAGCAAATCCGCGTTTGGCTTTTGTACCTTATATTCCTCACTGTATGGGATCGAGATTCCGGCTTGGTAAATTGCATTCTCTTCATTTGATATTCGGAAAAATACTAAGCCCGGATCGCTATCGACAGTTACTCTCGATTTTCCAGGAGATAACGGCTCAGAGTTGACCGGTAGCTCCTCTCCTGTTTCATTCACCGCAGCAACTTCAATAAAAGAAGATTTACCGGTAGGATCTGTGACTGTATAGCTTCCGTCACTAGCCTTTTGAATTGTAAAAGGAACCTCGCTATAGGAAGGAAGCAGACGAGACACTGCGGTATTCCAGAAATCTCCCCAGTTCTCCCATCTCGCAAGATCACCACTCCATTCCCCTGTGGAATCGGAGGTAAAAGCAATTGTTCTACCAAGGCCGTACATCCATTCCGCTAAAACCGGATCCTCTTTTTCACTTTCCGCTACAACCGAAGCTGTTTGCTTGGCCGTGGTAGCGATATAAGCATTCATTTGAGGTACCCCATTCGCAAATAGGCTGGTCCATGATGGTTCCCCATAGATAATTGGATAAAATGGATTATCCTCAATATAGGTTCGGGAAATCATCGCAGTTTCTCTCGCCATAATGGAAGGTATGGTCGATTCGTCTGCCACATCATAAAAGGTACCGGAGCCCCAATCTGCAAGATTCTCCAGTAGACCTCTATCCGCATCCTGTCCTACCGCAACGGTGGAAACAGTAATATTTTTCTCTCCAGCGGTTTCTAACAGCTCAGAATATGCACTATTAGATGCTGACTGGCCGTCTGTCAAAAGGATAATATGCTTTCGCTGAAGCTTTAATTCGGCAAGATTCTCAACCGCTAAGGCTAAGCTCGTATAGATTTCCGTTCCACCGCCTACCCCAACAGAGAGAATCGTATCCACGGCTTCTTCCTTATCCTCTAAGGTTGCAGTTTCAATGATTTCCCAAGGACGATCATCAAATGCAATAAAGCCAAGGGTATCCCCTTCTCTCAATAGCTCTACTGAACGAGCGGCTGCCTCTTTTGCATACTCCATTTTGGAGCCGGACATACTTCCGGATCTATCCATTACGATTACTAGTCCCAGGGACGGCAATTGCTCTTTCCCCTTCACTTCCATCTCTACCGGCAACAGTTTTTCGATAGGCGTTTTAAAATAGCCTCCAAGTCCATAGCTTTGATTTCCTCCCACCATCATAAAGCCAACACCGAAGTTTTTCACTGCCTGCTCGATTACTGTCATCTTCTCTTCTCCTACGACGTGTCCTGGCACATTGTCAAAGATGATTGCATCGTAAGCGAGATAATTAGATAAATCGTAAGGTAGTGCACTAGCGTCTATGACATCCGTGCGAATTGCCTGTTGGTCTATTACAGTTGCGATATTTGAATGCTCTCGCTCATGGTTGACTATCAATAGACTTGGAGAGCTTTCCACATTTGTTACGCTCGTTAGCTTATTGTTTTCAATCAGTCCATCGCCTTCTATCACTACCTGTGCATCGTATTTCAGTAGCCCCTCACCTTTTGCAGAATTTCGGAATGTGTAGCTATTCGTTCCCTGCTCAATTACAATTGGCTCTCGGAACAAGAGCTCGTCATTCTGGAATAAAAGCAATTCCCCCTCTGCATTTTGGGTTGCCTCCAGTGTGACGTTGAGCTGCTGCTGTTCCCCTTCAAATGCAACTGGTGGAGTTTCAAATTCCGTGATTGCTACATCCTCCGAAGAGACTCGCTCAATCGGCACGACATCGATACTAATAGTGCCTCCGGAGATTTTCATCAGCTCGTCGTTTACAGATCCAGCTGTTTCATTTCCATCAGAGAAAAGCACAATTCTAGTTGCTAAATTAGCATCCACAATGCCAGTTGCCAGCTGCAATGCTCTGGCAATATCCGTATTTCCTGGCTCCTTCATCGGGGAGAATACTGGTAGATTTACTTTGCCATCTGTAATAGCTACCTCCGATTGGAAATCCTCCGCAAAGGTGTATACCCCGACGATATGGGTATCCTTTTTCGATTCCAAGCTCTTTTCAATCCAACTCACTACTTCCTGCTCCGTGCCTTGGACAGACGCTGATTTGTCTACCAAGAAAAGGACCTGTTCTTCCTTTACTGGGAGTAGAAGATAAAGATTTGTTAGACCAAGAATAAGACAAAGAATCGCTACGATACGAAGTACGAATACCGTTTTCCCTTCCTTCCGAAGCGTTTTCTTATGCTTGATCCAAAACCAAACGAAATAAAGGAGGATAGGGATGAGCAATAAAAAATATAGTGGTTGGTCAACTCGTAAATCCACGTCTTCTTTGCACCTCCCACTCTATGACAAATAAAACAAGTAACACGATTAATAAATAAGGTACAAAGGATTTCTCCTCATATGCCTTCTGTTTTTCTACTTCTGCTCCGCCTATTGTATAAGAGCTGCCCTTGGCTATATTTTTTTCATTTTGGGAAATAGCTACAGAAAAGCTTCTTTCCTCTCCACCGGATCTTAATACATATAATCCTGGCTTTTTAGGAGCAATAAAGGATCCTCCATTTTCAATGGAATACTCATAGGAATCATCCATCGTGTAGATTTCCCATTCATTTGTTCCACCAAGCGATAGTGGTCTGCGTTCGTTTGGCGAGAACGTCCCAAGATATGCATTGCCATTAGAAAGCTGTTCCTTCACACTCCACATAAACAACGGGAAGGATGGGTTCAGTGGCCAGTCTGTCATTTGAATATCTGCTAGTACGACAATATCCCCTCGTGGTGATAGCTGGATAAAAGGATCCTCTCCCACTCTAGCAATCGTTGTATAGCCTTCTATACTTGGATAAATACTATCCACGTATATATTGCTTAAATCAGCAAAAGAAAAGAGTGAATGCTCCTCCATGGAAACCGAACCACTTGCCTCTTTTGCTATTTCATCGTTTCTTCCAATAAATAAGGAAGGGTTCTTTATCTGGTCTATCGAGCTAAACTGATTCGTCACGAGCACTCCATCCTCATCAATCATATTAATTTGCTCGGTTGGAACCGTACTGACATTTATATCAAGGGATTGAAATGCAGTCCTCACCAACGAATGCAGACTACCATCCACATAGACATTAGATAGCTGCTCCGCCATATAAATAGGAATTTCATTATCCAAGGCATAGGAATCTGCACTCTCTATTTTTGCCTTCAGATAGGATGAGCTTGCTAGATCATCAAAGGAAAGAGTGGTCGTCTCATTAGCGGCAATGGTTACCTTCTCTCTTTTAACTTCCTTCTCTTCATTTGAAATAATCAGAGTGGTCGTCTGTTCCTTATCTGACTGATTTTCAATCTGAATTAAGGCGGCAATTCCATTATTCGTTTTCGTTGCTCCAAATCGTTTAATCGATAGATTGGTCACCTCAGCTTGTATGCCTCGTACATTCCAAGTGACATTTTCATATTGTAAAGGAAGAGCCTGCTTATCTAGGTGATCTGTAAATACATAAACCGATGTAGCCTTCTGTTGAAAAAAGGATTGCGCAAAATCCAATGATTTGGGCATATTCTCTTCCTCATAGGTTAACGCAAGCTTTTCTATCGCTTCTTTTATTTCCTTTATATCCGTACTTTGTCGTACGACCACTTTAGGTTGGTTGCCCGTGGTAATCAAGGTAAAAGGTTTATCTGATAATTGCTCGGTTAACTGAAGCATTTCTTTTTTATGTATTTCAAGTAAGCTTTCTCCCTCCACAGAGGTTTCCATCGTTGCAGAGGTATCGACTAGGAAAATAACTTGTTCCCCAGCCAGAGCCTCCGTTTTCCAAAATGGCTGAAGAAGGGCAAGCACCAGCAGAAGCATTGCAAGCATCTGTAGGTAAAACAAGGCATTTTTTTGGAGATGCTTCAAATACGGAGATGCCTTCGTTTCCTTCATTATCTCCTCCCAAAAGAGAGTAGAGGAAACAGCCTGCTTTTTATATTTTTTTCGAAAGAAATAATACAAGAGAACCGCTAATGGAAAGATAAGTGTCCATAAATACGGTAATTGACTAAACCCCAAATTTGCTCACCTCATTGTACCCAGTTTGCTCGCATTAGCTGATGAAATAAAACATGGGAGACCCCTTCGTTCGCATTCACCTGCTGAATTCTCACACCATATTTTCTACATAATAATTCTAAGCCTCTCTGGTGCTGACGCATTTCTTTTTCATAGTTTTCCAATACTCTTGGAGACATCGAAATATTGAGTTGCTGTGCTGTTTCCACATCTTCCAGTTGTACATCTCCCAAAAAGGAAGGAGTAAGCTCTTCGTCTGTTACTACTTGGAGAATTCGTATATCTCCAGCAAATTTCGGTAGCTTTTGCAAAAGTGTTTCCCAATATTCAAGCTTTTCTAGGCAATCAGACACGATAAATAAAACGGTACTATCCTTTGGCAAATGAGATGGGACAGACTTCGCAAAGCTATTCGTCAGCGTCGGCTCCGGTATATCGGACACAAATTTCGTAAACGCCTGTCGGTAGGTTGCTCCCTTTCTTCTAAAAGGTAGAACCTTCTCCTCCGTAGCCACAGAGAATGATAGTCGATCATCCCTCTGCAGCACAATCATGCCCAAAGAAATAACTAGCTGCTTCGCAAAGCTCCACTTTAGGGTACCACCCATCGATTTAGTAGAATCCAGTAGAATATTAACTCTCATTTCCTGTTCATCTAAAAATCGTTTAATAAAGTATTTATCAGTCCTTGCATACACATTCCAATCGATTTGACGCACATCATCCCCAGGATTGTATTCACGAAAATCAGAGAAGTCAAGGGATGCACCAAAACGCTGAGAGCGATGGGACCCTTTATGCTGTCCACGTAGCTTTGACTTAGTGGCAATAGATAGGCGACTAAGCTTACCTGCCCAATCTCTCGGTATTAAATGCTCACTACTCATACCGATTGTCCTTGTTTGATCGTTTGTAGAATAACCTCAATTAAATCGTCAGCGGATTTACCTTCTGCTTCTCCTTCATAATTTAAGAGCAGACGATGTCTAAGTACCGGCTTAGCCACGGTTTTAATGTCCGCAATCGATACATGATATCTTCCAGCAACTAATGCACGAGCCTTTGCAAGCTTAATCAAACTTTGTAAACCACGAGGACCGCTGCCATACTGAACGTATTGTTTAACTTCAGGTACACTTGTAGAATCAGGATGGGTAGCAGTGATAATATCGACAGCGTATTCTAGCATATCATCCGCAATTAATACTTCTTTGACCATCTGCTGAGCATGAATTAATTCCTCGGCATTCATGATTTTTTTAAGCGAAATTACCTGAGCTCCTGTCGTTCTCTTCATAATTTCCATTAGATCTTCTTTGGTTGGATAGGAAACGAGTATTTTACAGAGGAATCTATCCATTTGCGCTTCTGGTAGTGGATAAGTTCCCTCCATTTCAATTGGATTTTGAGTCGCTAAAACAAAGAACGGCTTATCCATTTGCTTTGTTTCCCCAAGCACAGTAACAGTTTTTTCTCCCATTGCCTCTAAAAGCGCACTTTGTGTTTTGGGTGTAGCACGGTTTATTTCATCCGCAAGCACCATTTGACTGAAAATAGGTCCCTTTTGGAATGTAAATTGTTGCTTGCCGTTCTCCATTCTTTCAATCATACTAGTCCCTGTTATATCCGATGGCATTAAGTCAGGCGTAAATTGAATACGAGAGAAGGAAAGATCCAGCACCTCGGATATCGTTCGGATTAACATCGTTTTCCCAAGACCCGGAAGCCCTTCTAGAAGAGCATGGCCGTCTGCTAGCACACAATAAATAGAAAACTCCACTGCTTCCCTTTGCCCAACGATAAATTGGCCAATTTCTTCTCGAACTTCTTCGAGTCGCTTACTCATTTTTACGTATTCCTCTGTTGTTAACGTCATATGCTCCTCCTAATTGTTTTCTACTGAAGAAAAGTAGTCTTGAACAATTCTTTGTAAGTCAGATGGTAGCTGCATACGCTGGGAGCTTTTGAGGTAGGAGTCACTGTACTCATTAATTACCTCTTCATAAGGTCTTACAGTCCCTTTCGTTACTGGGCCCTCTGCCTCCTGCTCGCTAGCTGCTTGCCCTTCTCCTAGCTTTCCTCCATCCACGCTTGTGGATCCAGAGCCTCCGATTCTAGAAGGGATGGAAAGTAAATCTCTTCCCCCTGAGCCTTGACCAGCTCCACTACCACCCTGACCTGAACCGGAACCTGAGCCAGATCCTGAACCTTGACCTTGACCCTGTCCTTGACCCTGACCCTGTCCTTGACCCTGACCTTGACCTTGACCCTGCCCTTGACCCTGTCCTTGTCCTTGACCTTGTTGTCCCTGCCCTTGACCTTGTTGACCCTGTCCTTGTTGGCCGCTTCCCTGTTGCCCTTGGTTTTGGCCAGCCTGACCGTTTCCTTGCTGGCTTTGTCCCTGTTGTGTATTACTGTTGCTTTGGTTATTAGTACTCTGACTGTTTCCTTGAGCTAAATTTCCAGCGTTGAAGGGAAGTCTTTTCCCCATGTTACTTAGGGAGGTTTGAGCGTTTCCTGCACTATTCGCAAGAGACTGATTTGCATCCTCTAACGCTGCTAGCTCCTTTTGCTCCTCGGCTGTTAAAGAGGATTCACCAGAGCCCTCCTCCGAAAGCTTCTTCTTTTCCTCTAACTTTTGCTCCTTTAACGCCAGCTCTTTCTGCTTTTTCACGAGCTCCCGTAGAGCTTCCTCTGCATTTTCTGCATCCTTCAGCTTTTCCTTTAACTCTTGGACCTCTTTTTTCACAGATTCGGGGAGATCTTTTTTCTCCAGCTTCTCTATCTCTTTTTTCATTTCTTGAACAATTTTCTTTTCTTCCTCCACATCCTTCGCCTCTAACTGAGTTGCAGATGGAAGTGCGTAAAGAACAAGCACGAAGGCCAGCATCAAAAGCATCCCGAAGAATGTTTTCGGTTTAAAGAAGAACTTCTTCCTCTTTTTAAAGCCTTCATACGCCTGCTTACTATCCGCCAGTGCCTTCTGTACAAGCCCTTTTGCTAAATCGGACGTTTCTTTTAAAAACGAAACAGCTGAGATAAGAAGATTATCCTTAAAAAACGAATCCAACTCTCGGATAGCAGCATCTGTCGATGGTCTCTTCCAAAATGCATAAACACATACAGAAAACAGCACGACACTTCCCGAAAGCAGTGCAATCTCGAGATAAAAAGGTAAGACAAACAGTCTGGAAATTAGCAGAATAGCAGCGCTCACTGCTAATCCAAACAACAGACCTGTTTGCAGCATTCTGATAACATATTCGAATGTAAGGCTGCGTTTTGCCTTCTTAATGAAATCGATTAGGTGATTTCTGCTATTCATCTATTTTCCTCCTTGTTATTTTTTATCCCGCATTAAGGGACAGTAAGACTCCCACTTCAAGATGGCAAAAGAAATGAGACGGCTAAGTGGAAGGTCAACTGTCCCTAAAAGCCCGATTGGTTCAACTAATGCTTGGTGGGGGATAAAGAAACCCCCCACCAATCAAAGTTTCACTTTATTTTTGTTCATTTTTACGCGAAGCTTCTTGACAGATATAAATACAGTTAAAACTGTTAGTAGAATATAAAAAATTGCATACGTTGCCCAAACTGGAAAATCGATATTAGTAGTTTCATTAATAAAATCATTAGACCCTGGAGTAACCAATGTCATCATAAGGACAATTGGATTGATACCAGCAAAAAAGTACCCAACTGGCGAAGAGGAAAAAGTGCCGCTTGCCATACTGCTCATCCCGGTAATGACTAAGTAAATAAAGCCAGTGACTGCCGTTAAGAATATCATTGTTCCATATGTCGCAATCATAGCTACAATGGTTTTTCGAATGATTGTAGAATACATAATACCGATTCCACCGATAGCCAGCATGGTTAAAAAGAAATACAAGAATATTAACCCAAGCTGACCAGGAGATACTCCTCCAAATAAGAACACTAGGCTATAGATAGGAAGACCTGCTACCATCAGTAAAACTAAAAACGAGATAGAGGAAGTAAGCTTTCCTACAATGATTTGAAAAGATGTTTGAGATGTAGTTAATAAAATATTTAGTGTTTGCTTTTCTCTTTCAGAGCTAATTGCCCCGGCAGTAAGACCAGGAGTGATAAATAAAATTAACCCTAGCTGAATGAACGTCAGCATAATAAACATGAAAAAGCTTTCCTCTGGTCTAAAATAACCTGTTCCAGTAAAGGAAGTGGTAAGCATGATAAAGCCGAATACAAACACAGACATAGCAATCAAGTAAAATAAAATACCTATAAAGCTCTTTAAGGAGCGAAAGCGAAGTTTTATCTCTTTCGTCAAGACTGGATTAGAAAATACCTGCTTCATCATTATTTCGCTCCCTTCGTAATTTCCATAAAGACATCCTCTAGATCTGTTTCCGCTTCTGAGAATGAGATGATTCGAATGTCAGCATCCATCGCCTTCTTCAATAAACTAATCTGATCATCCTCCGACCCTCTATAACTAAATGTGACAGTATGTTTTACTTCATCTGTCTCTACTTTGGAAGCGAATGGATCTTCTTCGAAGAAAGTAGCTGCATGTTCAAGTAAGCCTTTGACTTTGACTGTGATGTATCTCTCGCCAGCAAGCTGAGTCTGTATTTCTGATACAGAGCCATGTGCAATCAAGCGGCCGCCATCGATTACCCCAATTTCATCACACATTTCCGCTAACTCGGGCAGAATATGGGAGGAAATTAAAATAGTTTTTCCCATATCCTTTAATTGTCTTAGTATATCCCGCATTTCGATACGTGCCCTAGGGTCTAATCCGGATGCTGGTTCATCGAGTATCAATACCTTTGGATCATGAATAAGCGCTCTCGCCAAGCAAAGTCGCTGTTTCATCCCTCTCGATAATAGGTCTACATATGAATATCTTTTATGAGATAGATTAACAAGTTCTAAAAGCTGTGGAATGAGTACTTGACGCTCTGCCTCTGAGATACCGTAGGAGGCACCATAAAAGTCTAAATACTCATCAGCCTTTAACTGATCATACACACCAAAAAAGTCTGGCATGTAGCCTATTTGTTTTCTAACCTCATGTGGCTCTGTTCGAACACTTTTTCCATTTACAAATGCTTCACCGGAGGTTGGCTCTAAAAGTGTTGCCAATATAGAAAAGGTTGTTGATTTACCTGCACCATTCGCACCAACAAATCCAAATACAGTTCCTTCTTGCAAGGAAAGATTTAAATCATTTAAGGCATAGAAGGAGCCATACTTTTTGGTAAGTCCTTTAATTTCTATCATTTCGATACATCCCCTTTCACACGAATCTCTGGCAGTCTTGTATAAGGGTCACCATGCATCGATTTTTTAATCAATTTATATCGGACCTCACCATCTGGGTTAATATATCTCTCTAAATCTTCCGTCACAGTAAAACGGCTTTCCTCAATTGCTTCATACAGTTCTGTTTGATAGTTATAGACCTCTACTGTTAAATTATTTCGATCTGTATTAGCTACCTGCAGCTGTTTATAGGTTACCTTCTCTCTCGGAAGTGTATCAGGCATACTCCAACTCACTTGATATTCTCCATCGTCCAAATACCATTCCAGATTGGACGTATTCTCTGCAGGCTCCATCATTTTTCCGTATTCATCAGTCGTAATATCGATATCAAAAATAGTCGCTGGCAATACAAATTCCCCAGCAAATGTCGTTTCAGCTTGGAACGGCTGGATTAATAAATGAAGGGACGACAAATCTGCTTTTTTGTCTTTCAGCTCTACTGGTAGTAAATGATCCTCCGCAAAGCCTGTAATAGCAGGACTATTGCCTACTTGGTCTAGCAATTTACTAGAAGAATATAAAGACTGCATTCTTTGTGTCTTTAAATCCATATTACTTGTCGGATTAGTATACCAGTTACTGTTAATATAAGGATTTGCAGTAGGAGTCAGCATGACAGTACCTAAATCCTTATTGACTGAAATCTCTTCACCAGGCTGGATATCTCCAAGCTGAATGAGCTTTGTACCAGACCAAACGGCAGCATCCTTTACAGTAAAGCCAAAGTCATTCTTAATCGTACCAATTAGCTTACTAGCCTCTACTCGTAAATCCACATCAAAGCTTCCAACATTTTCGATTCGAGTACTACCGAACAAGGAGGAGACAGTCCAGTACCCAACATCCCGGAAGGTCAGCTCACTAGCTGAAGCACTTTTCTCTTGAATGACATTCTCATGTATATTGTCGGAACTTCCAGTTAATCCATTATAGTTTTGCTGAGCTGACATTTGCGTACTCGAAGGAGCCGTGAAAGTAAAATCTCCTCCTTTATTGCTCAACAAAGCTTGCGCATAATAGCCATTCACACTCTTGTCTTCATTTACATATAAGAAGGAGGAAGCTTGAACCTGTGGCTTTGCAATCCGGTCCTTTGCACCATAACCAAAAATTGCAGCTGAGGCAACAATAGATATAACAGGGATAATAACCCAAGCATATTCTCGCTTATCCTTTCTCTTCAGCAGGAAGTAAAGCAACGGACCAACTAAAATCATATAAATAATAACGATTGTTATCATAAGTGGGGTAGAAACCTTAAAAGAACTAAATAAAGAATTCGTATTTCCTACCTCATAAATCAAGTTATCTAAAGGATAATAACCGTAATTCATACTCGTATTGTTTTGCTTCTTTACGGAGTTTAATAATGTCAGCATCAAATCCTTATATACTGGATCCTTTGCTAATGGGTCATCTCCAAGAGAAAAGGTTGTTTGAATAACTGCCCCGCTTCCAATCTGTTGCTTTGCAGCTACAATATGCTCTCCCAGTTTAAATAGCGGTACAGCACCTTCTTTCAAGGAAGAATCATAGATTTTCAAATCATTTGTCAATACATTCTTCCCAGTTAACGGCTTTACTTCTTCTGGTGAAAGAGTAGCTGTAGAACTAGACAGTGTAAGAGGCAGGTTTTCCGCTAGCAGGCCAAGCTCTGCTGCAGTGTTATCCGATGCACCTACAAGTAGATAGCCCCCATTTGCAACATAATCCTTTATCGCCTGTTGCTGCCTTTCCTCTAAATCAGCAAGTACATATTCATCTACAATAAGGAAATCTGCCATTTCCCAGGCAACCGCTTCATTGGGAAAGCTAAAATGAGTTTGCTGTGCTAAATGGAACACTTGGTTATTATTTTTTAACTGCTTAAACACGCCTAGCCTGTCTGCACTGTCCGTAAGTGTCATGTAGAAAAAAACAGAAGGATCTGAAAAATTAGCTCTCAGGTTCTTAGTCCCTTTATAATCGATAGACTTTCCTTTTTCCCAGCCGCCTTCATAGAAATGGATTGATTTGGTATTCGGATTATTGTTGTACATATAATCTTCCCCAAGACCCGCTAGTGCCAGCTGTATCGTTTTCGTTTCACCCGCTGCAATATCAAATGGGATCACTTGCCCACTACCTAGTGAATAGCTTTCCATTACATCTAAAACGATATCACCTGAAAACGCATCTCCCGTATTTTCAACAGTGATGGTAATAGGAAGTCCTTTACCGAGTTTAGCCTTTCCGTTTACTCCTGCTGTAATCTTTACTTGAAGAGTTGGTTCTGCAGCTGCACTTATTGGCAATAAATGAACGAATAAGAAAATAGCTATGAATGCCAAGGCAAGCTTTTGAAAGCGCATAGTATGTCCCCCTTAATTTATACATATATATAATTAGTACGTTTCTAAAGCATGTAGGTTCCTTAATAAAGATTTTTTGTGTATCTTCCGACAATTTTCACAAAAGCTTCCACCTGTGGTAAATCAAAAGCTGATTCATAGCCAATTAACCAAGTATCTCTTGTCAGTTCAAACTCCTCCTCATTATTCGTTAAAGGAATTTTGTTTACCTGCTCTTTTCCAGTTAACGTGATAGAGGGTAGTATTGCATAACCAATTCCATTTAACGCCATTTGCTTACAGGTTTCGATTTGATCCACAATAATCTGTCTCTTCGGATTGATAGAGAAATGCTTTTGCCACCATTGCTGGATTTCTTGATAATAATTTGAATCACTTTTAAATTGAATAAATGGTTTTTCTGTAGTCAGCACATCATCGATCGAGGTCATCTCTTGGTCAACTAAATACATAGTGTCTCGAAACAAATGAATTTTTTTCCCCTTCCAATCTGTTTGCCCCCTTACAATCCCGATTTGCGCTTCCCCATCATAAATCGACTTCACAATTTCCGAGCTCCATCCTGTAAGAAGCGATATTTTTGCCTCGGGATACGTTTGGACAAACTCCTTTAATACTTTTGGGAGCCAGTTTTGCCCCACAATAGATGCACATGCAATTTTAAGAGTACCGTGCACTTTGGAGGTTAAGGATTGTATCGCTTCAAATACCTCCTCCTTTTCCTCCAGCATTTTATTGGCAAAATTAATTACCAGCTCTCCCTCAGGCGTAGGGGTAAGGCCTTTTTGCGAGCGCAAGAAAAGCTTTGCTTGCCACTCTTTCTCTATAGTTTGTAGTCTTAAAGATAACGCAGGCTGTGAGAGAAATAATCTTTCAGCAGCCTTACGCATATTTTGCTCCTCCGCTAAAATCTTAATGATATAAAAATCTGAAGTCATATGGGCCCCTCTTTTCTTTTCACTCGTCCTTTATTCCTCAAAAAAAGAAGACCCTTTCAGTTAAAAAGGCCTTCTTTTGTTTGTATTTAATTATACTTGAGTTTCATTTGTTTGGTATAAATACTTCTTCATTTGTTTTAAAATAACGCGTCTTGTCAAAATCCCTAAAAAAGTATTTTCATCATCCACTACACAGACATACGGATTATTCACCAGTAAATCTAATCCACGTTGAAACTTATCCTCGATATGAATCGTAGCTATATCGCTTTTCATAATTTCATCTACTTTTATTTCCGGGAGGCGTTCATATTCGATATGTTCCATCCCAAGTATTTCATCTGTAATTTGCTGTGCACTGATAAGCCCTTGTAATCGATATTTTACGTCTAATACAGGAATAGAGGAATAGCCTGTCTTTGTTAGTACAAGCAATGCATGCTCTGCATTATTACCTAATTGGACATGGGCAACCTTTTCAGCTGAAATGATATAGTCCTTAATAGGCCGTTGTAAAAAATCCTTACTACTTACAATAATCATTGAATTCTACTCCTTTGTTTTGTTTCCATTTAAATGAAAACAAACCCTATAAAGCTTATGATAGCATAAAAAAGGAATAAAAAACTATGAAATCGTTTACATATATTCATAATTTTTTAGAATGGGAATTGATTAAGCCATTGTCCGCCATCAAGCGTTACAATCTCTCCATTCATATAAGAAGCCTTGTCAGATAGCATAAATGCCGCAAGCTCCGCAATCTCCTCTGGTTTTCCAAGACGACGTAATGGGACAGATTGAATCGTTCTTTTCGCTGCCTCTTCAGATTCCCATAGCTTCCCTGCTCCTCCAGTTCTCTCGATTGGTCCAGGTGCAATTGCATTCACTCGGATACCATACTTACTGCCCCATTCAACTGCTAACGTTCGAGTTAATGACATAACACCTGCTTTTGCAGCTGCAGAATGCACTACTCCAACACCAGCACCCCATGCATAGGTTGCTAGCATATTAATCATGCAGCCTTTTGTCCCTTTCTCAATCCAATAGTTTCCTACTGCATTGGAGCAATAAAATGTTCCGTTTAATACAATATCAATAACAGCCTTCCAACCATTAGGGGAAAGTTTTGCACTTTCAACTATAAAGTTCCCTGCCGCGTTATTGATTAAACCGTCAATACCACCAAATGTTTGATCTGTAAACTCAACCATTGCAGCAACATGCTCTGGGTTCCGTACATCCATTTGAAAAATCGCTATCTCACTACCATATGCTTTTATTTCCGTTTTCGCGCTTTCTAGCTTTTCTAAATCTCTCCCAGTAATGACCACGTTTGCTCCCTCTGAGACAAACTTCATCGCCATATGCTTCCCCATCCCACTTGATCCACCTGTAACAATAATTGTTTGGCCTTTTAACATTGTCATACACCCCTTTTTAATGAATGAACATTCACTCATATAATACCATATAAATTCATTTGATTCACAATTCAAAAATTTATTTCCCTAAGTATTTTAATAAAATAATATTTTTTGTTTATTCTACACAAATGCAAGGAAAATTGGTATGATAGTTCTATCATTTCGTATAAAGGAGGGAGATTATATGCCGGATAATAATTCTAGTCAACAGCTCGCTACAGCTATCTATACAGTTAATAGACATGCTAAAACTGCAATAGATAATAAACCACTTTATGAGCTTAAAAAACAGGCAATTCAAAAAATGCTCAAGGAAAATAAAGCGAAGAAAATTGGTCTACATTTCGTTCGCAACCCCAAAAAAAGTCAACAGCAATCCTCCGTACTAATCCAATGTGCTGATTATTATTTTCATATGATTCCTGTGAAGGAAGACTTTAAAATTCTCCCGCACCTTGGGCATCTCGATGACAATTATCGAAACCCTATTAGAAAAATGAACCTTCGAACGGCGAAGCAAATACTCCTTGACTATCTTGGACCTCAATATACTTACACAAAAATAAAGAAGCCGACAAAGAGTTGTGTTTCGAAATACACGAAGGTACCTAACAAACTCCCTCAACGGATGAAGTCTTATTTTGACAGATAATTCAATTTTCTTATATGCAAGGAAGGGGTGTCCCATAAGTTTTCTGCTTATGGAGACACCCCTTTCTTCTTAGACAAATATCTGCTGTAACAACGTTTTCCTAACCAACTTCCTGTTGGCCCACAGAAAGGTCCGACGCAGCGGAGAACCCTCCCCTCCCCAAAATAAGCATAAGAAGGAGATTGAAAAAATTTCATTTCATTCTTAATGGGTTTTATCCTTTTGGAAATTTAATGATCAACATTCTTCCTTAGCAGGAACTCCCTATTGGTTCGGAGCAGCGTCGGCGACTCCTGCGGGAGCAGGGTGGTAGGTAAGCCAGCACAGCCACGCGCGTTAGCGATGGGTGCTGGCTTACCTAGGGGAGGGAAAACTAAGAACGTCACATCGTGTGACAACGTTTTCCTGACCAACATCCTGTTGGCCTCCACTCCAAGCGTCCGACGCAGCGGAGAACCATGGTGGTTCTCAAAAAAAAGAAAACACAAATGATTTTTATCAACCTAAAAGAATCATTCGTGCTCTCCAGCCAGTACCCCTAGCTTCCATTATAAAATATACTCGTCTATCTTTTTTACAAGCTCCTCTATCTCTGGCTTACTAACCTGCTCATTTGCACCAACCTGGTCTCCCTTATGACGAAGATCCTCTGTGATCAAGCTCGAAAAAATAAGCACAGGCAGCTTCGTTAGACCCGGATGCTCTTTTATTAATCGGGTTAACGTATGTCCATCCATTTGTGGCATCTCAATATCCGTAACCACCATCTGTACATGTTCTGAAATATCAGGGCTCACACGCTCTAAACTTTCCAAGTACTGAAAAGCATCTAATCCGTTCTCAAAAAATTCCGTATTTCCATATCCAGCTTGAGAAAGTGTCTCGTGCAAAAGCTTCCGAAGTAGGGGAGAATCTTCTGCAATAAGTATCTTCTTGTTAGATCTTTCTCTCGGGCCTAATTTTCGAATAGAGTCTACAAGAATACCTGATTCTGGATTAATGTTCACCATAATTCTTTCAAAATCCAATAATAACAGCATCTCATCTTCTCTTTTAATGACACCAATTACATGAGACGCTCCTCCTTGATACACTTCAGAAGGCTTCTCTATTTGATTCCAGGTGATTCGGTGAATCTTCGTTACATTTTCAACATGGAACACTACTTTTTGTTTGTTAAACTCTGCCACGATATATTTTTCCTTTTCTTTTTCAGAAGAAAAAGGGACGCCTAACACTCTTCCCATGTGGATAACAGGAAGCACCTCACCACGAAGCTGTATAATCCCTTCGATATGAGGATGTGCAAGAGGTATAAATGTTACGGGGATAGGCTGAATGATTTCCTTTACTTTTATTACATTGATACCATAACTACTATTTCCAACCTGAAACTCTACTATTTCTAATTCATTAGTTCCGCTCTCTAACAAAATACCTTGATCTATGCTCATGATTTGACTCTCCCTTTCTTATCTCAATTAATCCAATTGTATCATAGGGAGGTAAAAAATTACTATACTATTCGTACACTTTTATCAGGGCTTGAGTCCCATTTTCTCCATAACCTTCTTCAATCAATTGGTCATACATTGATTTTGCAAGAGCTAATCCTGGGAGCTGAATATTCATTTTCTCAGCTTCTTCTAACGCTATCTTCATGTCCTTTACAAAATGTTTGATATAAAAGCCTGGCTCGAATTTTTCAGCCAGTATTCTTGGCGCTAGGTTGCTTAGTGAAAAAGAGGCAGCTGCACCGGTTGATATCGATTTTAATACTTGTTCCAAATCTAACCCAGCTGCTTTTCCATATGCCAACGCTTCACAGACACCAATCATATTGGAAGCAATCGTTATTTGATTACACATCTTTGTATGCTGACCGGATCCTGCTAATCCTTGATATAAAATGGTTTCCCCGAAAGTCTCCAAGATTGGCAAGACATTCTCAAAGGTCTCTCGCTCCCCACCACACATAATCGAAAGCTTCCCTAGTTGTGCCCCTATATCTCCTCCTGAAACTGGCGCATCCAAAGCATGCATACCTAACTCTTTTGCCTTTTCAGAAATCTCTTTTGCTAAGCTAGGTGTAGAGGTCGTTAAATCAATAACCACTTGTCCAACCTGAGGGGAAACGAATATCCCTTCTTCCCCAAAGTATACCTCTTTTACATCACGAGGATATCCAACCATCGTAAATACTATTTCAGCGTCTTTAGCAGCTTCACTAGGATTGGTTGCCCAGTTTGCTCCTAATTGGAGGAGTTCTTCTGCCTTTTCCTTTGTTCTAGTATAAACCTTCACATCATGCCCAGCTTTTAATAAATGTTTGACAATACTTTTTCCCATTACTCCCGTGCCAATAAATCCTATTTTACTTCCACTCATTGTTTCCCCTCCTATGTGTATGTATATCCTTAGTGTAACAAAAAAAGAGGACCATCCAAAATAAATTCGGATGATCCTTAAAAAGGGGGAAATGAGAATGTTGCTGTGTTCAATATTAATATGCCCGCTTTTTAACTTCTTAAACCTCTTTTTTAAAAAAATTTTTATTTTTTATTTTTTCTATCGATTCCATGAAGATTTTTGCTTTATTTTCTTCAATAGTGACGCCCCCATAGCGAACCTCTTCATATATATCATAAAATTTTGAATCTACATTCCAAGCCATTCTATGAAACCATTCCCTAACAGTTTCATTTTTTCGACGTTCTAACTCATACTGCCTTGCTTCTGCTTCAAATTTCTTGTACTCCTCTCGGAGATAGGAGGATTCTATAAGATATAAAGAAGAGCTTGAATCACCATCATTCCTCTTCTTTTCGTCAGGCTCATAAGACTTGTTTTCATAAGTAATCGGATTTTCTACTTTGCTAAATATCTCAGGCTTTTTCTTTAGAAGAAAATAGACAGCCCCAGCAATCCCAACCGCTCCAAAAGCTACTAGCAGCCAATTCAAAAAGTCCAAACCACCTAGTGGCTCGTAATTCGTTTTTTCTGGCTGTTCCTCTAATTGCTCTCCTACTTCAGTAGAAGTTTGTATACTTTCTGGTTCAACCATGTTACTTTGGATCCATTCAATCAGGCTTTCTAATGGAGGGCCAACGATAAACATCAAAACTTTCAAAAACCCTTCCAACAGAAACCCTATCCCCACTCGTATAAACGGAAATAACAAATACACAAGAAAAGACGAGAGACTAACGATTAGCAAGCTTATGCCTATCCATAAAGTTAGCATTCTCTTGCTAATTGTATTCATTCGATCCGCAGCAGACCAAACGGCAATCAGCCGGGAAATATAAAATACTAGTATTCCTCCAATAAAGACTACGTACAATATCGGCAAATAACTTTTGTTGCTGGAGAGTAAAAATAGGTAGACCCCTACAAAGGAGATAAAGTAAAAAAGCAGAAAACTACTATCTAAAGTCTGCTCTTCCTGCTGTCTTTTAAACCGCGCATCCAATCTCCACATAGAAAACACAACGGAAATAAGATAAAGCCAAATAGAACCTGATAAAAGTGGTATTAGCACAACTACAGGTATTAGGAGAGTGGCATACTGTACACCTCTAAATTTGTTAATAACAATTTGCACACTGACAACGATTAGCAGCTGTAGTACAATCCATATAATCGGTAGCGAGAACATTGTTTGACGCTGTATGACGACAAAGAAAATCGCAACAATCCAAATATCCGCTAGATATTTTCCCAGGGACTGTGGTTGGGTGACAAACGTTTGACTATTATTCATGCTCTTTTCTCCTTACATTGTCACGCTGAAAAACAACAGCTCGCTGCTCCCAGCTATCTAGAATGGATTTATATCGTTCCGCACTATTTGTGACAACATAGACCGCTGTTGGCATTTCTTCATGTGCATTTATGTAAGCTAGCATTTTTTCAAAAGAAAGATAACTGGCGTTTGGAGAAATTAGTGACAGCAGCTCTAACGCTTGAATACGATGATTATCCCCACTACCAACTGGCATAGAGATGAACGGTGTTTTCCCTGTTGATCTTATGTTTATAGCAAAAGAAAAAGGGAGCTCCTCCTTGTAGCAAGCTTCTATATGAGATGCTAGCCAGGACAGCTTATCCTCAAAATCAGTAGTAATCCCATATTTCTCCACGACATTTACAACGAACAATACAGACACGTTAGCAACCTTTGTAAATACCTTCGTTTGAAGCGATTGCATTTTTGCTGAAGCTTTCCAATGGATATGATGGAACTGATCCCCCGGCTGATATTCTCTCGTGCCGACAAGTAAAAAGGGATCATCAAATAACGAGCTTTTTAGCTCCAAATGACCTTGCTTAAACCTCGAGGGAACCAAGTCCTCCGCAATCTGATATATCTTCGGAAACACTATGGCATCTGTTAAGATAAATGGATGATAGTCAAGTTGAATAGACCCATCCATTAAAGGATGGGGAATGCTTATTTCGAGCTGTTTTATACGAGCCTGTCCTCTTTGTATCCCTTGAATCGGTATACGAAGTTTTACTTTCTTTTTATAGCCTATTGAAAAGGGAATCTTGACTTCATGCAAACCTGCAGTGATTGTATTAGCCAATCCGATAGGCGAAACCGCTGATGGAAAGGAAATTTGAAGCGTACTATTCCATATCGGCAAGCCTTTGTTAATAAAGACTAATTCAAAATATCCATCCGTTCCAATCAATAGTCTTGTTCTTTTTTTCTCATTAACAAGCTCTAGTCCTTTCCCTACCCTTTTATAATAAAGCATCGCCACCAAAGTGATCAGTATAGGGACAGAAAGGATGGCTAGCAGTAAAAACTGCTGTAACAATAAAGCCAATATGAAAACAAAAAGCATTACAGACAAATAGCTTATACTAGCTTTCATACCAAAATCATGTCTTTTCCAAATCATTGCATGCTAGCCTCTACTGGTGCTTCAATACCTTCTAACAAGCCTTGCATAACATCAGTTAATGTATGCACCAGCATCCCCTCAGATGACAGCTTCATCCTATGTAAGCATACTGGTTCTACTACCTGCTTTACGTCATCAGGAATCACATAATTTCTGCCATGAAGAAACGCATATGCTTTAGAGGCTTGCAATAAAGCCAGAGAGGCACGACTGCTTAATCCAAGCTCTATAGAAGGATGATTCCTAGTACTCTGAATTATCTGAATTATGTACGTAATAATATCCTCATGAACTAACACTTCTTTTATTTCCTCTGACCATTTGTTTACTGCCTCTAACGTAACAACCTGCTTACTTTTTACTTTTCCTGGTTCTTTACCGAATTGCTGCAAAATCATTCTCTCTTCTTCCATGGAAGGATAATCAATCGATAGCTTGAATAGAAAACGATCAAGCTGAGCTGCTGGCAGCGGAAAAGTTCCTTGCTGTGACTCCACTGGGTTTTGGGTAGCAATAACCATGAAGGGCTGTGGCAGCTTAATCGTCTGTCCATCAATGGAAACCTGTTTCTCTTCCATCGCCTCTAATAAACTAGATTGTGTGCGCGGGGTTGCTCTATTAATCTCGTCTGCTAATAAAATATTAGCCATCACTGGTCCTGTACGTAGGATAAACTCATGCTTTTGCGGATGAAAGAAGCTGATTCCAGTGACATCGGAAGGTAGCACATCAGGGGTAAACTGTACACGCTTGAATTCTCCTTGAATTGCTTCTGCAAAGGCCTTAGCCATCATTGTTTTCCCAGAGCCTGGGACACTTTCAAGTAGGACATGCCCTTGGAGCAGTAGCCCCATTAGCATGAAATCTATCTCTATTTCTCTCCCTACTATCGCTTTGTTTAGCTCTCTTTTTAATTCTGCAACACTACTCATATAATCTCTCCCAATTTTTGGCTAAGGTCAGATTTCTCTTTTATATGTAACTTATTTACCTGACAATGGAACTCATTTAATAATCGATCTAATTCTTCACTCAAACGAATAGTTTCTCTGTTAGCTACACCATTCTCCACTGCAGATTGAATCATTTTTTCTCTCGTATATTCCATTTGATTTAAAATAGATTCTAGCATACGGTTTCGCCCTTTCGGAAAATGTAATATTTCTATCATTTTACCTGTTATTTCTATTAAATAAACCAGAATATAGAAATTCCAATGATACAAAAAATTAACTTCTCGGGTTCTTTAAATAAGTATATACTATTTTTCCCCCTTGCATAGCATTTCCAGAAAAGTATTTAAAATCCTCCCTTTTTACTAAAATTTCCCTAAAAGAAAGGAAATCTTCCTTGCTTATCTCTAAAAATTCGATTTCTCGATTCTTTAATTGCTCTATTTTTTCTTCATAATTTTCCACAAAAAAACACTCCTATTTCTTTTTAAAAGGTTACTTTCTATTTCCTTACTATATCAGCTTATTTCCTAACAATCCTACTCTTTTACAAAAACCCTTTTCGCGGAAGTGCCTATGATTGGATCTTTTTCCATTTCAGCATCTTATTGAAAATATCTTCATTTTGTTAGATATCAGTAAAAATTAAAAAACATATGAGTATTTTTAATTTAAAAACATTCTATGAAAATACTTTACGAACTTCTAGTTTTAGTGCAAACTGTATTATATTATGTTCTAGAGGGGTTGGGACAATCTATGAAAATAGCAGAAGTTGGCAATATAATAGAATTCAGAGATGGACTTCAAGGAATAGTAGAAAAAGTAAACGAAAATTCCGTCATTGTTGATTTGACTTACATGGAAAACTTCCATGAGTTAGAGTTAGAAGAAAAAACTGTAATTAACCATAAGCGTTATACAATTATACATAGCAATGACAATTAAAAACGGAGCCGTTCCTCTTAAATGAAGAACGGTTTTATTGATGAATGGACCCTCTACTTCTTGCCTCCTACTTTCCATCTCCTTATTCACAAAATCATAAGTGTTTTCCTCGCTTAATCGATTATTTTTTGGGGAACCTATAATTAGCCCTAATTTTAAAGGATGTGCTTTATTTGTTTAATAAAAAAACAATTATATGGTTAGTATTGCCTTTATTGCTTGCCTTTTTGTTTTATTGGCTTACTTATACTAATGAAAAAGTTTTTTGGTATTTCTACTCATTTACAACCCTCTTCTTAGCTGCCATTGCTTTTTATGCAGGAGATATAAAGGACGAGCTCAAAACGTTACCATTTCTAGGTTATGGTCTGTTATTTGGAGGCCTTTCCTACCTTTTTGTTTTATTAGCGTATAAACTGGTCGAGATTTTACCGTTTTTCTCCACAAAGGGAGTTAGAACCTTTTTAGAGGATTTTGGACCAAGCAACTTATGGCATTTTATTTTGTTGTTTATCATCATCGTTCCGGGGGAAGAATTATTTTGGAGAGGTTTTTTACAAAGTCACCTAAAGAACTTAGTATCCCCTATTTATGCAATTGTCATCTGTGCAGTTCTGTACGGTGCATCATTTCTATTCAGTGGATTCTATCTTGGAACAATAGTATTTACTGTTCTCGGCGCTGCATACGGAATTCTATACGAATGGAAAAAAAGTATGCCACTCATCATCGTGGCGCACATTACGTTACTCGTACTCTTTTTCATCATCTTGCCAGTTGCATAAAATTCTAACTAGAAGGAGCTGACAACTATGAAAAAACTATCTTCTTTATTCATTCTACTCATCTTATCTGTTCTGCTAACAGCTTGTGGCTCAACAGAAACAGATGTTGTGTTGGATGAAACTCCGGAAGACACAGAAGAAGGCCCTTATACAGAGGAAACAACAAATGTTTCGAAAGAAGAGGATGCAACAGAAGAACCGTTAAATGGATCGACAGTTGAAAGTGACAATCTAAACTATTCTATGACAGTAGCGGATGGATTTGAGCTTACTGGCGAAGAGCCAAATAGGGATCTTGTGTTTAACCAAGAAAACGATAAACAGTCCATGAGAATTGAATTAATCGAACCTGGAAATGTACATGATGAAGCAGCAAACCTCGTCAATACATTGCAGGGTTCAAACGCCAACGGTACGGTGGAAGAGATTAAAGACGACTATTTCCTTCCAGAAGGTGAAGAAGTCTATGGCTATGAAATTGAAACCGAGGAAGGAAAAGTTTACGGCTATTCCTATACACAAGGTGAATTAGGCGTGAAATTAACCATTTTTGATACAAAGGAATCTCCAGCAATCGATACCTTTATAAAAATGGCTAAAACAATTAAATTGAAATAAAAACTTCGGGCCTTACCTGGCTCGAAGTTTTTTTAGAAAGAGAAGTATCTATTCATTTTTTCAAGAGCTTTCCTCTCCAACACCCAACCTCTCGAGTAAGTTTCACTAAAGGAAAATGCGGTGGCTAAATGTCTTCTCCCAGGCTTCCCATTTTGTTGGGAGGGGCATAGATACTTGAGCCATTCTTAAGACAAGTTCTTTATAGATAATCCTAGTTTTTTCAGCAATTCTATCGCTTGAAGCTTTTCTTCCTCTGACAATGCAGCCATTAACTCTTCCAGTTCTGCTTCATGTCGAGGAAAAAGATTTCCCATGAGGCTTTTCCCTTCCTCTGTAATCTCTGCATAGGTCACCCTTCGATCGGTATCGCTAGAAACTCTTCTAATATAGCCTCTACCCTCTAGTTTATCTACTACATAAGTAATTGAACCACTTGCCAAGAGGATTTTGTTCCCTATTTGCTGTAGAGGCTGGTTTCCTTTATGATAAAGTAACTCTAAAACCGCAAATTCCGTAGGATTTAAGCCATTATCTTGAAAAAATTGATTGGTGCATTCATGGATCACTTTATGTGCTCTAGAAAGTACAATAAATAATTTTAAAGCACTATTGGATGATTCCTTTGTCATTGTTTACCCCACCTAAAATGATTACGTTATGACTAATTATAATGGGGATAATCTAATATTGTCAAAACAGTGTTTTAAAAATATTTTGGAAAGTAAAAATATAAACTAGTACCTTCCATCACTTTGCTTTCTACATCAATTCTCCCCTTATGCGCCTCCATTACTCGAAGCATATGAGGTAAACCGAGACCTGTCCCAGAGATCTTTGTAGTAAAAAAAGGCGTGAAGATTTGGGCAAGATGCTCTTCTTGAATGCCTACCCCTTCATCTACTATTTTAATTCCAATTTCCACATCTGTTTCAAACTCTTCGATATGAATCTTTCCTTTATCTGTCATTGCCTCCATTGCATTTTTAATCGCATTAATGAAGACCTGCTTTAATAGCTTCCTATTTCCAATGATTTGTGTATCTTTTGGTAACTGAGAGGAATACTGTAACTCAATCCCTTTCATAACCGCTTGAGGCGTCATAAATTGTATGATTTCTACTAGAAGTGAGCTAACTGAAAATGGAATATATTTATCCTCGATAGGCTTTGAAACCTGGAGAAACTCTGTCAAAATTTCTTCCATTCGATTTATTTCATGCTCGATTACATCTAGATATCTTTTTCCATCGCCGTCAGCTGTTTTTAAGAGTAGTTGAGTAAAGCCTTTTAAAGAGGTTATCGGGTTTCTTATTTCATGAGCAATACTTGCTGCTAAATGCCCTACTGTACTTAAAGCCTCTGAGTGTTCAAGCCTTTTTCTTATCGAGACCTTTTCCGTATCATCGAACAATTCTATCAGATACATATCAGCATCTGGCTGTTTAGATAAAATGAGATGCACATGCTTTTTTTCCCCATCCATTACTGTTAGCTCTGTAAATACTTCGGCTTGTCCGGTTTGAATTAAATCTTCAAACATGGTTTTCCAAACTGACTGATTCTTGGCTGTGGCAAAAAAATGCTGTATATTCAGTGTGAATAAAGTTTCTCGATCCACTTTAAATATCTTTTCTACTGTGTGGTTGGCGTCTAATATAACTCCTTCTTTGTCTATAAAAATAAGCCCATTTGAGCATTGATGGAACACCTGCTCATATTTCTGTTTGTAATTATATTCAGCTAACACAAATTCACCGGCCCTTTCACAGAGTACTTCTAAGAGACCTCACTTCATTAGATAGATAATTCAAAAAAATTCGGTTAGGTTAGATTATTCCATACTAACCTATATATTCAAATGGTAAAATATAACTATATTGTCGACAAAGGGTTTCACTGTTACAATAGGTATGCAAAATAAAGGAGTTTAAAGATAATGAACATATTATTGACTACGTTGAACGCAAAGTATATCCATACTAATTTAGCCCTTCGCTGCTTAAAGGCTTATGCAGAACCAGACTATTCCCCCCTTCTTGTTGAATATACGATTAAAGATCCAACATTTAATATAGTGGCAGACTTGTACCAAAAACGACCAAATATCGTTGGCTTTAGTTGCTACATCTGGAATATCGAAGAAACAATTAAAGTAATCAAGATGCTGAAGACAGTGGATCCTTCAGTAATCATCGTTCTCGGTGGACCCGAGGTATCCTACGACACCAATGCTTGGCTTCGTCAAGTGAAGGAAATAGATTATATTGTTGTAGGCGAAGGAGAACACTCATTTAAAGAGCTGCTCGACTATCTGCATGGCAAAAAGACACTAAAAGAAGTACCTGGAGTAGCATATGTGGTAGACGACAAATTTATTCTAAATCCGCTACCTCCAAAATTAGATTTGCGCGAAGCTCCCTCACCATTCCGTTTTGAAGAAGATATACCACATCTTTCTAAAAGAGTTACGTATATTGAAACTAGTAGAGGATGCCCGTTTTCCTGTCAATTCTGTCTATCTTCCATAGAAGTTGGCGTTCGTTACTTCAATAGAGAAAAGGTGAAGGACGACATTCGCTACCTAATGGCAAATGGAGCTAAGACTATCAAGTTTGTAGACAGAACCTTTAATATAAGTCGTAGCTATGCGATGGAAATGTTTCAATTTCTAATTGACGAGCATCTTCCAGGCGTGGTATTCCAATTCGAGATAACAGCAGACATCATGAGACCGGAGGTTATCCAATTCCTAAACGAAAATGCTCCGGCGGGACTCTTCCGTTTTGAAATAGGTGTACAATCAACCAATGACCTGACTAATGAGTTAGTTAAAAGAAGACAAAATTTCGAAAAGCTCAAAAGAACTGTTACGATGGTAAAAAGCGGCGGGAAGATTGATCAGCATCTAGATTTAATTGCTGGACTTCCTGAAGAGGATTATGATTCCTTTAGAAATACATTCAACGAAGTATTTGCCATGCGACCGGAAGAGCTTCAATTAGGATTTTTGAAGCTTCTTCGAGGGACAGGACTAAGAGTTGAAGCAGAAAAATATGGGTATGTTTATGTAGACCAAGCCCCATATGAAATCTTTTCTAATAATGTTCTAACGTTTGATGATATTTTGAGAATCAAACAAGTAGAAGACGTATTAGAAAAGTATTGGAATGCCCATCGAATGGATGACACGCTTGAATACTTATTTGCACATGTTTTTGACACACCATTCGACTTTTTCCAACAATTCGGGACCTACTGGGAGGAACGAAATTGGTCGAGAATTGGTCACCAGCTAGAGGATTTATTTTCTCGGTTATACGATTTCTTGAAAACGGTCGAAGGTGTAAACCTAGCAGCTGTTAAAAGTGTAATGAAGCTCGATTATCTATCTAAGCAGAAGTTCCAACCACGTAAGCCTTGGTGGGAAAATGACCTACCAAAGGAGAACCAGTCAGCTATTTATAAAATGCTTATGGAAAATCCTTTGCTTGTAGGAGAAGAATTTGCAGCATTCCAATTGAACGAGCGAGAGCTATTTAAACAAACCTTTCTTACTCCTATCACCATTAATTTGGAAGCATACCAAAATGGCGAAATAAAAGAGCAGAATGGAATATTAATTACCACCTTCCGATTTAACGAGAAAGCCCATTTCTCTTTTTTGCCTCATGCCGATAGTAACATCACGGCCTTATAGAAGGAACACGCAACAAGCACTTACGAACCACAACGAGGGTACGTAAGTGCTTGTTGCTTTTTAGGGGTCCTAAATAATGGAGAATATGCGAAAGGATAGACAGGCATGTTAAAAAGCAGGCCTTCTATCCTTTTTAATGAGGTCTATCCAATAATCACTCGTTCTTTTGGATAATGATATTTTGTTTTATTTCTTCCTCCCCCTAGCGTAAACAGGAAGGAAATTAATCCAACTCGTCCAATAAACATTAAACCCATTATGACAATCTTTCCTATTGTACTCAGGTTGTCCGTGATTCCAAGCGACATTCCGCAGGTTCCAAATGCGGAGGTAATCTCAAAAATTAAGTGAGTTACTGGAATATTCTTCTCTGTAACAGATAATAAAAGAGTAGCCCCTAGCACCATAAAAGCTGCCAGTATAATCACTGCAAATGCCCGAAATACATCAGCTAATTCTATTTCTCGACGAAATACTTGTATGCTGTCATTACCTCTTGAAAAATTGAAAAGGAAGAGGATTGCAATTGCAAGGGTAGTTGTCCGAATCCCCCCACCAACTGAGCTTGGTGACGCCCCTATAAACATTAATGCACTTAGTAAAAAATTTGTCCCTTCTTGAAATTCCGTAATATCGAAGGTAGTGAGTCCCGCTGATCTTGTCGATACGGAATGAAAGAATGACGTAAAAAGCTTTTCATGCCAAGGCATACCCTTTAGAGACTCAGTCATTTCTAGCAAAAATATCATAACTGTTCCAAATACTAATAAGATGGCAAACGTAATGGTCGTCAGCTTTGTAAATAATGAAAAGCGGAAATTTTTATTTTTATTCGACAAGAATTCTTTTACTTCAATAAGAACCGGAAATCCTATAGCACCAAAAATAATTAAAATACTAGTCATAATCTGTATAAAATAATCATGATGATATGGCTTTAATGAATTGCCTGTAATATCAAAGCCCGCATTAGTAGTAGCAGAAACAGATGTAAATATTCCATGCACTAAGGCCTCTTTAAAGGTGTCGTAATACTGAGTGAAATACAATGTTAATATAATTGCACCAATTACCTGTATGAGCAACAGAATCTTTACTATCTCGCGGATAAGGTTTACCACACCAGATAGTTTAGACTGATTATGGTCCACCATGATGAGCTGTCTCTCTCTTAGACCAATCTTCTTTCCTGAAATCAACCATATAAATGTTCCTATCGACATAATCCCAATCCCGCCAAGCTGTAAGATCAGGACAATCATAAAATAGCCAAAGTTTGTATACGTCTGGGATACATCAATGGTGGTTAATCCAGTAACACTTACTGCACTAACAGCAGTAAAAACACTATCAATAAAATCAATTCTTACACCAGGACGATATACTCCTGGAAGGTTAAGCAGGATAACAGAAACCCCTATCGCAAGAAAATAGTAAACGACTATTATTTGCGCCGGACTAAATTTCATGCTCGTTCGTAAAGTATTTTTATTCATCCATAATGTCCTTTCCATTTAACTCCTGTGAACCTATTGTAAGAAAAAACGGTATAAAAAGATAGTTCTATTTACGTCATACCTAATTTCAAATTTTTAAAACAAAAAAAGCTACCCTAAGCATTAGATTGCTCAGAATAGCTTTTAATATTAGTTCGCAGCTTTTTTGTTTTTCGCAACACCTAATAGGTATCCACCAATTGCAATTGCCAGTAAGACAATCCAGAAAGTAATTTTCCAGCCAGCAGAATGTGGGAAGTGCTCATCTAGAATACCTACGTTTTTATGCGATAGAGTTAACACAGTAAGTTTTACCCCTACCCATCCAACGATTAGGAATGCAGCAGTCTCGAGTGTAGGATATTTCTCTAGTAATTGAACAAATTTATGTGCAGCAAAACGCATAATAATCAGTCCAAAAATACCTCCGAGGAACATAACAGTGAACTGTCCACCATTAATGCCTCCTATTTCCCATTCTCCCCAGTATGGTAATGTTACTGCAATCGCAACAGCAGCAAGCATAGAATCGATAGCAAACGCGATATCAGCAAGCTCTACCTTTAATACTGTCATCCAGAAACCTGAACCTTTTGCTTCCTGCTCTATACCATCTGTTTGAATATGTGGGCCTGGCTTCTTCCTTTGATCATAAATATGCTTAATCGAAATGAACAATAGATATGCTGCTCCGATTGCTTGAACCTGCCAAATATCTACCAAGAATGTAATCAAAAATAACGCTAAGAATCTAAATACAAATGCTCCTAGAAGCCCGTAAAATAGCGCTTTTTTCTGTTGCGCTTTTGGTAAATGTTTCACCATTACCGCCATAACAACTGCATTATCAGCAGCAAGTAAGCCCTCAAGCCCTACTAATACTAGTAAAACCCAGCCATACTCTAATAAAATTCCATAATCCAATGTAGTTCCTCCTTTTGAAAAATAAAAAGACCCCTGCCTTTAAAAGGCAAAGGTCTTGCTAAGCAAATGTAATACTTGCTATCATAACCGATGGCATTTAAGCCATGTAATGACGACTATGAAATAGGTTTCCCTATAGCTACTCCCCTTTGACAAAAGTCAAAAGTCTATTTAGTTATATAATTATCCTACCACAAACTTTTCTCAAATAAAAGGGATATTATTTTATCTGAATATGGAAGTTTGAGTCATCCTTATGTTGATTATAAAAACGAATCATAGAAGGAATGGATTCAAGGAAATCTGGACATTCAATCTTTCCTTTTCTTAAGATACTTTCCGCCACGGTAGTGTCAAAAGATGAATTCCATGTTACATAATCAATTGTTTCCTTCTCCACCTGAAGCATTTTCCTTATAGGATAGAAATTCAAAGACACTTTTGCAATGCCAAGCGGCAATCTCCCCTTTGGATATTTACCTGTGATCTCTTTCACAAAAGCGCGATATATTTCTTCAACCGGATACGGCTTTGGATCTGTAAGATGAAGTGTCTTTCCAACTGCTTCCTCTGAAAAACAACAATAAATAGCCGCTTTCGTAATATAATCGCACGGCACCACATTGATGAATGAGCTAGACCTCCCTAAATACGGGATGAATGGCAGCTTTTTAAGCTTTGTGATCATATTAATGAAAAAGTATGGACCATCAAATTTAATCGTTTCCCCAGTTTTGGAGTCCCCTCTCACAATCCCAGGACGAATTATGGTGACTGGCAGCTTTTCCTTTAATAATTCCACCAATTCCTCTGCTTTATACTTGGTTTCCTCGTAGAAATTTTTAAAGCTTGGAGGTTGTATTAATTCTGTCTCCAAAAGCTTTCCTTCCCGAGTACCAGCCACGTAGGCAGTACTAAAATACATGTACCTTTTGAGATTTGGAAACTTTAGCGCAAAATGATTCACTATATCCGTGCCATGCACATTGACATTCCATGCTAAATCCTTTGGAACAGCCAAATCATATATTGCCGCAAGATGCCATATGTATTCTACTTCCTGTACTAGTTGTTCCATTGTTTCTTCTAGAAGCCCAACGTTCGGAAGCGTAATATCCCCTTCAATCGGTATTATCGGTATATCCTTACCATCCCGACCAATTTCCTCAATCACCTCTTTTGCCTTTTGAAGCTGACTCGGTAAAACCAGCACATAAATCTTACTCACCGCATCCTGTTGACGAAGCTCTTTGATTAAATTGGAGGCTAAAAAGCCCGGAAATCCAGTAAAAAGCATGTTCCCCATAAAACCACTCCTTTGAAAAGAATTATACTAAAAAAGAGGAGAGAACAAAATATTTAGATAAACCGGAATGCGTTACTTTTGCTAATAATGGCCGGCTAACTTTTCCTCAAGTGCAAGTCACAGGAGGGCAAGATACCTCCTCTAGATAAAACCTTTGGAAAAAATAATCGCAAGGCACCACAGCTTAATCGCAAAATACCCCTATATAATCGCAAGATGCTTGGTAATAATCGCACGATAACGTTCCTTAATCGCAAGATAGAACCGCCTACAACTTCTCATCGCAAAATTTATCTCCCAAAAGCATCCCCATAAAAACCATGAAGCTCACCATAGAAAATGATGGAAGTATAACTCATGCTAAAATCCCAAACAAAAGAAAAGCACTTACGACGCAATGTTACATCGTAAGTGCCTACCTGCTTTCTATCTTCTTTTCCACTGCTCTGATCATGCTTATCAGTCAAACATGAGCCATGGTCTATTTATGACTTTCTATTTTCCTCGTTTCCTTATCAAATAAGCTGTACACGACTGGAACAATGAAAAGTGTCAAGAAAGTGGAGCTAATAAGTCCACCAATAACCGTCAATGCCATTGGCTGATTTATTTCAGTACCTTCCCCTAAACCAAGTGCTAGCGGAACAAGTCCTAATATAGTCGTAAGGGAAGTCATCAAAATAGGTCTGACGCGATCCTTAACAGAAGAAATAATTGCTTCGTAGGTATCTAATCCTTCTGCCTTTCTTTGATTGATATAATCAACCAAAACAATGCCGTTGTTCACGACAATCCCTACTAATATTAGTATCCCAATGATAGCCGACACACTAATAGGTGTAGAAGTCGTAACAAGGGAAATCGCAATTCCGATAACAATAAGTGGAACTGTAAACATAATAACAAACGGATACTTATAGGATTCAAATTGTGCTGCCATTACAATGTAAACTAAAATTACCGCTAGAATAATCGCTAAAATCATGTCACTTTTCGCACTATCTAACAGCTCTCTGTCTCCACCAAAGGAAACACGAATATTTTCTGGGAATTGCTGCTGTTCGATGACCTCATCAATTCTGTCAGATATATCCCCTAAGTTATTGTTAGATTGATACTTCACCGTAAAAGAAACCGCACTTTCTTGATCTATAGATCGTATTGCAACAGGTCCCTCCGCTATCTGAATATCCGCTACCTCTTGCAGCTCCACAAACTGTCCAGAAGGTGCACGCAGCTGGAGCGTTCGAAGCTTATCTATACTTTTCCGATCCTCTTCTTCATAACGTACGTACACACTGTACACTTCACTGTCCTCGGAAATGATCTGTGTCGCGAGTGCTCCTCTTGTAATATTATTGACCGTCTGTGCTATTTGATAGGATGTCAGGCCATATTCGGTAGCCGCTTCTCTCTTCACATTCACCTGAATTTCCTCTAGTTTGGATGTCACGTCACTATTTACCTTCATGACTCCTTCTAGCTCTGTAAGATCCTGATGCAGCTTTGTTACTGCTTGATTTAGAGCCTTTTCATCTGCAGAGGATACACTAAAGGACAAAAGATTCGGAGAGGAACCAGAGGATGTTTGGACTCCAAAACCTATCTCAGCATTCTCTCCAACTGCCTTCATCACTTTTGGCTCAACCTCGTCTACAAACTCAAATATAGAGCGTTCTCTTTCAGAGAGTTCCTTTAATTTTACAGAAATCTCGGCAATGTTAGATCTAGAGGTTCCTCGAGATTGGCTTTCCTGGCTTCCCCCTACGAAGCTTACGTAGACATCCACTTCGTCTTCTTGCTTTAAGATATCCTCAATTTTCTTCACTACCTCGTCTGTTGCTGCAAAGGAGGATCCGTTTTCAAGTCGGACAGAAATCGAAAAGAATCCTTCATCCGTCGCCGGTAAAAATTCAGTTCCCACTCTGTATACACCAAATACAGATAATACTAACATTACTGCTGTAATCGCTAATAAAAGCACCCTGTTCTTCAGAGACCATTTAATAGAGCGTTCCAAATTATTGTACGCTTTCGATCTCCTTCTTCTAGCTTCCAAGTCACCTTTCGGCTTTTTCAAAAATTGACTTGCCAGCATCGGAATTACCGTAACTGCCACTACTAAAGAAGCAAACAAGCTAAATGCTATCGTTAGAGCAAATTCAGTAAAAATTTGTCCAATTAAACCGGATAGGAATATAACAGGTACGAATACCGCCACCGTGGTTAATGTAGATGCCGTAATAGCGCCTATTACTTCTCGTGTCCCTTCAAAGGTCGCTTCTCTTCGATTTTTACCTAAGCCTAGATGCCTTTCAATATTTTCAATCACGACAATCGAGTTATCGACCAGCATCCCAATACCTAACGCTAATGCCCCTAGCGTCATAATATTTAAAGAAAAACCTGCAAAATACATTAAAACAAACGTAACAATCACCGAATAAGGTATTGCTACCCCTACAATAATTGGACTTCGAATTCCTTTTAAGAAGAGGAATAAAATAACCATTGCTAGCAGACCACCAGTGATTAATGTGCTACCTATATTGCTGATCGCTAGTTTCACATAATCTCCTTGGTCAAATAAAATATCAGCAGTGACTCCTTTATATTCATCCTTCTCAAGCTGTTTCTCTAATGCCTCTTTAAATGCGGTTGATACATTCGCAGTGTTTGCACTTGATTCCTGAAGCACGGATAACATTACCGCCGGCTGATCATTTGCCCTAGTGACCGAATTTTGCTCCTGCTCCGCAATTTGAACAGTCGCTACATTTTTCAGTCTTACCTCTTTACCGGTTAGTGGATTTACTGTAATTACTAAGTTCTCTATTTCTTCCACAGTTGTTAACGTACTAATAATTCTAGTCGTTAATGATTTTTTATCTTCCGTTTCAATCGGATCTCCCGGCAAGGATATATTGTTTGCTTGGATCAGCTGCACAACATCCGATTGAGTGAGTCCTCTCTTTAGAAGCTCATCCTGCTTTAGAAGAATCTGTACCTCCTCGACAAGGGAACCTGACACATTTACACTTGCAACGCCATCTGTACTGATTAGCTCTTTTTCAAGCTGCTCCGCTATAAGACGCACGTCCTGTCCTTCATTCTCAGCTCGAAGCGACAGCTGGATAACAGGAAACTGAGCCGGATCAAATTTTAAAAACATCGGATCATTCGCACCAGTTGGAACCGGCACCATATCAATTCGCTGCATAATATCTAACTGAACATCATCCATATCTGTAGACCAATCAAACTCTAATAAAACAAAATTTGCTCCCTCTGAGGAGGTGCTGGTTACTGACTTTATACCTTGAAGTGTACTAAGCGATGAAACAAGCGGCTTCGTCAGCTTCTCATCTATTTCGGTCGGGCTAGCACCTGGATAATTCGTAACGACAACTGCCACTGGAGGATTCAAATCGGGAATTAATGTGATAGGAATTTTAAAGAAAGACACGCCACCTAAAATAAGTACCAAAAACATTATTACGGTGGTAAACACGGGCCTTCTTATGGAGAAATCACTTATTTTCATGTATTTATGTACCACCTTCACTTTTGCTATACCTATCATATGCCCAAAAGGACAAGAGTTCAAATATTAATGGCATCTGAGCGAGAGTAAACTACTACCGAGCGACAGTATCGATCTGAGTGAGAGTAAACGCTTCGTCTGAGAGTAATCATCCGTTATCTGTGAGTAATGTCTCTCTATCTGAGAATAAATCCCTCCGAATGAGAGTCCGGGAATAAGCCCTTTCCAACCGAGAGTAAACCCATTCCGAGTGAGAGTTTTCCCTCCTGAATGAGAGTATTTCCCTCCTGAACGAGAGTAAACGCTTCGAATGAGAGTAATCTTCCTTTATCCGAGAATAAACCCATTCCGAATGAGAATAAATCCCTCCGAATGAGAGTAAAAATCTAAGTGAGAATAAGCCCCTTCCAACCGAGAGTAAACCTCTCCCGAGTGAGAGTATTTCCCTCCTGAACGAGAGTAAACGCTTCGAATGAGAGTAATATTCCTCTATCCGAGAATAAACTCTCACCATCCGAGAGTAAATCCCTCCCGAATGAGAGTATTTCCATCCCGAACGAGAGTAAACACCTCGCCTCACCTAAAACATGCCCGCTTACTAACCCCCCTACTTTCTGAAAATAGCAAAAACCGAACTACCATATAAAACTCTGACTTCGAGTCTTATGATAGTTCGGTTTTCCACTATTCATGAACCTACAAAGATAATTGAGCTATAAAATTGGCTATTTTAGCCTGCGCCAGTCTCTCTAGCTTCTTATAAAAGATTGTATAACTTAATATGCTCATATTTATCTTGGAACCAGCGAGTAGCAAATTCATTTTCAAATAGGAACACATAATTGTCGTAGCGGTCACGGACTAGCATGCTACGTGGGCCAGTCATTGATTCCTTGACCTCTTCTTCGTTTTCGATCCAGCGTGCAACCTTGGATCCGATTGGTTCCATGCGTACCTCTACGTTATATTCGTTTTTCATTCGATGCTCAAATACCTCAAATTGCAGCTGACCAACTGCTCCCAATATAACTTCCTCTGTATGAAGCGTTTTGTAGTATTGGATTGCACCTTCTTGCACAAGCTGTAGAACACCTTTATGGAAATGCTTAGATTTCATAACGTTTTTCGCAGTTACTTTGACAAACAGCTCAGGTGTGAACTGAGGTAGCTTCTCATATTGGAAAGCTTTTTTGCCACCAACAATCGTGTCCCCAATTTGATAGTTACCTACGTCGTAGAGACCGATAATATCTCCGGCTACTGCGGTGTTTACCGTTTCTCGGTCATCTGCAAGGAATTGTGTGGACTGTGTTACCTTGAAGGTTTTTCCCGTTCTAGCCAGGGTCACCGTCATACCACGCTCAAATTTCCCGGAAACGATACGGACAAATGCGATTCTATCGCGGTGAGCAGGATTCATGTTTGCTTGGATTTTGAATACGAAACCTGAAAAATCTTCATTCAATGGGTCTACCTTTTCCTCTGCATCGGTCATGCGAGGCTGAGGAGTCGGAGCAAATTGAAGATACGTTTCTAAGAAAGTTTGTACCCCAAAGTTTGTTAGTGCACTACCAAAGAAAACCGGTGTTAGGTCTCCAGAAAGCACTTTCTCCTTGTCAAACTCACTTCCCGCTTCATCTAACAGCATAATATCTTCCATTGCTTGTTTATAGTAAGAGGTTTCTTTCATGGAATGATCCACCGCTAGCTCTCCATCCTCGTCTAAAGGTAAGAAGCGATCAGATTCATCTGTGCGGAACTGTTCAATACGTCTATTATAGCGGTCGTAAATTCCTAAGAATTCTTTCCCCATACCTATTGGCCAGTTCATTGGATACGATTCGATTCCAAGCACCTCTTCTAGCTCTTCCATTAGCTCAAGCGGCTCTTTCCCTTGGCGGTCCAGCTTGTTAATAAAAGTAAAGATAGGAATGCCTCTCATACGACAAACCTTAAATAATTTAAGAGTTTGTGCTTCAATTCCCTTCGCAGCATCGACAATCATAACAGCACTATCGACAGCCATTAATGTACGATATGTGTCCTCACTGAAGTCTTGGTGTCCAGGTGTGTCTAATATATTGATACGGCAATTATTATAGTCAAATTGCATAACGGAGGAGGTTACGGAAATCCCACGCTGCTTTTCTATTTCCATCCAGTCAGAGGTAGCAAATTTGCCTGTTTTCTTCCCTTTTACGGTACCAGCATCACGAATCGCTCCACCAAAGTAAAGCAATTTTTCTGTAATAGTCGTTTTTCCTGCATCCGGGTGAGAAATGATAGCAAAGGTTCTTCTCTTTAATATTTCTTCTTGTAATTGTTTATCCATAAATTATATCTCCTTCTTATTCACTTTTTTATCATATGGATTTATGAAGCAAATTACAAGCATGAAATGCGTAAGCACCTGTTCTGCCCCGACAAGCAAATGGGGTTCGGCGAGTAAGGAAGGAAAACTAAGAACATCACATCGTGTGACAACGTTTTCCTGACCAACATCCTGTTGGCCCTCGAGGGGCAAGGTGCTGGAGGGCTAGACAATAAGAAATGCTTAAGCACCTGTTCAGCCACAGGGAGAAAACTGTGGCTTTAAAGGATAGTTGGTCACCACAGCAGATTAAATTAAGCAGAGAGCCGCTGGAGTTAGCAAATAACTACACAACAGGTACCTTTCACTAGTAAAAAAAGAACTAGCAAGCAAGGCGCTTACTAGCTCTTATCCTATTTTTGCTTTACACTAATTCAGAATTTACATAAGCAAATAAAAGCTTAGCCGTATTTTCCAATGAACTGATATGTGTTCTTTCATATGCATGAGAAGCTTCAATTCCCGGACCAAACAGCGCATGCTTCACATCAAAGCCCGCACGGATAGCTGCAGATGCATCAGAGCCGTAATATGGATATATATCAAGCTTATAATCGACTCCATTTGACTTGGCAAGCTCCACCAAGTGACGTGTGAGCTCGTAATGGTATGGTCCTGATGAGTCCTTTGCACATATAGAGGCTGTATATTCATCAGAAGTCTGGCCATCTCCTATTGCTCCCATGTCTACTGCAATATATTCGACCGTTTTCTCCGGAATATTGGAGTTACCTCCATAACCGATCTCTTCGTTATTTGAAATATAAAAATGAGTAGTATAAGGAAGAATCCAATTATTTTCCTTAATTGTTTTGACCAATTGAAGCAAAAGTGTTGTGCTGGCTTTATCATCAAGATGGCGCGATTTAATGAAACCTGTTTCCGTTTCTTCAAAACGTGGATCGAAGGATACAAAGTCTCCAACCTCAATCCCAAGTTTTCTCGTTTCCTCTGCATTTGTAACTTTCTCATCAATTCGTACCTCGATATTTTGTTCATCGCGTGGCAAACCACTTGCATTTTTGTATACATGGACAGTCGTTTGATGCATCTGGATTGTTCCGCGAATTTTCTTCCCGTCCGCAGTATGAATCGTACAATATTCACCTTCTACTGCATTCCAATTAAAGCCGCCTACCATCGTAAGCTTCAGTCTTCCACTGCCTTTAATTTCTTTTACCATCGCTCCAAGCGTATCTGTATGGGCAGTAAGCAGACGATGCCTCTCATCATTTTCCCCACGTATAGTAGCAATCAATGCCCCTTTGTTCGTTCTTATGTAGTCTACCTGTAAGTCTTTTAGAAACTTTTCCATAAAGTCCATAATCTCTTTTGTATAGCCTGATGGGCTTGGAATCTCCACTAATTGTTTAAGTAGTGTAACAGTCTCTTTTGATTGAAATGAAAACTTCACTTTTATTCCTCCTTTACTATATTTCTATCTTATCAAAAGATAATATTTTCAGAAACTACCAAATAGGCTAATATTAGTATTAGCTATTAGAAGGAGATGTGCAATTTGGAATATTTTGAAATGCGTCAGAAAAAAAACAAGTTATTTTTAATTCTTTTTTCCCTACTTGCTATTACATATACCCTAGTTGCAATTCTTCTACATTATGGGAATATGGGTATCTATTTATACACATTAGTCAGCTATTTGGCTCTAAATCTTCTATTATTTTTTCGATTTTCTAGCGGTAAGTGGACTCCCTATTTAATATTTATTTCCTTGAACTTATATATTTTATTGGTCAATATTTTGCATGAGCATGCCATTCTACTGGTTTATTTTATTTATCCAATTTATATAGCTGTTCTATATCATACTATCGCGCCTAGACTAATTTTGTTCTTGCTCACAACCTTGGAAATTTGGGCATTGGTTTATTGGAAATATTCTAATTCTCCCGTTATGTATGTAGAAGGAGACCTAATTGTTTTTATCGTATTTTTATGCCTGCTTGTTACTACTTCTATCTTGAGTACCCTATACGATAAGCGTTTCTTTAAATATCTATCAGATAAGAACAGTTCTATGCAAAGAGAGTTAAATTCTAGAGAAAGCTATCTACAATTGTTTTTTGATAATGCCAAAGATAGTATTGCTGTTTTTGATATAGACAATAAAATCATTGAAGTTAACCCAGCCTTCGAGGAGCTTTATGGTTGGAAACGCGAAGAGGTAATAGGTAAAAGGGTAAATCTCTCATCACCTGCCTACAGAATGGAAACAGAGGCAAGACGAAGAGAGGTCTTAAAGGGTGCTAGCTATATTTTCCTGGAGACAAAAGATATGAGAAAGGATGGGTCATTCTTCGATGCCCAAACCACCTTTTCCCCTATCTATAATTACGAAAAGGAACTAGTAGCTATCTCTGTTATTAGTCGTGATGTAAGCTTTAAGAAAGAAACAGAAACCTTACTGCTCCAAGCAGAAAAATTAAAGCTTGCTGGAGAAATGGCAGCTGGAGTTGCACATGAAATTCGAAACCCTATTACGGTCATATCAGGCTTTATACAAATAATGAATACGAATTCGAACCAGCCATATTATCATTACACACAAATTATTGAAAATGAAATTGAACGTATTAATTTTATCATTAGCGAATTTTTAGTGCTAGCTAAGCCACATGCGAAGCTTTTCAAGAAATATAATTTTACCAAAACCCTGAATGATATCTTGATTCTTTTCCAGCCGGAGATAAACCTAAAAGGGATTGTGTTCAGCACGCAACTGACGAATCGTGATATTTATCTCTTTGGAGAGGAAAGCCAGATGAAGCAGGTGCTCATAAATCTTTTAAAAAATGCCATCGAGGCTGTAACTGAAAATGGCAACATTCATATCTCATGCGAGTTGGATGTAAATAAGGTCATCACCATAAAAATTACCGATAATGGGGTCGGAATGGATCAAGAAACAATTGAAAAAGTATTTGACCCGTTTTTCTCTACCAAGGTAAAGGGAACAGGGCTTGGTCTAATGATTTCTGAAAAAATCATCACAGAGCAAGGAGGAAATATCTTTATCGAAAGTGAAATCGGGAAAGGAACGACTGTTACCGTTCAGCTACCCTCTTACGATACAAACGATTGAACATAAACAAAGGTCGTTAGATAGAGAGCAAAGTCTAAACAAGGAGGTGTCCTATAAACTGAAAACTTATGGGACACCCTTTCTTTAAAATTTATCAGTTATGTGGCATTCCTACTACACTGGTCAATACCATCCTCCTCGTCTCAAAGGAGACATCTTAAAATAAGCTTTTGCACCGATTCTAAACCTTTTCCCTTCTCTATACTGCAATCGGAAAGGTAGGAACCTTGTCAACAGGTATATATCTGAAATAACATTGAAAAAGCTGTAGACTGCCAAATTTCCTTGGACATGTCTACAGCCTTTTGTTTTGATTATTTTAATAATCCTCGAACTAACTTAATTTTATTCTTATATGGTGGATACACAACATTTACTGGGAGTGAGGTATTCTTCTTCAGAATAGATTTTTGGTGGGTAAATAGCTGAAAGCTTGCCTCACCATGGTACGCTCCTACACCAGAATTCCCTACTCCGCCAAACGGAAGATGAACACTTCCGACATGCATGATCGTGTCGTTTATACATCCACCACCGAATGGAAGCTCCTCTAGGAAGTAATTTTGCGCTCTCTCATGTTCACTAAACATATATGCCGCCAATGGTTTTGGCATTTTTTTAATTGTACGTATAATCGCTGGTAAGTCTTGATAGCTAATAATAGGAAGAATCGGCCCAAAAATTTCTTCTTGCATAGATGGGCTGTCAAAAGTTACGCCATCCAGGAGCGTTGGCTGAATGTATAAGTCTTCCGGATCCGTGCTCCCACCAAAAATAACATGCTGATTTTCATCTTCAATCATCTGCTGCAATCGATCAAAATGGCTGCGACTTACTATTCGACCATAATCGGTGCTTTCTTGTTGATTTGCACCGTAAAACTGCGGAATTGTTTTCTTTAGTGTTTCAATGAATTGGTCTTTTATCTTTTCCTCCACTAAAACATAGTCAGGCGCAATACAAGTTTGACCTGAATTTACAAATTTCCCCCAAACAATTCGTTTTGCCGCTACCTCTAAATTAGCAGTGTGATCGACGATTGCTGGGCTTTTCCCTCCTAGCTCTAGTGCAATTGGAGTTAGTCTTTTCGAAGCTGCCTCCATCACTATCTTCCCTACATTCACGCTACCCGTAAAAAAGATGAAGTCAAACGGTGCATGAATCAATAAGGACGTTTCCTCTTTTTCACCTTCTACTACCCTGATATAGTTTGGATGGAAAGCTTCTGCGATTATTTGGGAAATGATCCTAGTCGTATTGGGAGTAGCCTCGGAGGGTTTAATAATAGCACAATTCCCTCCTATTATGGCACCTAATAATGGCTCCATCACTAACTGGAACGGATAGTTGAATGGTGCGATAATCAAAACAGTACCATATGGTTCATTCACGATAAAGCTTTTGGATGGCATAAGCGCTAATGGTGTTTTTACATGCTTAGGCTCCATCCATTTGTGAAGATTTTTTTTCATATAAGTGATGCTTTCATAAACAATTCCTAATTCAGTTGTATATGCCTCGAATTCACTTTTTCGTAAATCCTGATAAAGAGCAGCTAATACTTCCTTCTCATACTTTTTAATCGTGTCCTTTAAAATGTCCAGTTGTTCCAGTCGAAATTTAACACTTCTTGTTACACCTGTATCATAAAAAGCATGATGCTCTTGCAGCATATTATCTAGATCCTGTTGTGTGAAGTTCATCTCTACTCTCTCCTTTAAAAGAAGTTTGATTCTACTATACATCATACTATTTTTTTCAAGCTGATGAAAGAATTTGGATATTTAGCACAGATACATGAAACCAACTTTACCTTCTCATACTACTTTTAAAGAATTTATTAGCATGCTCCCTAATAGTCTTTTGGTTACATTAGTCGCAGAGTGTAATTAGTAGTATTTTAAGCGTAAGGGTTTGAGGCTATTCTCAAGTTGGGTATAAGAGAGACAAACAACTTTAGAAAGAGAAGGAGGAAATATGATGACACAAACAGAGACTTGGTGGGAACCTATTTTTCAAGGACCTATGGCTTTAGGACTAAATAAAAATCGTATAAACGAATTAGAGGAAGAGTCCTTTTTATATTTCCAACCAGTAGAAGAAGAGTTGGAAACCAATTAAATATAAATAATTGCTTATATAAGACAATACGAGGCACTTTCTGTTCAAGTAAGACAGAGAGTGCCTTTGTATTTGGGTTTTCATGAAGGGTCCCTTGGAGAGATAAAATTCTATCAGTTGATAACCCACCTTTTACTGGTGGTTCATCGTCCCCCTAAGGAAGAGAACAGAAAAAGCGAAAACACGGATGTATATTACTCCGCGTTCTCGCTTTCATCAACCAAGTCCCAGCGATTTACATTCTGCTTCCTTTAATATGAATTTCAGGAGCAGTTTGATCTGGGCTGATATCTTCAAATGTCTCATCCGCTTCTTGTAAATCTCTTGTTCGGTGAGCCAGCCTAGATGCTGCACTTGCAGCAATACTTGCTACTAGATCATCTAAAAAAGTATGAATACCGTTCCCAACTTTTGTATCTAGCTTCGAAATCAAACCAATTTTATTTTTATCTAAGTGACCAAAAGTCGTTACAGCGATACTTCCATAAGTAAACACAGAGCCTAGTGCAATCGTTTCATCCACACCAAACAACCCTTCGTCTGCTTCTACAATCTCTTGTAGCGGTGAAGAGAGCATTTTCTTTTCCGCAAGCTCATCTAACTCAATTCCAACTAAGATGGCATGCTGCATTTCTCTTTTTTTCAATACACTTTCCACCGATTTTTCACAGTGAGCAAGGGTTAGCCCTTTGTTGTAAGGGTATTGCATTTCAAATACAATTTTAGCGATTTCTTCTATTGTTACGCCTCTTCTTTTTAAGGCTTCAAATGCAGCATGTTCTACTGTTTTTGAATGTACTCTCGATGTCTGTCTGTCCATGGTTGTTCCTCCTTGTTTTCGTTGCAAAAAAGGGATTATTCTAACTCCTCTTATTATACCTCTCTTCCACAATATGATACAATTTCATTACAACATGACTAAGAAGAGGTGTATGTATGAATAGAGGTACATTACTAGATAGGACCATATATAGTGAAAGTCTGCAGGAGGAAATGCAGTTGCTCATCTATTTACCACCTAATTATTCTCCATTATATAAATATTCTGTGCTGATTGTATCTGATGGAAAGGATTATTTTCAACTTGGTCGACTTTCCAGAGTTGCAGACGAACTATACAATGAAGAGCTTATTGAAAACATGATTATTGTTGGTGTACCTTATAAAAATGTCCAGGACCGGAGAAGAAAATATCACCCGGATGGAGATCAACGAAATGCTTATTCTAGATTTTTAGCGCAAGAGTTAGTGCCCTACTTAGATGAGGAATATCCGACCTATCAGATTGGGAATGGGCGAGCATTGATGGGAGATTCATTAGCGGCATCTGTTTCCCTGTTAACTGCCCTTCAATATCCAAACACCTTTGGAAAGGTCATTTTGCATTCTCCTTTCATCAATGAGGATATACTTGAGCAAGTAGAGAAACACAAGGAGATACATGCATTTTCCATCTATCAGGTCATTGGGGATCAAGAAACTGCAGTCAAAACTGGGGATGGACTACTAACAGACTTTCTTACTCCCAATCGCGAATTACAAAAATTATTAACAAAAAAAGGATATTCTAGTTTTTATGACGAACTAATTGGAGACCATACTTGGAAGCTTTGGCAACCAGATATGAGAAGAGCCTTAGTAAAGAACTTTAGCTTATAAAACATTTTTTGGTATAATTGCATTATAGTAGAATGATAATAAGGAGGTTTTTACAAATGAAATACGGTATTGTTGCTTTCCCATCAAAAAAGGTGCAGGATTTTGCCAATTCATATAGAAAACGCTATGACCCACATTACGCATTAATTACCCCTCATATGACGATGAAGGGAGTATTTGAAGCAGATGAAAAGGAAATTAAACAGATTGCCCATCAAATACAGAATATTGCAACCGAGCATAAGCCATTTACATTAAAAATTACAAAAGTTAGCTCCTTTGCTCCTGTGACAAATGCCATCTATTTTAACGTGGAACCAACAGAAGAAATTATGAATCTACATCAAGCATTAAATTCGATGGAGTTTATGGATGAGGAGCAGTACTCCTTTGTGCCGCATATCACCATAGCACAAAAGCTAAATGGTAGTGAGCATGATGACATTTATCCTCAATTAAAAATGATTGGTGTGAACTTTGAAGAGATAGTAGATCGTATCCATCTCTTATACCAATTAGAGGACGGTTCTTGGACTGTCTACGAAACATTTAGATTGTCTGGAGCTGAATAATTTGGTATATGCAAAAATAGTGGAAACTGAAAAAGAGAAGCAAGATGCAATTACCATCAGAAGAAAGGTATTTGTAGAGGAACAGGATGTTCCTCTACATTTAGAGCTTGATGAGCATGACGCAACGGCTACACATTTCATCGCCTATGATGGTGAAAAACCCTTTGGAGCGGGAAGACTCCGAAAGGTAGAGCCTAGTATAGTTAAGGTAGAACGTGTATGCATTCTTCCCGAATATAGAGGGCAACATCTGGGAAACCTTTTAATGAATTGTATGGAAGAATATTCAGCTGCCAAAGGATATAAAAAACTTAAGCTAAATGCTCAAAGCTATGCAATTCCTTTTTATGAGAAAAGAGAGTATGTAATCACCTCTCCAGAATTCTTAGAAGCCGGCATACCCCACCGTGCAATGGAAAAGTCTTTCTCTTAAGCATAATATTTAAAATTGATATTTATTAAAATAGCTGCCCTAGAAAGTCAATTATATGACTTTCACGGCAGCTTTTTTGTTTAGGACTTTCAATCCCTTTAGATATACAAATTCACATTGTTTCCCTTGCCGGATATTTCCGAAATAACGGGAGACAAATTAATCGGGTTCGGTTGGATAAACCCTTTATATAAAGGTAATTTACTGGATACATGCTTCTTATCAGTTGTTATCGTATCCTCTTCAGCGGTTTCATTTAATCGCTCTTTTTGTATTAAATGATCACGAAATAAAGACTTAAGGTGAACCTTTTGAACACTGCCAACATAAGCAAAATTATACTCGTTCGAATGCATTCGATTTGCATAGATTTGTGCCTGGGTTGGCTGTGATGGAATAATGTAGCCCATTATTTTTCCCCCTCCACACTTTTTTCTTTATTTACCCGCCGTGTAATTAACTCAAACTGATATCATATGCTTATTTTCATATTCCAGAAACTAATACTTATTACATCATTTTTTCTATGTCGGATAAGCTTAAAGATTTACCTTTTTGCATGATGGAACTAGTTAACTGGTCCTCTAATTCCTTCGATACCGGTTTATTTGCTAGCTTTCCAACCTTTTTAACAATTTTACGGACCTGTTTCTCATCCGAGAAATCAGCATTAGATACTGCATTCGCAAGTGCAAACAATTCGTCCATTGAAACACCTGTTTTATTTTCAATTGCTTTAAAAAATGGATTTTGCATTTCTTTCTCCCCTTTGTCTTATTTATTCATCACGTCTAAGAGAGAAAGCTGCTTCCAACAATTATTAATAAAATAAACAAGACAACAATTAGAACGAATGTATTTCCACCACCGTGGTTATAACCATAGCCAGTTCCTCCACCGTAGTAACCGCCATAACTCTCGCAGCATCCAGAGTAATCTGAATAACCTCCACCATAGTAACCGTACATAATCTTAACCTCCTCTCCTTTTCACCATATCATATGCTAATTTGGGAAAAGGAATCGGGCATTTAACTAGTACGTCGTTTTTCGCTTTTGGAAAATAAAAGCACCAATGAGTCCGAATAGAATAGCTGAGCTTATACCAGAGCTAGTTATTTCAAACATCCCAGTCAACACTCCGATGATGCCATGCTTTTCGGCTTCCGCCAAAGCACCAAGTGTTAGGGAATTACCAAAGGAGGTAATCGGAACAGTTGCACCTGCTCCTGCAAAATCGATGAAGGGCTCGTATAACCCAAAGCCTCCTAACACTGCTCCTGCGACCACTAATGTACTTAGTGTATGAGCTGGAGTCATTTTAAAGCCGTCCATCATGATTTGTCCGACAACACAGACAAGACCTCCTACTATGAAGGAAATGATTAATGATGTGATCATGTTAACCCCTCTTTTCCATTCGACATTCGATTGCGTGTGCAATACATGGGATTGTATCCCCTTGCTGATACGTTAAGGGAGAAAGCAGTGCTCCAGTTGCTACCAATAACACTCTCTTATACGTACCATTTTTCAGTTGATTATATACATGACCAAAAAAGACTGCCGCTGAGCATCCAGCACCACTGGCTCCTGCATTAAAAAAAGGATCATTTCCATAGAACTGAGCCCCTGCATCCTGAAGAATCACACCGCTGTTTTTATCCTCAAACATATCCTTTAAGATGGCTAAACCTATTTTCCCTAAATCACCAGTCATGATGACATCATAGTCAGACATCGAGGAATTGGTACTTTTTAAATGTCTTTCTATTGTATCTCGTGCAGCAGGTGCCATTGCCGCTCCCATGTGAAGAGGATCCGATTGATTCCCGTCCACTACTCGTCCAATGGTGGCATGAGTAATTACAGGAGCATCCTTCACCTGGCGCTTTAATACAGCAAAACCTGCTGCTGTAACAGTCCATTGTGCAGTTTTTCCCTTTTGTGCTCCATATTCTAGCGGATATCGAAATTGACGCTCTACTGTCGGATGGTGACTAGAAGCTCCAGCAAGCACCTTGCTAGCACTTTCCGATTCCAATAAGAGACAGCCTAATATGGCTGACTCCATCGAGCTAGCACAGGCTGAAAATACACCTAAAGTAGGTATAGCAAGCTTTCTTGCAGCAAAATTTGTTGGGGAAACCTGATTCACTAAATCTCCTGCTATAAAAACATCTATATCCTTTATTTTCTCATTTGCCTTTTTTACAGCAGTCTCACAGGCCTTTTCAATATATCTAGTCGCTGCATGCTCGTTTGTTTCCGTCGATTCTCTTTCCGATTGAAGAAATTCATCAAATGAGCTTGCGAACGTCTTTCCTTTCTCCACAGGCCCCCCGATGACACCAGTGCTTGCTATACAAGGATTCTGTTTGAACTGTATTGTTCTTGGAGTGTTTACCATGAAATCACTCCTAACTTCACTAAGATGGTTTTAATTAATGCAACAACGAATGCTGAAAAAACGCCAAAAACAATAACGGAGCCAGCTAGCTTAAACATATTTCCACCAACTCCAAGCACGTAACCCTCTGTCTTATGCTCTATCGCTGCTGAGATAACCGCATTTCCAAACCCTGTAACAGGAACTGCTGAACCTGCTCCACCGAATTGGGCTATTTTTTTGTATAACCCAGTTCCAGTTAAAAGGAGGGCAATAAAAATTAATGTTGATACCGTCGGGTTACCAGCTGTCTTTTCCGTAAATGGAAAAAATCGCATATAGAAGAAAGAGATCAATTGACCGATAGTACAAATGATACCCCCAACAAGGAAAGCCTTTAGACAATTTTTAAGTAAGGGGGGCTTTGGAGTATGCTTATCAACAACCTTCTGATATTGGTTTTTATCCATTATGTCTCTTCCTTCGAAAGTGATTTTAATTTCTCTATAGAGTCTGTTAGCTCTTCATTTTTTTGTTTCTTATCCACTATTTTTTCAATTTCCCATCGAATCTTCATATCCCCTGTTACCAGAACTTCTTTCTCGGGATACTCCTTCTCTATCGCCTTTTTCACCTTGCTTTCTATCTTTGTTTTTTGGAACCTCTCAAATGCTCCTACTTCAATAGCAACAAGAATATCATCCTTGTTCATCACACTCGTGTATCCAGTGATGTCATCCCGTTCATTCAATATCTTTTCTAAACCGGTTTGATCTGCCTCTGAATAAACCCTGCTCTCCACTTCGGAGCAACCCGTTAGCAATAGAAGGGTTAATATAACAAACATCAGTTTCTTCATTAGCAACTTCTCCTTTTTCGTTAGTATGAGCGCGACCTTTCGAAATATACGACGCCTATGTGATATTTGCCCTGTTCTTTGGGAAATTGCTACATAAATTACAACAGAAGGATGAAGGAGGTGAAAAAAATGGGTTGTGGAAAAGTTGAACATCTAGATGATTCAAATCGTAGAGGAAACTGTATTTGTGACGTAGTTCGTGCAATTTTGGACATTCAAAAGCATGCAACTGACGATTGTGGAGACTGTCCTACAAATTGCTTCGCAGAGCCACTTGGAGGATTATCTTGCCCTTCAAAAAACAAAGCAAATACCCGAGTATTTATGCTTCTTACTAAAAATGGTGATCCTTTTAAAGCATTCTTCCGAAATAAACATCATCATACACCGATAAACGAAGACTGTGTATCTGTCTTTTTCCGAGTAGAAGATATTTTTGATAATTGCTGTGCAACATTACGCGTATTGCGTCCATTCGATCATGAGGGTAAACCAGTGTCATTAGTTTCTGACAAGGATCCTAGCAGAATTGATTTGAACAAAATTTGCGAAGTGAAAAAGTTCAAAGAAAGCAACAGCTGTGTAACTGTAGATTTAGACTGCTTCTGTGGAATTGAATGTATTGAGGATGTATATTTAGATATTTGTGACTGATCGTTTCAACCTGTAGTGTCTATTCCGTTCGGATCAAACCCGAACGGTTTTTTTGCCTTCATTTTACATTTTTCATTAGCACTAGAAAGCATAAAAAAACTACCCTTATAAAAGGGTAGCCATACCTTATTTTAATATACCGCCTCGCCATGTAATTTTCTTTATTTCGCCTACAGGAAATACAAGGATTTCTCCTGCTTTCGTCTTGATTGTCACATGTCTTTGGTCTATTCGTTCCACTTCTCCTTGAATCATAAGCCCATCCTCGAGATGGAACATCAGTGGTCGATATACTTTCTTTTGGAACGGCAACGAAAGAAATCTAAGCTGTTCCATCATTGGAGAACTATTATTACTATTATCATCTTGTACAACTTGTTTGATTTCGTAAATAGATGTACTTTCTTCCTCCATACTCCCTACTTCCTCTGGAACCACTGTTTGGATACTTGGAGGAAGATGAAAAACCGGCGGACCTTTTATATACAGCAAAGGATCATTAAATGAGTTCACAGGCACATCCTTTTTCCTTTAGTTTATGCATGATTCCTTGGAAAAGTGTTAGGTCTATAAAGAGGAAAGGAAAAGTGTAGCGAGACCGAGATAAATAAGAATGCTCACTAGGTCATTAATAGTAGTGATAAACGGGCCAGATGCGACCGCCGGATCAATTTTTAAGCGATGGATTAATAATGGAATAAAGGACCCACCAAGTGTCGCCACAAATATAGAACCGAAAATAGCAGCGCCTACTAAAGCTCCTACAATTAAATCATGCTTCCATACAAACACAATTCCAACGACCAAAAGTCCACAAATAAATCCAGTAATGAGCCCTGTGCCAGCTTCTCTAAATAATAGCTTTAGCTTACTTTCTTCTTCAATATCTCCATTAGCAATCCCTCGGACAGCAACAGCCAACGCCTGTGTCCCACTATTCCCGGCCATCCCTGCAATTAAAGGAATAAAAACGGCTAATAGGGCAACTTGATCTAATGTCTTCTCAAAAATACTCATTACATTTGCAGTTAGGATACCAAGGAACAATAGAATGACAAGCCATGGCAATCGTTTCTTTGCCGCTTGGAGCGGCCCCTTATCAAAGGTATCCATATCGGAGACAGCGGCTAGCTTTGAATAATCATCCGAAGCTTCTTCTTCCATGACATCAATGATATCATCGACTGTCACAATACCCAAAAGCTTCTGGTTATAGTCTATTACAGGCACCGCAAGGAAGTCATAATCTCGTATCATCCTTGCTACCGCCTCCTGATCTTCACTTACAGGAACGCTCACTACACGGTCACTCATCACTTCTCTTATTAGGGTGTCTTCATCCGCCACGATCAAATCTCTTAAAGAAATAACTCCAGTTAACCGATGATCATTATCTACCACAAACAAGTAATAAATCGTTTCCGCGTCAGGTGCTTTGTTTCTGAGTATATTCATCGCAGAGCGACAAGTGGAATTCTCGGGAATTGCCACGTACTCAGTGGTCATAATCGAACCTGCTGTGTATTCTTCATAATGCAATAAATCTTTAATTTCTTGAGCTGATTCCGTATCCATGATACTCAAGTAACTAGCTGCCTGATCCGCTTCTAGTTCATTCAAAACGTCTGCCGCATTGTCTGCATACATATAAGAAAGCATATCTGCAGCATAAGTCGTTTCCATTTCATTTAAATAATACTCATATAATTCCTCATCAAACTTTGTGGCCTCAAATAGCTCTGCCATTTCCTTAGGAGATAGGTAATGAAAGATTCTTTGCCTGAGCTCCGGCTCTACCTTTTCAAAAAATGTGGATTGCTCATATGGATGCAGTTCCATAAATGTTGCTCGGAATTCGTCCATCGAATCCGTCGTTAAGTAATGAATTAAATTTGTTTCTTCTAGCTCTAATTGATTTAGCTCTTCCTTCATCACTTTCCCTCCTTTCGGCAATTATTCTTCCTTATTGTAAAACCCTCATTTTTTTAACGCAACAAGTAAATATAGCTAAACTTCACGTTTCTTCTACCTGTAAGAGTAGGCTTTCTCGTAGCAAGATAGGAGAGGATGGATTCCTAGTAGGTTTCTTCATTTGAACGATTTACTTACAGCGCAATTTCCAGAAAAATATAACAAAACCTTTATAAGGTATTCTCCAGTTACTAGTCAGGTGGATAGGCAGCAGGAAACCCTACTTTAGGTAGAGTAAGTCTACTGTTTTTATTCCCCAGGAAATGTTTTGAAAACAAAAGGGAATAGTTTCGCTTTAGAATATAAAGGCTACTGCCTGCAAAAACAGACAGCAGCCTTATCAACATATCCTGTACGAGTATTACTTAATCATTGTTTTTTTCTAATAAAACCTGTAAATCTTTTGGATAATCGGCAACCATTAAAATTGGTTCCTTTGTAAATGGATGTGGAAACTCGATCTGTCTGGCATGAAGAGCCTGCCTTCCTATAAGATCCAGTCTTCCTCCATATAAATCGTCTCCTAATAACGGATGTCCTATATGCGCCATATGTACGCGGATTTGGTGCGTTCTCCCTGTATGCAATAGTAAACGGACATGGGTTACCTTCTCTGCACCAATCATGTATCTTTTTAAAACTTGATAGGTTGTTTTGGCATATTTCCCTTCCGGTGTAACCTGCCGCTCCATTATGCTATCCATTTTCCTACCAATGGGAGCTTCAATTATACGATGATCTTCTTCTATATGGCCATGTACAAGAGCCTCATATGTTTTGAAAATAGCACCGTTCTTCTGCATTTCACTTAATAGATGATGAGCATGTCTGTGCTTCGCTATACACATAACACCAGAGGTATCCTTATCTAGTCGGGTGACAATATGAACAGTAGCCGGAAGCTCTTTTGCATCAAAATATCCTGCTATTGCGTTAGCAATCGTCCCTGTTCGATGCTCTCTCGACGGAATGGTGCTCATCCCTGCTTCTTTTTGAATAAGTAAAACATGCTCATCCTCATATAATATCGGAAAATAGAATCTTTCTGGGATTAAACTCTCACTTTTTCTTTCTGGAGGGAAGTAAATGGTCACCCGATCTCCAACCATTACAGGGTGCCTTACTGTTCTTTCCTCTCCATTCACCAAGATCGAGCCGCCTTCAAATTTAATGCTAGTCAATGCTTTTTTCGATATTCCATATCCTCGAATCGCTTCTCTCAGAAGCCCACTCTCCTCCACTAGAAAGGAAAGCTGAATATTACTTTTGCTCATTTTAAATCACTATCTATAAAAGAATCATGTACGCGTTGCCAGAATGGGAATGGTCGGAACCTTGCAAACCGTACTTTTTGCTCTGCAACTCTATATTCAATAGAAGAAACATCCTTATGAAGTAGATGCAAATGATCCACTGTTACCATGAAATCAGGTCCCTGTACTGGTTTTAACAGACAAGTGTGATGCTTTGGTAGTACAAGTGAGGATCCAACCGTTCGAAATACACGGTTATTTATAGATGCTATTTCTGCAAGCTGCATGGAATCAAGGGAAGGATGTACAATCGCTCCTCCAAGTGCCTTATTGTATGCGGTACTACCAGATGGGGTGGACATACACAAGCCATCTCCTCTAAAACGCTCAAAATGACTGCCGTTTAACTCCACGTCCATCACCAATGTAACATCTGGTGACTTTACGGTAGATTCGTTCAACGCTAGGTATACGGAGCTATCCTCTCCATGACTGTAATTGATCGTCACTTCCAATAAAGGATATTCAATTACCTTAAATTCCTTCTTCGCGATACTAATGACAAGCTTCTCTATCTCCTCTGGCTTCCAGTCTGCATAAAAGCCCAAATGACCTGTATGAATCCCTACAAAAGCTACGGAATCTGTTAGATGCTTGTACTTATGAAAGGCATGTAAAAGCGTTCCGTCACCTCCGATGGAAAGCACGATATCTGGTTTTTCTTCATCTAGCTCTAAGCCAAAATCCGTCAAATAGGTCTTCGCACTTTCCATCAAGCTGTTTGATAAATCGTCATTACGTGATTGAATAAAAAATTTCATGCATTCACACCTCCTACTATTTATGTTCTTCTTGAATTCTAGGAGTAGACATTTCTTTGTTTTCCGTAAAGTATTTTTGTGCTTCTTGGATTTCTCCTCTTATAAGAGACATTTCTTCATCTAATCGAAAGGCAGCCTCTGCTGCATACTGTAGCCTATTTTTAATTTCCTCTGGGAAAACGCCTTTATATTTGTAATTCAAGGAATGCTCGATAGATGCCCAAAAATTCATTGCGAGTGTTCGTATTTGAATTTCCGCTAGAATTTTTACTTCTCCATGGATCGTTTGAACTGGATATTCGATGATTACATGAAAGGAACGATAGCCACTTTGCTTTTTATGGGAGATGTAGTCTCTTTCCTCCACAATGGTCATATCTTTTCTTTGACGTAATAACTCTACAACCGTTTGAATATCGTCTACGAATTGGCACATCATACGTAAACCTGCGATATCTGGTATCTCCTTTGCCAGTGTTTCTGATGGCACAAAGATGACTCCCTTTTCTAAGGATTTATCATAGATACTTGCTAACGGTTTCACTCTACCAGTGACAAACTCAATCGGAGAATTTGTATTTTCCACATCGAATTGTGAACGCATCCCTTTCAGCTTCACCTTTAGCTCTGAGACTGCTTGCTTATATGGTTCTAAAAATCGATCCCATTGTCCCATTCACTTACCCTCCATTACTTGCTCATTAAGACTGTAATATTTCTTTAAACGATTGCTCCACTGCTTGAGTAAAAGCTTCACCGTAATTATCATTTCCTTCGATGTTAAACACAAGTGTACGTAACTCTTCTCTAAATTGTTCAAGGACGATACGTTGTTTTCCAAACTGAATGGTAGGGTCTTCTGTTGCCTTTAACGCATTTACAAGCAGAGGCCATACCTCTTGTCCAAATTTTACATACTGATAGCTAGTATTATCCTCTAATAGATAGACAAATGCCATTTCGTCTGAATCTGCAAGCATCTTCCCAGTTGCATGAATCGTAATATCTGCAGGTAGCACCTCTAGGGTGAAACGGATATCATTTTCAAGCTGAACTCCACTTTTGATTTGGTAAGTAATAGGCAAAATATATCGTTCCCTTCTTCGTATCTTGTCCATACTGTAACTATTTTAACATATTGAAACTACTTGGAAACCGTCTATAATGAAATAAATGAAAGGCTGTGATAGTATGCTTTCGGAAAAAGAAATAGAATTTAAAAATCTACTCACAAAGCGAGAATTCGATACTCTTTTAAAGGAGTTTCATGTTACGAAGGAAGATTTTCATTCCCAAACCAATTACTACTTTGATACACCAGAGAAAGACTTTCAAAAGAACAAAATTGGGTTCCGATTAAGAGTAATGGAAGGGAGAAATGAGATTACACTGAAAACCCCATTAGAAGACCACGTAATGGAGGAGCATACAATTTTTGTAAACGACCTGGAAAGAGACAAAATCTTACGTGAGTCTATCTTTCCCACATTGTCCTTTTTAGAGAAAAAAAATCTACCTTATCCCACAATTTGTATCGGAAGTATTAAAACTAACCGAGCTTTTGTCGAAATAAATGATGGGACGCTCTTTTTCGACCATTCCTTTTATAGCCAAATAGAGGATTATGAGGTAGAATATGAAAGTCAAGATGTCGAAAATGGACAAGCGTTTTTTCTTCAGCTCTTGAAACAACACCAGATTCCTGTTCGAAAAACAGATAAAAAAATCGCAAGACTTGTAAAAACCTTGAAAGGCTGATGCTTTATCGACATACAATCGGTTAAAACATTGATGGAAATTAATGCAATGCAGACATTGGGAGGTGTGAATAGCTCACAATCCTCTTCTTCCGATCTTTTTTCCGAAATACTGGGTCAAGTACTAGAGCAAGCTTCTGGAGAAGGCGAAACGGCCTCTCTCTATTATGAAGGTGATTCTCCTGTATATGTACCCCAAAACTGGACAAATAAATACGAAAATATGATAAATGTTACTTCCACAAATAATAGACTGTCTACAATAACAGAAGACATTGCTTCCATTATTCAAAAGGCTTCTGAAAAATATCAAATTCCAGAAAAGCTTCTGCAAGCAGTGATTAAACAAGAATCGAACTTTAATCCGAATGCTGTTAGCCACGCTGGGGCTCAGGGACTCATGCAGTTAATGCCGGGGACCGCCAAATTCTTAGGTGTTCAAAACAGCTTTGATCCGGAACAAAACGTGATGGGTGGAGCTAAATATTTGAGACAAATGCTTGATCAGTTTGGAAGCATGGAGAAAGCTTTAGCTGCATACAATGCAGGACCTGGAACTGTAAAAAAATATAACGGTATTCCTCCTTTTAAGGAAACGGAAAATTATGTACGAAAAGTTTTAGCCAATATGATTGGCTAATGAAAAGCGACCGATTAAGGTCGTTTTTTTATATATGGATATCTCTCACAATCTAATTGTTTGAGATATTCTAACTTGGTTGATAGAATGAGTATAGTGCTAAAGCAAAGGGGTATAACAACCATGACACAAAAGCCAATCCTACCTTACGATGAGCTAGGCGCAAAGAAACTTTCATTGCTTGTGGATACTTTTTATAGCAAAGTAGCCAAGCATCCAAAGCTAAAATCAATTTTTCCTGATGATTTAACAGAGACTGCTAGGAAACAAAAACAATTTTTAACACAGTATCTTGGTGGTCCAAACATATATACTGAAGAGCATGGGCACCCTATGCTAAAGATGCGACATAATCCTTTTCCCATTACGCCTGAAAGAGCAGAAGCTTGGCTCGCTTGTATGAGTGAAGCAATGGACGAGATTGGCTTAGACGGAAAACTACGCCACGATTTCTATAGAAGACTTGTACTTACTGCCAACCACATGGTCAACCAATTGAGTCATGAGGAGGAAAAAATGTGACAAGAATACAAATTCCGGCTGAAGTGATCGCATCCCCCCATACTAACAAACCAATAGAAATGTATCTGTTTCTCGATCCATTATGCTCTGTTTGTTGGGATATGCAACCAATTCTTCGGAAGTTGCAAGTAGAGTACGGTCAGTATTTTACTATTCGAACAGTTCTCAGTACACGGCTAAATAACTTGAATACTACTTGCCACTTGTCAGAACATGAGAAAAAATATAAATACGCCATTCATGAGCACGCTGTTTTACCATCTATTGCAGTAAAAGCAGCAGAGTTTCAAGGAAAAAAAGCTGCCCAACGATTCTTAGATAAAATTCAGGAATATCTTTTTCTGCAAACAAAAAATATTACTTCCTACGAAGCATTGAAAGAACTGGCTTCTGAAGCCCAGCTAGATGTGGAGGAATTTACTCAGGATTTTCAATCAAAGGACTGCGCCCGTTCCTTTCAAAGCGATCTATCCATCGCAAGAGAAATGGAAGTAAGCTCGTTCCCAACAATCGTGTTCTTTAACGAAAATATTGAAGACGAAGGTATCAAAGTATCTGGCATTTATCCATATAATATCTACGTGCAAATTTTACAAGAGATGCTTTATGATGTACCAAAAAAACAAACACCACCAAGGCTCGAAAAATTAATAGAGCGTTTCAATTCAGTCACTACAAGTGAGGTGGCTGATTATTATAACCTAACAGAGCAGCAAGCAGAATGCGAATTAAAAAAACTCCTGCTGCTTCAAAAGATAGAAAGACTTAAACTTCCTAACCTAGTCCTATGGCGTTTTAAGAAATAGCTTTCTCAGACTGTATACAAACTCAATTTTTTTGAGCTTGTATACAGTTTTTTGTTTAGAAGGAATTACTTTTTAGAAGGATAATTGAATGGATAGTCCGAGGGCAATTGTTACGGAGAAAATGAAAGACAAAAGAAAAAGCCCTTTCCTCTAGATGGAAAGGGCTTTTTACAAAGGGGATGGGAGAAATGTTCACGTTCAAACAAAGGGGTGTATGTTTTCTTGTGATTTATTTCACACTCTTACTTTAGCACGCTCAATCAATAAATTCAACAGTTTGTGATTTAATTTCACAAATTCGTCAAACTATAGGGAATTGAGACCAACTGGGCAAATTAAAAGGGGGTGTCCCATAAGTAAAAAACTTATGGGACACCCCCTTCCTTCTTTGACAGCTATCTGGTATGTTGCATTGCTCCTGCGGTGGTCGCAAAGGGGCCGTCTCAAAATGACTTTTCAGACGGCCCCTTCTCTGTATGTTCTAAAGTTTAGCTTAGTAATGCTTCTAATTCGTTTAATTTTTCCTCAAATACCTTACATGCTTCTTCAATCGGGTCAGCTGTATTCATGTCCACTCCTGCATTCTTTAATACCTCGATTGGATAGTTTGAGCATCCAGCCTTTAAGAATTCATTAATGTATCTGTCTACCGCTGGTTTTCCTTCAGTTAGGATCTGATTGCTTAATGCAGTAGCTGCACTTAGACCAGTTGCATACTGATAAACATAATAATTGTAGTAGAAATGAGGAATTCTTGCCCATTCAAGGCCGATTTGCTCATCAATGACAATCTCATCACCAAAGTACTTTTTGTTTAGGTCATAATAAACTTCGGTCAGCCTATCCGCTGTAAGCGCTTCTCCCTCTTGGTCTAACTGATGGATAATATGTTCAAACTCAGCAAACATCGTTTGACGGAAAACGGTTCCTCTAAATCCTTCTAACCAATGGTTCAGCAAATAAATGCGCTTCTTCTCATCCGTAATAGTTTTTAAAAGATAATCATTTAATAACGCCTCGTTACAGGTAGATGCAACCTCTGCTACGAAAATAGAATAACTGCCATACACATAAGGCTGATTAGCTCTTGTGTAATAGCTATGCATACTATGTCCAAATTCATGAGCTAATGTAAATAAATTATTCACATTGTCCTGCCAGTTCATTAAAATATATGGATTTGTTCCATAGGACCCTGATGAATAAGCTCCTGAACGTTTTCCTTTCGTCTCCACAACATCTACCCAGCGGCTCTCTAAGCCTTTCTTTACGGTTGAGACATATTCTTCGCCTAATGGCTCAAAGCTTGCAAGCATCGTTTCGCAAGCCTCTTCGTAGGTATATTTCATGTTTGCTTCCTTAACAAGAGGAGTATACAAATCCCACATGTGAAGCTCTTCTACTCCTAATACCTTTTTACGTAGACTAACATATCGATGTAGAAGAGGAAGATTTTTATTTACCGTGCTTACTAGGTTATCATAAACCGATTCTGGGATATGATTTGCTGATAATGCTGCCTCCCTTGCAGAAGCATAATTTCTGATTTGGGCATTTACATTATCTGATTTAATATTGCCACTCAATGTAGAAGCGAAAGTATTACGAAACTTTCCATAAGTGCTGTACATAGCCTTAAATGCTTCTTCTCGAACCCTTCTGTCTTCACTTTCTAGAAAACGGCTATAACGTCCGTGTGTTAGCTGAACCTCATTGCCTTCCTCATCTTGAATCGACGGGAATTCTAAATCAGCATTATTCAGTTTGCCAAACGTATCTGCGGAAGCACCCGCAACTTCCGAAAACTGCGCTAGTATTGCCTCCTGCTCTTGAGAAAGTACATGAGGACGTTCTTTATTGATTTCCTCTAAAAGCTGTCTATATAGCTGAAGCCCTTTGTTTTCCTTTAGGTATTCTTCAATTTTAGATTCTTCTAGAGATAATATTTCTGGCACCACAAATGATAAGTCCGTTGAAACCTTTGTAAACAAAGACTTAATACGGCTTTCCATAGCTTGATAAGTACCATTGGCAGTATCTTGATCATGCTTCAAATGCGCATACGTATAAAGCTTTCGTAAGCGTTTTGTAAGCTCATCTTGATAAGTGAATAGCTCAAGTAGGGCATCTGCTCCATTTCCTATCGTCCCTTGAAATGACGAAGCTTTTTTAGAAAGTGCAGAAACCTCTTGAAACTCTTGATCCCACTCAGCATCAGAAGGAAAAATATCTTCTAGCTTCCATGTTAAATGCTCTTCTACTTCTTCACGAGTGAGAATTTTATTTTTTGTATCAGCTGACAATCCGAACTCTCCTTCCAAACTTATAAATAACATCACTTATTATTTTCTCAATTTTCTGGTCATTATGCAAGGGAATGATAGTAAAAGGTATTTTGTAGCTGCTTTGCCGGATCTGTGTCGATTCTCTATCTACTGATTTTTTAATAATCGTTCTAGTCCAGTCAGTCTTGCAAATATATCCCCTAGCCTCCATGTTACATGCTCACTAACTTTATCTCTTGTGGGTATTTCATTTTTAAGATCAACTGACAAAGATATTTCTCCATTCTTAGGAATGAATGCTTTTGGCAAGAAAGTGTTTATAAAGTAAGTGCTCCATTTGGCGAATATTTACCTCCCAAAGTAGAAAATTTCCTTCTCGCTTTATTAAAATATCGCTTAGCAAGGAAGAGTATGTTTGAATCGCTAATGTTTTTTGCCCTATATCAGTCAACTTCCTCTTATATTCTCTAAAAAAAAGAGCGTAATGTTCTTTCCTGATTTCATCGATTGAAATGACATGACGAAATAGAAAATCCAACCATGCTAATTGCCATTCACATGCATGCTCTGTAAAATTGCTTGCATATCTACTAGGAATACCGATAAATGGAGGTAAAGCGGAGGGTTGAATCCGATGGTGGTAGCAAATTCTTAACACTGTATTCTGAATCCCTTTTTGATTGTATCGATAGACGTTTGTCAAATGACTGTCTCGTTTACGAAAATATAGTTCGAGGTAGCTTTGAAAAGTAGAGAAAGGAATTTTCTTTGCTGTTGCTAGTGGCCAGGTCTGAGAATGACTAGGGAGTTTATCCACTTTAGCGATATAAGTGGATGATTGAATGTGAAGTAGATTTGACAGATAGGTAAAGCTTTTCGTTTTGGGATGATAAGTCAATAAGGAGTCTGTAATAAAAAACTGTTGGAAGCTGGTCAGTTTCACAACAAGCTGATTACCTACTTTCCAGGTCGGTGATAGGAGGATCCAGATGGGGATGATAGAATGAGACAGATAGCCGTTATTTCTCTCGATCACACGAGAAATGGGAATAGAACTACATTGAAACTCAATGGCATACTCTTTTTGTTGAAAAGAGAGAAGAATATCGGGACGTTGCTGAATGTCTGCAATATATCCTTCTAGCACTGCTTTTTCAGATATTCTGTTGAATAAATCATAGAGTTGAAGCTTCCCATTTAGATGTTGCTCCGTTTCACCTTCAGAAAAATAAGCACAATCTCTATTTTGCTGATGAGCAAAGTGAGGAATCTTTCTTGTTCCTTTTTTCAAAATAACCCTTTTTCTACAATGTGGACAAAAGAAAATGTGATATTTCTTAAGCAAATCCAGTTCTTCTCTAGTTAGCTTTGCAGGTACAACCAGTCTTCCATTTTCCGTTCTAGCAATTAAAATTAGTCATCCTCTCCTTTTTATTGTATTAGCACTGCTAGTTGGTTTAATTCGATAGAAAAATAAAAAAACCTTCCTTTCAGAAGGTTTTAAAAATATTTATTGAGTTCTTCTAGTACACTTTCACCTATTATCTCTTTTCCATACTCTTGAATAAGATGTATAGTGGTTTTTGTTGTCTGTCCAAACTCTGAGACTAAACTAAGCACATTTAAAATGTCTTCAAGCTCTACAGCATCCATATCAAAAATCATGTTTAGATAGTATTTTTCCTCATAGTGATATAAAGAGGTCTCGAAATCACCAGGGGTTAATTTTTTTGATAAACCAATCACATCTTCAAAATTTTTAAATTCGAAGAGGTAGCTATCCGGTATATCATCTAAATCATCCATATAATTAGAAAAATCATCAAACTCGTGCGAACCTATAGAACCAGATGTACTACTTTTAAATAATTTGCTTGCTATATCGTCATTTTTTGTGCCATCATCTGATCGTTCATCTTTAGCCATTTCCGTTCGAGTTACAATCACTTCCAAGCCTTTTTCCATCGCATGGACTTGTATCCACAAAGGCCCATCTAATTCATCAAAATGGTCATCCTCATGAACCTCATCCATCATTTCCCAAAAAAGCTGCTCGCTCTTATCTTTATTAAACCAAATTTCATCTCGGCTGAAGCCTCTTTCTTCAATGTCGATGTATGAAATGTATACTTTGAAAGTGTTATCATTGATGCGCTCGATATCCATTTAACACATCTCCTTTCGCTTCCTAACCGTCTCTTTGTAGTGTCTAATACTATTGTATGTTGTTTGTGAAAAAAAGAAAAGGATTCCAGCTCCACTTTTTTTAAAAAATAAACAATACATAGAGGAAATAAAATAGTGGAAGAAAAAGAAAAGCCGGTTGATTTTCAAATAACAATTTGAAAAACAACCAGCTTACGATTCACTAGTTAACAAGACGTTGCGCTTCGAGTAACTGGTAAGCGCGAACCTTTCTAGGTAAGAATCTACGGATTTCGTCCTCATTATACCCAACTTGTAAACGTTTTTCATCCAATATAATTGGTCTGCGTAAAAGGCCTGGATATTCCTGTATTAACTCATATAAACGCTGTAGAGGTAAACTTTCCACATCTACATTTAGTTTTTGAAAAATCTTTGAGCGAGTAGAGATGATTTCATCAGTACCATCCTCAGTCATTCTTAGGATTTCTTTTATTTCACTTATACTTAGTGGTTCTGAAAAAATATTACGTTCCGTGTATGGGATATCATGTTCTTCTAACCATGCTTTCGCTTTTCTACATGAAGTACAGCTAGGTGAAGTAAATAATGTGACCATCATTCAAAACACTCCTCTCAATAGGTACTTGTGTTATATATACTAGATTGTAATTAGTTTAATTTAATTTCACTTCTTAAGTATACACTAATTACATTACATTTAAAATACTTTTATTAGAAAAAATTAACTGTTCTATAATTCTTCTTATTTTATCAAGATTCTACATAGAATTCGTGAAAAGATACAAATGAGAAAAACTTTCTACTCAATTTATACCCGTCTTCTTTCATATTTAAACCAAAAAGAAATTATTTTTTTCATTCTCAATTAGTAAGAGGCTATTGAAAATAACTGTTACACTATTTAATACGTTTTCTATGAAAAAAGGTTTCAAAAAACACAAAAAAGCAGGTGAATTAACCTGCTTTTTCTTCTATTTAGTCAATTGGAGTGTAATCCACACCTTTTGAATATTTATTTCCAGCATTCCACAGGAGGAATTCATTTATTCCAGCTTCATTTAAAGCACGAATTTGTGCTTCTACCTCCTCTTTTCCATATACTAAATAATTTCCTTTTCCAAGATAGGAAGCGGTGAAATCTTGGAGCCATGGTCTGGAGACTGGAGGGTTTTCTAACTCTGCAAGCTTGGCATTTTCCACTTCAGCGTAGGCCTTTACTAAACGATACGGCTCTAAGTCTGGTTTGGATATCCCAAAATAGGAAGTCCAATGGCTTGGATAGATCATCGAAGATATGACATCCACGTGCTCAGATATCTTCGAAAAGTTTTGACCAATTCCCGGTGCCTCTGGCAATGTAGCAGAATAGCCGAAAATATCGACAGAAACCTGTACTCCATATGGCTCTAGCTTTTCTTTCGCATATTTTACGAAGTCAGTTACAGCATGAACTCTCCTTTGGATTGGATTAGGGTCTGAATCTCTAAAACTTCCTACTCCGTACTCTAATATGTCATCCCGATTTTCGAAACCTTCAGGAAAACGTACATAATCAAACTGTATTTCTTGGAAACCCATTTTTGCAGCTTCAATTGCTATTTCTACATTGTAATCCCAAACCTCTTGCATAAATGGATTGACAAATGCCTCTCCTCTGCCATTCTTCCATACCTGGCCATTTTCGACAAAGGAAAGCTCTGGTCTCCTTTCAGCAAGCTCTGAATCCTTGAAAACAACCACTCTTGCAATTGGATATATCTCTTTTTCCTCCATTGTTTTCAAGATACCTTCTAGATCTTTAATATACGGCTTCCCAATATCATAATTAAAAAGTGGGGAATCCTCCGCTGGCTTATAGGTTAAATTTCCAAAATCATCTTTTATATCAATTACCATTGCATTAAGCTCTGTAGAATCCATTAATTCGACTAATTGCTTAAAACGTTCTCCACCAGCTGAATGACCCGTGACGTAGACACCACGCACTGCATCTGGATAAGTAAATTGAAGTCCAGAATCATATACAAATAACTTTGAGCTCCCGACCGTCTGCTCCTCAATTTGCTTTAATGCAAATTCTTTTTCAGTAAAATCCTTTGAAAAAATAGTTGTTTCTGCAACCGTTTTAGTACCAGTAAATACAAAAAATAAAATTGTTGTCACTGCAAACAGCTTCATTATCTTTTCCATATGTATTAACTCCTTCCAGTACCTACGTCTATCATTCTATCAATTAACTATGTCGATGAAAAGTGACATTAGTAGACAAGATATTTCGTACTTCGTAAGCATTCTGCCTTTTTTATTGTATGTTTCGACATTTTTTTGTTATAGAAATGTTGTCATAGGGCATATAGCACGAGAAAACCATTAATCTTCGTAAATTTACTAGTAAATTATTACAATATCGATATAGGAGGAAATGGAAGCTATCATTTGAAGGGAGAGTCATTCTGAAATAAGAGGGTTTTCTCTCTTATAAGGGGTGATTACTCTCAGTTAAGCATAGTTTATTCTCGGATGAACTTTCTTTATTCTCGGATAGAGGGGTTTTACTCTCATATTGATTCATTACTCTCGGTTAACATGTTGTTACTCTCGTATAGCACTAATTTGCTCTCATTCAGACACCCTTATCTAATTAATAGGACACCAGAAACCTTCCATATCTAATAAAAAACTGCAGACAAACGCTTTACTGTGGGTTTGTCTGCAGTCTTCTTTTCTATTAAGCTCTTGTTTTTGAAATAGCTTGTAAGTTAACAAATTCTTTCTCTGAACAGTATACGAAATGACCTGGAGTTACTTCTCTCATTGCCACTTCTTCTCCCTCTTGATAATTATGCGAAGAAGGATCATAGGATTTACGCACACGTGTACGCTCATAATTTGGATCTGGAAGTGGTATAGCAGAAAGCAGTGATTGAGTATAAGGATGTAATGGATTGTTATACAATTCATCCGCTGGAGCTAGCTCAACCAACTTACCAAAATACATTACACCAATTCGATCCGAGATGTATTTAACCATGGAAAGATCATGCGCGATGAACAAGTATGTTAAACCTTTTTCTTCTTGCAGCTCTTTCAACAAGTTAACAACTTGCGCTTGAATGGAAACGTCTAGAGCAGAGATTGGCTCATCGGCAATGATGAACTCTGGGTTTACAGCTAATGCTCTTGCAATCCCAAGACGTTGACGTTGTCCGCCAGAAAACTCATGTGGATAACGGTCCGCATGCTCTCTGTTCAATCCTACCGTTTCAAGAAGCTCTACCACTCGCTCCTTACGCTCCTTAGGATTTTTTACAAGACCATGAATATCAAGACCTTCTGCAATAATATCTAATACCTTCATACGAGGATTTAAAGATGCATATGGATCTTGGAAAATCATTTGCATACGCTGGTTGAACGTCTTTAGCTCTTTCTTAGATTTCTTTCCATGAACGTTTACGCCGTCATAAATAACTTCTCCATCAGTTGCATTATAAAGGCGAATAATAGTACGACCTGTTGTAGACTTACCACAACCTGATTCTCCTACTAGCCCTAATGTTTCTCCTCTATAAATATCAAAGCTAATGTCATCAATAGCCTTAACTTCGTTTGGCTTACCAGGATTAAAATATTGCTTTAAATTCTTTATTTCAAGTAATTTTTCAGCCATTAGTAAGCACTTCCTTCCGTACCTTCATAGTAGCGGCTACCAGGAAACTTTTTCATTCTTTCGATTACAGAAAGCGGTGGTTCTACCTGCGGCGCATCTGGATGTAATAGCCATGTCGCAGCGTAATGCGTATCACTCACCTTAAAGAATGGAGGATTTTGCTCTAAATCTATTTTTAATGCATATTCACTACGAAGAGCAAATGCATCACCCTTTGGAGGATACAATAGATCCGGAGGTGTTCCTGGAATAGCGTATAATTTTTCTTCTGCTGTATCCAATGAAGGCATAGAGCTTAGTAATCCCCAAGTATATGGATGCTGTGGGTTATAGAATATTTCATCTACTGTACCAACCTCTACGATTTTTCCTCCATACATTACTGCTACACGATCTGCAACATTTGCCACAACACCTAAGTCGTGGGTAATGAAGATGATAGATGTATCAATTTTCTTTTGAAGGTCCTTCATTAGTTCAAGGATCTGTGCTTGAATTGTTACGTCCAATGCAGTAGTTGGCTCATCCGCTATTAAAATTTGTGGATTACAAGCCAAGGCAATCGCAATAACGATACGTTGACGTTGTCCTCCAGAAAACTGATGCGGATATTGCTTAATGCGTGTTTCAGGTTTTGGCATACCAACCATACGTAAAAGGTCGATAGCTAGTTTTCTAGCCTCTGCCTTCCCTACTTTACGATGCTTTAAAATAGGCTCCATAATTTGGTTTCCTATCGTCATCGTAGGATTTAGTGATGTCATCGGATCTTGGAAAATCATCGAAATTTCTTTCCCTCTGATTTTCTCCATCTCTTTATCAGATAGTTTCGTAAGGTCCTTTCCATTGAACAGAATTTGACCATTTTTAAACTCTGAACTTGCTTCAGGCAATAAACGCATAATAGCCTTAGTAGTTACAGATTTACCAGAACCAGACTCTCCAACAATCGCAAGTGTTTCCCCTTTTTTAAGATCGAAGTTAACGCCACGAATAGCTTTTACTTCACCTGCAAATGTATGGAAGGAAAGCTCTAGGTCTTTTACTTCTAAAATGTTTTCCATGTTGGCTTTCCTCCTTAGTCCTTCATTTTTGGATCTAGTGCATCACGAAGACCGTCACCTAATAGATTAAATGAGATCATGAGTAAACTGATAATCGTAGCTGGGATAAATAGAATATGTGGCTGGAATTGAATTAATTTATACCCATCGTTAATTAATGTACCCAATGATGCATCTGGCGGCTGTAAACCTAGACCGATAAAGCTTAAGAATGCTTCGAAAAATATAGCACTAGGAATCGTAAACATAGTATTAATAATGATAATACCAAGAATATTAGGAAGAATATGCTTAGTAATTATCCGACTATCGCTTGCTCCTAGCGTACGAGATGCAAGTACGAATTCTTGGTTTTTGAATTTTAATACCTGTCCTCGAACAATACGCGACATACCAGTCCAACCGGTTATGGTTATCGCTATAATGATAGCCAATATGCCAGGCGGCATGAACAAAATCATTAGGATTACGATAACTAACGTTGGAATACCGATTAGAATTTCTACTATACGCTGCATGATATCGTCTACTCGCCCACCATAGTAGGCAGAAATACCACCGTATGCCACACCAATAACCATATCAATCAATGCAGCTGCAAATGCGATGAGAAGAGAAACTCTTGTTCCTTCCCATACACGTGAGAATAAATCACGGCCCAATCCATCTGTACCGAACCAATAATACGTATCGACATTTTTCATTTCGTATAAATCTACTTCTTTTCCTGCTAATGTACCAACACCATCAAATATTCCAAGCTTTTCAAGACCTGGAACCTTTGGAGGTAAGTTTGCGTGTGTAATTGTTTGATGGTCCGACTCATGAGGACTCAGCATTGGTCCAATAAAAGACATCAAAACAATCAATAATAGAATAATCATACTTACGATAGCAGCCTTGTTTTTACGTATTCTTAGCCAAGCATCTTGCCAAAAGTTTAAACTAGGTTTAACAATACGTTCAGCTTGGGTACTATCAATATGAACTCTTTCAAACGACTCAGCAGGTAATTTCGGTATTTCGTTACTCATTAATTATTACCTCCTGACAAACGAATACGTGGGTCTATAACTCCATATAGTAAATCTACTATGAAGATTACTAGAATTAAGAATGCAGAGAAGAACAGTGTTGTACCCATAATTATAGAATAGTCGTTTGTATTAATAGACTTTACAAATTGCTCCCCTATTCCAGGGATTGCGAAAATTTGTTCGATAACCAGGGAACCTGTTAATAAACCTGCAGCCATTGGTCCTAATACAGTTACTAGAGGAATCAAAGCATTTCGGAATGCATGCTTAAACGCAATTTCAAACCAGTTCGCACCTTTTGATTTAGCTAAGACAATATAATCGGAGCTTAACACTTCAATCATTTCCGTTCTTATAAAACGTGCAGCTGTTGCTAAAGGTCCCATTGCCAAAGCGATTGACGGAAGTACACTTGACATCCAGCCATCTTTCCATAACGCTACTGGGAACCATTCAAGTTTTACTGCAAACCAATATTGCAAAAATGTTGCAAATACAAAAGAAGGTATTGAAATACCAATGATAGCAATTAGTGTACTACCATAATCCCAAATTGTGTTTTGCCGCAGTGCAGCAATCATTCCTAATACTATACCAATGGTCACACCTAAAATCATCCCTTGCGCACCTAAAATCATAGATGGTCCTAATCGACTGATGATTAGATCTGTAACCTCAGCATTTTTAAACTGGAAGGAGTTACCTAAATCACCTTGTACCAAATTAAGCATATACTTTGCATATTGAACAGGCACCGGTTGATCTAAACCATATTTCGCTTCCACTATCGCAAGTTGTTCAGAGGATAATTTTGAAGCAGAACTAATGGGGGATCCTGGGAGCGCCTTCATTAAGAAAAATGTTGCGGTCGCAATCAGGAAGAATGTAATAACCATATATATTACACGACGTAGAATATACTTTGCCATCTTTTGCACCTCCTAAATAAATATTACTGAATTAACAAAACAATCTACTAATCTATATAAACAGAAAACATATTGAGTTGTCAAAGTCAAAACATCGTAGATAAAATATTTCGTTAATTTAGCTTCATTTAAAAAGAGAGTATATGATCCCCTAGGAATTCATATACTCTCATCTTATGAGATTTTAAAGCTTTTACAAATTAGTTTTTACCTTCGATGTAAGCCCATTTGTAGCTATAGTCTCCACCGAATGGGTGAGCTACCACACCTTTAACATATGGTTTTTGAAGCTGCATAGCTCCACGTTGGTAAATTGGTCCAATACCGAAATCTTCATCGATAAGGATTCTTTCTGCCTCAGCAAGTGCTTGCCAACGAGCTTCTGCATCTAATGCTAATTCGTTATTAGCACTTGTAACTAATTCATCATACTTTGGATTAGAGTAAGACATTTGGTTGTTTCCTCCACCAGTTAACCATAAGCTCATGAAAGTATATGGATCTTGGTAGTCAGGTCCCCAACCAGCAACTTGAATATCATAATCTTGGTTAGTATCAAGCTCTAAACGAACTGCGAAAGGCACTTCTTTAAGCGAGATTTTTAAACCTGGAAGATTTTTTTCTAATTGATCTTTGAAGTACTCATCCATTTTCTTAGAAAGATCAGAGTCTCCACCTAAGATTTCAAGAGTAACTTCTTCCACACCTAGTTCTGCTAATCCTTTTTCCCATGCAGCTTTAGCTTCTTCAGCGTTGTGAGTAGCCATATCGCCATTCACATCACGGAAGTCATTACCGTCTTGGTCAAACGAAAAGCCTTGAGGCACTAAGTAGTTAGCAGGTACAGAACCATTAGCAAGTACTACTGCTGCTAAATCTTCTTTGTTAAATGCTTTAGAAATTGCTTCACGAATATTTACATTAGCAAGTGGAGTTTTTTCTCCATTACGTTCTTGGTTGTACTTAAAGTAGAATACATTTGTTTCTAATTCAGTTACAAGCTCTGGATCGTTTGCATATTGCATCGCATATTCACCAGATAAACCTACGCGGTCTTTTTCACCGTTTTGGTATAGGTTAACCCCAGTAGCAGTTTCTTTTACTACGTCATAGTTAATTTCAGTAAGTTTTACAGTTTCAGCATCCCAGTATTGATCATTTTTCACTAGTTGCCAATTTAAGTTTGTTCCATCCCATCCTTTTAGAACGAATGGACCGTTATATAATAATGCATCAGAGTTTTTAGAATAGTTTTCGCCTTGAGCTGTAACGAATTCTTCTTTTTGTGGTAAGAATGTACCAAATGACATTAATGATAAGAAGTATGGTACAGGTTTTTCAAGAGTTACAACTAAAGTTTTGTCATCTTCAGCTTTAACACCTAGTTCAGTATATTCCACTTCTTTTGCTACGATTTCAGAAGCATTTTTGATTACACCTTCCATCATGTATGGACCGTATTCAGAAGCAGTATCTGGGTTCATAGCACGTTTCCAAGCAAATTCAAAGTCGTGAGCAGTTACTGGAGATCCATCAGACCATTTTGCATCACGTAATTTGAAAGTGTAAACTAAGCCGTCTTCAGAGATTTCAGGCTCACCTTCAGCAATTGCAGGTACAGCAACGTTTTCTTGGTTTAAGCGATATAAACCTTCGTTGACGTTGTTAAGTAGATCGAAACCAACAGAGTCAGTTACTAGAGCAGAATCAAGTGTTGGAATCTCAGATCCCATGATTAAGTTTAATACTTGTTCTTCGTCTAGTGTTGCTTCTGGTTCATCTTTTGCTGGTGTATCAGTATCAGCTGGTGTTTCTTTAGTTGCTTCTTTATCGTCCCCGCCACAAGCAGCTAGGAAAAGAGTAACAACTAGCAATAGGCCAAGAAGCCATGTTAATTTGCTATTTTTCACTTTAATAACCTCCCTAATATTCAGAAAAATTCATTACCTATATTATTATACATTTTCTAAAGCGGTTGTACATACCTTTCTATAATTATTTTTACAGTTTGGTAACAAAATCATTACATTGTACTAAAATTTGTGAACGCAAATTTAATTTTTAGTTTATTTTTGATATTCTTACTTTGAGAAAATTCCAATTTTACAATCTATTATTTGACTGTTTAATCACAATATTTCCTAATTAAGTGAAAATTATCTTTTGGAATCAATTTTTGTCTTGTATTTTTGTGGTAATAGATAGATTGCTTTCTGGATTATTTTATTGTCTACTACCCTATTCATAGGTTGGTAATACTCTCGGTGAGGTGGAATTTACTCTTGGTTGATTGAATTTTTTCTGATTTCGGTGTTTTGTTATTAGCGGTCGGGAATCAAAGTCTTCGGTCGGCTTCTGCGAGTGACTTTTGGATAGTAAGCGAGCGGCGACCACTTCCCCATTAAATTTGCTTTACTCTCGTTTAGCGTTAGCTTATTCTCGTTCGTCGATATTTTATTCTCGGTTAGCAGCTATTTATTCTCGGATAGCCATGATTTACTCTCATTCAGCCACTTTACTCTCATTCGGAAGAAGATTACTCTCGGATAGCCAGGATTTACTCTCGGTTAGAATGGTTGAAAGGCATGGCCGGTGCATGCTAGATAACCAGGGATGACTTGTAAAAGGCTTTCTTGTTGATCTGGTTATTCTCGTTCGTGGTGATTTTATTCTCGGTTAGCAGCTATTTATTCTCGGTTAGAGATGATTTACTCTCATTCAGCCACTTTACTCTCATTTTTTTCTCGGATAGCTAGGATTTACTCTCGGTTAAAATGGTTGAAGGGCATGGCCGGTGCATGCTAGATAACCAGGGATGACTTGTAAAAGGCTTTCTTATTGATCTGGTACTCTCATTCGTCGAGATTTCTTCTCGGCTAAAATGGTCAATGCCATGTAGAGATGAAGGGATGACTTTCCTTTTTGATACAAAGTCTTTCCTAATTGATCTGATATCTACATGATTAACTTACTTTTGATTCTTTTCTCGCTATCCTCTATAATCTTTATGGATAGAGGTGAATTATGAAAAAAAGAGTTTTATATTTTATTGGACTTCAGCTATTAATCATCCTTTTTACTGTAATTGTATATAGAAGGCTAGACTTAGAGAGCTATGCAAATATGTCATTTTATATAGGAGGCTCCATTACTGTGTTCGGGCTTCTCACATATGTGGTGGCTGGCGGTTTCTTTGATTTTTTCACCAAAAGCACAAGAAAGGTTTTTACGCCTAAACGGATGAAAGAAGAAGTCGACCAGATGAGATTGCCCTCAGAAATTTTTTCTTTTCCATATAAGCCAATTATAGCGTTAGGATTCTCCGCTCTTCTATGTATGTGCATTGCTTTATTCTTCTATTACAGCTAAAAATTGTTGGTTGATTTTTGAGTTACTTCTATATATAATATTTAGAAATAAATATCGGGCTATGAGGAAGAATAGTACATTTAATGTTGTATGTAGAGAGAGTCTGTGGTTGGTGCAAACAGATCATACCTTAAATCGAATGGGCTTCTGAGCAGTATATGTGAAATAACAGTAATGTATACCGAGACCTTCACGTTACGAAGATGAGTGGCTATGTATTTAGCAAGCTGGGTGGTACCACGGATTTTAACATCATTCGTCCCTTTTTAGGGAGGCATGATGTTTTTTTATTTTAAGGAGGAATTTATGGATGAAAAGAGTATTTTCAGGTGTTCAACCAACCGGTGTCATTACCCTCGGAAATTATATCGGTGCTTTTAAGCAATTTGTAGATTTACAAGATTCTCATGATTGTGTATTTTGCATCGTTGATCAGCATGCAATCACTGTTGCCCAGGATCCAAAAGAACTTCGTGAGCATATACGTTCTTTAGCTGCCCTATACTTGGCAATTGGCGTTGATCCTGAAAAATCCATTTTATTTATTCAATCAGAGGTTCCAGCACATGCTCAAGCAGGATGGATGATGCAATGTGTCTCTTATATTGGCGAGTTGGAAAGAATGACACAGTTCAAGGATAAATCATCCGGCAAAGAAGGCGTATCTTCCGGCTTATTGACCTATCCACCTTTAATGGCAGCTGACATTCTACTATATCAAACAGATGTTGTACCAGTTGGTGAGGATCAAAAGCAGCATGTAGAGCTAACGAGAGACCTTGCTGAGCGCTTTAATAAACGCTACGGTAAAATGCTCACAATACCGGAGCCGCTTATTCCTAAAAATGGTGCACGAATTAAATCGTTACAGGATCCTTTAAAGAAGATGAGCAAATCCGATGAGAATCAAAAAGCGACCATTCGAATTTTAGATACACCGAAACAAATTGAGAAAAAGATTAAAAGCGCTGTAACAGATTCAGAGGGAGTAGTTGCATTTGACCCTGAGAATAAGCCAGGGGTTTCTAACTTACTTACAATCGAGGCAGCCTTAACAAATACCTCTATTCCAGAGCTTGTAGAAAAATATGCAGGAAAAGGCTATGGGGATTTCAAGGCTTCCGTTGCAGAAGCAATCATTAACCACTTTACCCCTATTCAAGAACGCTATAACGAGCTTATAAATTCTAAAGAGCTAGATGAGATTTTAGACCAAGGTGCTTTAAAGGCAAATGAACTTGCGAATAAAACACTAGCTAAGATGGAAGCCGGAATGGGTCTTGGAAGAAAACGACCATAGTCATACAGAGTATGGAAATACAAAATACAATAAAATCGTTTGAATTAAGCATGTACAAAATAACAGAGCTCAAGGAATGACCAAGCGCTAAAAAGTTTAAGTAGAGAATAATATTGGAACAGCTCAAAATTGCAATTCCGTAGCTTATTAAAAATAATAAAAGCTTTATAATTATCACATCCTTCCTAAAACATATGAAAAACCGTTCCTAAACTTTCGTAAAGGAACGGTTTTTTTGCATGAGACTTTTTTGCTTATGCGTTTCTATTGTTCAGCGCTTTGCCCCTCGAGGGCCAACAGGATGTTGGTCAAGAAAACGTTGTCACACGATGTGACGTTCTTAGTTTTCCTTCCGTACTCGCCGGTACCCATTTGCTTGTCGGGGCAGACATAGGCGCTAGCGCTTTTCTTTATTATCTTAAAGATTTAGGGTTGAAGGCATCTTTTAGACCCTCTCCAATAAAGTTAATGGAAAGAATAGTTAACGTAATTACTAGAGCTGGTGGCATCCACATCCAAGGTTTCCCTTGAAGTACGTCTGGCTCATTTGCAAATGCTAACATATTCCCCCAGCTCGGTATTTCTTGAGGAACACCAAACCCTAGGTAGCTCAGACCTGACTCTGCCACGATCATTCCAGCAAATAATAGTGTTGCTTGCACAATAATCGTAGAAACTACATTAGGTAATAAGTGTTTCATAATGATTTTTGTTGGACTACTACCTATGGAAACAGCGGCAAGTATATACTCATTTTCTTTTTCAGCAAGTATTTTACTCCTTACCAAACGTGCGCCACCACCCCAGCTAAGCAATCCAATTACCCCTATTAATACCCATAAGCCATCAACTTTGTCACGTAAAATCGTATTTAAAACGATAACAAAAACAAGGAATGGAAAGTTTAGAACGAAATCGGTAAAACGCATGAGTAGGCTATCTATTTTTCCTCCAAAGAAACCTGCCAACGCTCCAACTAAAGATCCGATCACTACTACAATCAATGTCGCCGAAAATCCAACTAATAATGAGATTCTTCCACCATAGAGAAGTCGAGCAAAGACATCTCGCCCACTTTTATCTGTACCTAGTACAAACTCATCGCTAGGTGGCTTACTCATATGCGCAATGTTAACTGTCTTTATATCCTCAATTGGAGATACCATTGGTACTATTACTGGTGCGAGTAATGAAGTGATAATAACTATAGATAGAAAGACAACACTGATCATCGCAAGCTTATTTCGAAGGAATTTTCTCCTTGCTATTGCTAAGGGAGAAAGACTTTTATTATTATTCTGTGGCTGATTTAAAGCCGTGGTAGTCGTTGATGTTGTCATTTTCTTTCCTCCCCCCTATTCCAAACCAATTCGAGGATCTACAACGCCATATAATAGGTCTGCGATTAGATTTCCTATTAAGGTTAAAACCGTAAACATCATCGTCAAGGTCATAAGTGTTGGATAATCACGATTAGTTACAGATTGTAAAAATAGCTGTCCAATACCTGGGTAAGTAAAGATGGTTTCCGTAATAATTGCACCACCAACTAAGCTTACAAAATCAAATCCTAAGAAAGTTACTAATGGAATAATGGAATTTCGAAGAATATGCACGTTATAGATCTTAGACATTTTTGTTCCTTTTGCCCTTGCAGTACGCACATAGTCTTTTCGGGAATTCTCGATAATATCATTTCGTAAAAATTGCGTATAGGATGCTGTACTTAATGCCCCTAATACTAATGCAGGTAAGATTACATGATGAATCCTACTTAAATAATATTCGAATGTTCCATCAGTTACTTGGATATCCACTGAGCCCCCGAAAGGAAACCAGTGCAAATTAAAAGAAAAGAAGTAAATGGCAAATACTGCTGCTACAAATGATGGCACAGCTAATGCCGTATAATTAAAGCCGGCAATTAGATTGTCTCCCAGAGTATATGGCTTTCTACCAGAATACATTCCCATTAGGAAAGCTAAGAAATATGTAATGACAAGAGCTGATACTCCAAGAAAAATGGTATTTGGCAGCTTTTCTGCAATTAAGTCTGCTACATCTATTTTATAGCGAGTAGATTTTCCGAACTCTCCTTGTACAAAATTTGTAATCCAGTTCCAATATTGCACAGGGATAGGGTCGTAGTATCCAGACTTTTGACGCATCTCTTCAATGTAAGCTGGGTCAGTGTTGTTTGGATCTATTTCGCCACTGAAGGAATCCCCTGGCATTAGCTTTGCTAGAGTGAACACCACGATGGATACAAGGAAAAGCATTGGAATCATTCCAAGAATCCGTCTGATTGTATATTTTAACATTGCATACTCTCCTTGTCTGACAATCTTTGTTGCTAGCTCTCAAGCACGGTAAGACACATTTCAGGAAATAAATCTTACCGTGCATAAGAGCAAAAAATTAGAATTCAGCGGCAGCATATTTGCGTGCCGCTGAATCTTTACACTCTATTATTCTTTAATCATGTACCATTCAGATGGGTTATTTGTTCCAGAAACGTCGATTGTAACCCCACCAACTGATTTAGTAACAGCTAAGATTTCTTCAAGCTCTGCAATATAAAGCATTGGAAGCTCTTCGTTCATGATTTTTTGCCATTCAACATAAATTTCTTTACGTTTTTCTTGGTCTGTTCCAACAACCTCAATGTCTAATGCATCGGTTAGCATTTTATCAGTTTCAGGATTGCTGTAACGAGTGTAGTTCCATAATTGGTCAGATCTTTGAGTACCAGTTGGGTCTGGATCTGCTCCAACACTCCATCCACCGAAGAATGTTTCGATAGCTGGGTCATCTTTTTCAATCATGTCATAGTAAAGGTTAACTTCTACCATTTCTAACTCAGTAGCTAAACCAATTGCATCCCAGTATTGAGTAAGTGCTTTTGCACGTGCTTCAAATGTAGGGTTTCCTGTAGCATAGTGAGAGAATTTCACAACAAATTTCTCACCATTTGGATCTTCACGTTTACCGTCTCCGTCTTTATCAACAAAGCCAGCTTCGTCTAACAATTCCATCGCTTTTTCAGGATTGTAGTCATAAGTGTTTAATTCGCTCTCATCAGCAGAAATCCAGTGTGCTGAAGGAACTGGCTTACTTACTGGTTTCGCATAACCAAACCAGAATGCATCAACCCACTCTTGACGGTTAAGTGCATACATCATCGCTTGACGTAATTTTTTATCTTGATATTTTGGTAATGTTTCAGAAACAACAAGTTTCTCGTTGTCAAACTTACCTAACTTAAATCCAACATAGTAATAAGAAAGACCTGGAGCTGTCATAATTTCTACGTTATCTAATTTTTCTACTTCAGGACCAGAAACTGGTTGTAAAGCGATCATGTGAACATCTTCATTTTGTAGAGCACCTACAGTAGAAGTATTATCAATTACACGTACGATGATTTTGTCTAGGTTAACTTCACCCTTCCAGTAATCTTCGTTACGTACTAATTCAACTGACTCACCTGGTACAATTTTTTCTACTTTGAATGCACCAAGACCAATTGGATTTGTTCTTACCAGGTCACTAGCAGACATTTCAGCAACTGGGATGTCTGCAAATGCTTTAGATGGCATCACGTATGTCCAAAGATCTGTTAAGTTGTTTACACGAGCTTGATCAAATGTTATTTCAATTTCATAGTCATTGATTACGTTGATACCAGAGATACTGTCTGCTTTTCCTTCACGGAATTCAGCAGCACCTACGATATTTTGAACGTTAGAATAACGTGGACCATCATAATCTGGATGAGCAAGTGTTTCTAAAGCAAATACCCAGTCATTAACTGTAAGTTCATCGCCATTATGGAATTTAACACCTTGCTCAAATGTAAATTTGAACACTTTGTTATCTTCTGTTTCCCAAGAAGCAAGGTTTGGCTGTGGAGCAAGATTTTCATCGAATTCGATTAACCCTTCATCAAATAGGCCAATAATTTCTGCATCTGTAGCAATTCCATAGAATGAGAAGTTAAATAATCCTTCTGGAGCTGCATCTAGACCGTATACTAAAGTACCGCCTTTTTTATCTTCTTCTGGTGTTACTGCTTCAGTTGGCTCTTTCTTTGTGTCATCAGCTGGTGTTTTTTCTTGGCTATCTTCATTACATGCTGCTAAGAATAAAGTTAACGTTAACATCATGGCAACTAGCCAAAATAGAGACTTCTTGTTCATTCTTTTCCCCCCAAATATTTTTTAGTTTTGATCATACAAGATACACGCTACATAATGCCCTGGTCTTACTTCCTTCAAAGAAGGCTTTACTTGTGAGCAAGCTTCCTGTGCCATTGGACATCTTGTATGGAACGGACATCCGGTTGGCGGGTTTGCAGGGCTCGGAACATCACCTTGTAACACGATGCGCTTTTTCTTCACTGTCGGCTTGGGCTCCGGGATAGCAGAGATGAGCGCTTGCGTATAAGGATGCAGCGGTTCACTGTATAAATCTTTATTTGAAGCAATCTCAACGAGGTTGCCCAAATACATTACTCCGATACGATCGCTCATATGCTTTACCACACTTAAATCGTGGGCAATAAACAAATAAGTTAGACCGTATTCTTTTTGTAGATCCTTTAGAAGATTCAATACCTGTGATTGTACAGATACGTCTAACGCTGAAACTGGTTCATCCGCTATAATCATCTTCGGGTTTAATGCTAGCGCACGGGCGATTCCTATACGCTGCCTTTGACCACCTGAAAACTCATGGGCATATTTGTAATATGCTGCTTCAGGTAAACCAACTTTGAGTAATAATCCTTTAATATATGATTCTAATTCCTTAGGATTCCGTTTTTCATAGTTTAGTATGGGCTCTGCAATAATATCCCCAACCATTTGCATAGGGTTTAAGGAAGCATAAGGATCCTGGAAAACCATTTGAAAATCTCTTCTAGCCATTTGCAATTTCTTGCCTTTAAGGTTTGTAATATCTTTTCCATCAAAGAATATTTTTCCACCAGTCGGCTTCATCAATCGGAGAATTGTTCTACCTGTAGTTGATTTCCCACAACCTGATTCTCCTACAAGACCAAGGGTTTCACCTTTGCGTATAGTAAAGGATATGTCATCAACTGCTTTTACATTTCCTACTACTCTTCTAAAAAATCCCCCGTGAATCGGATAGTACTGCTTTAAATTTTCTACCCTTAGCAGCTCTTCGGGTTCTAATAATTCTGACTTTTCTTCCTGTGCGAAATCCTTTGTTGTCATACTACGCTTGCTCCTTCCTTCACTATGCTCATATCATATAGGTGGCAAGCAACTTCGTGCCCAGCTTCCGTTTCTATTAATTCAGGTGTAATAACTGTACATTGAGGCATTGCCATTGGGCATCGATTAGCAAATCTACATCCCACTGCTGGCATATCTTTTAGAGATGGAACTAGCCCATCAATTGTTGCTAGCTTTTCCACATCCTCATCCATTTTAGGTATTGCTTGCATCAGAAGCTGTGTGTATGGATGCTTCGGTCGTTCAAACAACTCTACGACATTCGCTCTTTCGGCAATCTTACCAGCGTACATAACAATAACTTCATCACATATCTCGGCTACCACGCCTAAATCATGCGTGATTAGGATGATTGACATGTCATTCACTTCTTGAATGTTTTTAAGTAATTCTAAGATTTGAGCTTGTACGGTTACATCAAGGGCAGTTGTTGGCTCGTCTGCGATAAGAAGTTTCGGTTGGCAGGCAATGGATATAGCGATCATCACCCTTTGTCTCATTCCCCCAGATAATTGATGAGGATATTCATCCACAATTTTCTCTGCTCTTGGAATACCAACGCTCTTTAACAACGCGATTGCTTTCTCTCTAGCAGCCTTTTTCGATATCTTTTCGTGATTTAAAAGCACTTCTTGTATTTGGTAGCCAATGGTAAATACAGGATTTAAAGATGTCATTGGCTCTTGGAAAATCATAGAGATATCTTTTCCTCGGATTTTATTCATCTGATTGTCGTTCATTTCGGAAATTACTTTGTCCTCAAAAACAATCTCTCCACCGCGGATTTTACCAATGCCTTGAGCTAAGAGCTGCATGATAGAAAGGGACATAACGCTCTTTCCACAACCAGATTCTCCTACTATTCCGACAATTTGCTTCCTGTTTACGTGGAAAGAAACATTATCGACAGCGTTATAATATTCACCATCTATCTTAAAACCAGTTTGTAAGTTTTTCACTTTCAATAAGGGTGTCTCTTTCTTAAAAGTATGATTGATTGCCATGTGTACACCTCAAATTTTTTATTTGTTGTTCTCTTAGATATGAATTTTATTACAAGTTTATTTCAAGAGCAATACATTTTTTAACTTTTCAATCAATTTGATATATTTACTCAATTCCATAAAGTACAAGAAAGTCAACTGCCATCTATATTTGGAAGGATATTAGTTGTTTGAAAAAAATTTTTTTATTTACCATCAAATATTCGACTTTTTTTCAAACTAATTTCATAGAATGATTACAAAAAAACCTATTCCTTCTCATTTATATGGAAAGAATAGGTAACTGATAGGAAAATTAAACTAGATGATGTTTTTAAACTTAATCAGGAGTAAAACAAATTTCTCAAGATAGACTGATATGCTAATCTAGCTTTTTAAATAATATACTTGCATTATGACCACCAAAGCCCAACGAGTTACTCATAGCAAATTGAATACTCTTTTCTCTTGCTTCGTTTGGTACGTAATCTAGGTCACATTGTGGATCTGGCGTCTCTAAATTGATCGTTGGCGGAAGGATACCTTCATGTAAGGCTAGGACTGTAAAGATGGCCTCTACACCACCTGCTGCTCCTAATAAATGACCAGTCATTGATTTTGTGGAGCTCATGGCAAGCTTATATGCATGCTCTCCAAAAACGCTTTTCACAGCCATTGTTTCAAATGCGTCGTTATAAGAGGTACTGGTACCATGCGCATTAATATAATCTACCGCTTCTGGTTGAACGTTTCCATCCTCCAATGCCTGTTTCATCGCTCTTGCAGCTCCCTCTCCTTCTGGCGCTGGTGCCGTGATATGGTGAGCGTCTCCGGTTGAACCATAGCCAATTATTTCTGCATAGATTTTTGCACCACGTGCTTTTGCATGCTCATAATCTTCTAGAATTACTATCCCGGCTCCCTCGCCAATAACAAAACCATCTCGATTTGCATCAAACGGTCTGGATGCTTTTTCAGGATCTGTATTTAAGCTAAGCGCTGTACTGGAACAAAATCCTGCAACTGACATACTTGTAATGGGTGCTTCCGCGCCTCCTGCTATCATAATGTCCGCATCTCCACGTTCAATAACCTTAAAAGCATCGCCTATGGAGTTCGTGCCAGAAGCACATGCGGTTACTGTACAAGAATTTATTGCTTTAGCACCAAAATGAATAGACACCTGTCCAGAAGCCATATCAGGAATCATCATCGGAACAAAGAATGGACTTACTCTTCTAGCACCCTTCTCTAAAAACACACGAAATTGCTGTTCATATGTTTCCATTCCTCCAATGCCGGAGCCAATCCATACACCAGTACGAAGTCCTAGCTCATCTGTTATCTCAAGTCCTGCATCTTTTACAGCCATAATGGAAGCAGCCAGGGCATAATGAGTGAATCGATCCATTTTCCTAGCATCTTTTTTATCAATATAATTTTCAATTTGAAAATCCTTTACTTCTGCCGCTATTTTAGCTGAAAATAAATCTGCATCTAACCTAGTTAGCATTCCTACTCCAGATTTACCTGCCTTAATTCCAGACCAAGTTGTCTCCAAATCATTCCCTAGCGGGGTAACTGCACCTAATCCAGTTACCACAACTCTACGCTTTGTCATCCTTATTACTCCCCTTTTTTTATATTTATCTTCCCCATTTAAGTGTAATAGCGCCCCATGTCAATCCTCCACCAAAGCCTACCATGACAATGACATCATCGTCTTTCACTTTGCCATTATTAAGCTCTTCTTTCAATGATAAAGGAATAGAAGCCGAAGAAGTATTCCCATATTTATGAATTGTCTTCGACATCTTTTCTACCGGAAGCTCTAGTCGTTCTCTAGCAGCCTCCATAATTCGAATATTAGCCTGATGAGGTATCAGTAAATCTATATCCGTTTTCTTCAGACCAGCCTTTTCTATGACATTGACAGCGGACTCACCCATCTGACGAACTGCAAATTTAAATACTTCACGACCATTCATATAGATGTGAGGTCCGTCTTGGAATAAATACTTTCCACCAGTGCCGTTTGCTCCAAGCTCGTAAGAAAGGATTCCTCTACCTTCTGAAACCTTTCCAACCACAGCTGCACCTGCTCCATCTCCAAATAGAACAGCTGTATTTCGATCCTCCCAATTAGTGACTTTCGATAATTTTTCTACACCTACTACTAAAACATACTTATATGTGTCTGATTCGATAAATTGCTTTGCCGTTACTAATCCATACATAAATCCAGCACAAGCTGCCGAAATATCCATCGCAGCTGCATGAACTGCACCGAGCCGTTCTTGAATCATCGTTGCCACACTTGGAAAAGGTTTGTCAGGTGTTACAGTTGCAACGATAATCAACCCAATTTCTTCAGGAGAAATTTGTGCATGTTCGATTGCATTCTCAGCCGCCTTGAATGCCATATGAGAAGTATCTTCCTCAGGACCTGCAATTCTTCTCTCTTCAATCCCAGTCATTGTACGAATCCATTCATCTGAAGTATCTAATCGATTTTCTAAATCGTGGTTAGTTAGAATTTTCTCTGGAGTGTGGGTTCCTAAACCGATAATACCAGCATTCATCGTATCCCTCTCTTCTTGTAATCTATTATTAGTACCTGGTATTAATAATAGCGAATAAAACATTAATTTTCAATATAATTAGAACCATTTATAAATATTCTTTTGCATTGGGACAACATATGGTATGATACAGTTAGTCAATTTAAGCATGAGGTGAATGAAATGAAATATATTATGACGTTCTTTTGGACAATTATCTTAGTTACAATGCTTAACTATGTAGTTGGTTCCGTTCAAGGTGTAGCGAAGTTTGAATTAATGGACGGGCTTTATATGGCCATTCCGGCAGCTATTATCATTTTGTTGATTACTGCAATTATTCCAAACGATCCAGCTCCAACACATGACCATCATTAATCTATAAGAAAAGAGGGTGTCCCGATATTTTGGGTACCCTCTTTTTTTATCAACTTAAGCCGCAGTGACTACAAGCTCATTGTTTTCAATCCTAGCTTCAATTTTTCCGCCTGGTGGAATACTTCCGCTTATGAGCATACGTGCAACCGCAGTTTCTAAATGACGCTGGATAAATCTCTTTAAAGGACGCGCACCGTATGCCGCATCTGTCCCTTCCTTTACAATCCATTTATACACATCTTCGTGAACCTGTAAGCTCACTTCTTGTTCTACTAAACGCTTTTGTAGCTGTTTCACATATTTTTCTGCTATTTTTTCAAAATGCTGAGTCGATAAAGAATGGAACATAATGATGTCATCCATTCGATTAAGCAGCTCCGGTTTAAAATGGTCACGTAGCGCCGCCATTACCATTGCTTCCTCTGCTTCTTCCACTGTACCTGTTGTATTTGTAAGGTATTGTGAACCTATATTAGAGGTTAAAATTACAACCGTATTCGTGAAGTTTACAATTCTACCTTGACTATCGGTAATACGACCATCATCCATCAGCTGCAACAGAATATTCGCAACGTCTGGATGAGCCTTTTCAATTTCATCCAATAATACAACGGAATATGGATTTCTTCTTACTGCCTCTGTCAGCTGTCCGCCTTCTTCATATCCTATATAACCAGGAGGAGCACCAACTAAGCGGGAAACACTATGCTTTTCCATATACTCAGACATATCGATTCGAATAAAATGGTCCTCCGAATCAAATAGGTTTGCAGCCAATGATTTAGCAAGCTCCGTTTTCCCAACACCAGTTGGCCCTAGGAATAAAAAGCTTCCAATCGGCTTATTTGGATCCTTAATACCAGCTCTTGCTCTCCATACTGACTCTGTCACTAATCGAACTGCTTGGTCTTGGCCAACTACTCTTTCACCAAGTGTCTCCTTTAGTCTAAGCAGCTTTTCTCGTTCTCCTTCGACAAGTTTCGTCACAGGTATCCCTGTCCATCTAGAAATAATAGAAGCTATCTCGTCGGAGGTTACCTCCTCACGAAGCAATCTATTTTCTGCTCCTTTATTAACATCCTGCTCATATTCAGTTAATTCTTTTTCAAGTGATGGAATTCGCCCGTGTCGAAGCTCTGCTGCTTTATTTAAATCATAGTTATTTTCCGCTTCCTCTAATTCTCTACGATAACGGTCCAGCTCTTCTCTCTTCTGCTGAATAACTTGGATGGCTTTCTTTTCATTTTCCCATTTGCTTCTCATTTCTTTTGTAGAATCTTCCAATTCCTTCAGCTCTTCACGCAATAGTTCTAAACGCTTCTGACTAGCAGCATCCTTTTCCTTCATTAACGCCTGCTCTTCAATTTGGAGCTGCATAATACGTCTAGTGACCTCATCCAATTCCTGAGGCATAGAATCTATTTCTGTACGAATCATTGCACAAGCCTCGTCTATCAAGTCAATTGCTTTATCCGGAAGAAAACGCTCCGTTATATAACGATTTGATAGCTGGGAAGCTGCCACTATTGCTCGGTCATGTATTCGTACACCATGGTGTAACTCGAAACGTTCCTTCAACCCACGTAGAATAGAAATAGTATCCTCTACAGACGGCTCACGAACTAGAACCTGTTGGAATCTCCGCTCAAGAGCAGGGTCCTTTTCAATATGCATTCGGTATTCATCTAATGTAGTCGCACCAATACAGTGTAATTCTCCACGAGCGAGCATAGGCTTCAGCATATTACCTGCGTCCATTGCTCCATCTGACTTCCCTGCACCAACTATCGTATGGATTTCATCAATAAAAAGAATGATTTGTCCTTCGCTTTCTCTGACCTGCTTTAACACAGCTTGAAGGCGCTCTTCAAATTCTCCACGGTATTTTGCTCCAGCAATTAACGAACTCATATCAAGCTCATAAATTTCTTTTTCTTTTAATCCTTCCGGCACGTCTTTTTTTACAATCCGTTGAGCGAGTCCTTCTACTATAGCAGTTTTACCAACGCCTGGTTCTCCTATTAAGACAGGGTTATTTTTTGTTTTTCTAGACAAAATACGAATAACATCTCTGATTTCTTGATCTCGTCCGATGACAGGATCCATCTTTCCTTCTTTAACTGCTGTTACTAGGTTTCTTCCATAAGTATCTAACGGGCTTTTTTGATCTTGCTGATTTAATTGCATTACTTTCAACTCCGTTCTAAAAAAGTTTGACCTTTCTTGACTAATACAATAGTATTGCTTCTAGCATATATTGTAAAGAAATATGCTATGATGGATAGAAAACTGGAAAGGTGGGGGTCATAAGTGAGCGATAATATATTATTATCCCCAGACATTGTAGCTTTATTTCAGCAATATGGTACAAATATAAAGATTGAAAAAGATAGACCCGTCTTTAAAGAGGGAGAGCAATCCAATGATATCTTCTTCATCCATACTGGCTCTATTAGTATCGTAAAAGATACAGAGGGTGGCAAACAGATGATGCTAAGAATTGTTGGTCCTCAGAATTGCATAGGGGAGGATTCAATCTTCTCAGACAGCTCAATCCATCATTTTTCGGCAATTTCTATGGAGCCCACTCTTTTAACCGCGTTAAATAGAAGTAAATTCGAAGCACTTCTAGTAAACTCAACGAGTATAATGGTAGAGTGGACGAAATATGTACAGCTTATATACTCTAGAAATCAAACAAGGTTCCGAGATTTAATGTTAAATGGGAAAAAAGGTGCTCTGTACTCTACTTTGATTCGTTTAGCGAATACTTATGGAGTTCCTGAGAATCATGGGAGTATTAAAATAAACTTCCCTTTAACCAATCAAAATATTGCCAACCTTTGTGCGATGAGTAGAGAAGTAGTGAACAGAATGCTAAATGACTTAAAAAGTGAAGGCATCGTATCCTTTCAAAAGGGTATCATTACCATTCATGACATAGAAAAATTGCGCAATGAAAACCAATGTGAAAACTGTCCCTTATGTATTTGTCGAATAGATTAAGAAATGCGCAAGCGCCTACGTCTGCCCCAACAAGCAAATGGGGTACGGCGAGTACGGAAGGAAAACTAAGAACGTCACATTGTGTGACAACGTTTTCCTGACCAACATCTTGTTGGCCCTCGAGGGGCAAGGCGCTGGAGCTGAACAGCACTGAAATACGCAAGCGCCAAAATTGAAAAATTTGTATTTTTAAAATAAAAAAGTGTATGCCCCTGAATAAGGAGCATACACTTTTTGCTGTTCTTTTTACCTTATCCCTAAAGCAATCTTTGCATAACGTGACATGTTATCTCTTGACCAAGGTGGATTAAATACGACATTAACCTCTGTATCCTTAACCTCAGGCAACTCTGCCAATGCAGTTTTTACTTGATCAACAATCATAGGTCCCATTGGGCAACCGATGGAAGTTAGTGTCATTGTTACAGTAGCTAGTCCTTCCTCTGTCAAATCTACCTCATATACTAGGCCTAGATTTACTATGTCGACTCCTAGCTCAGGATCGATCACATTTTCAAGGGCCGACATCATGCTATCTTTCATGTCTTGATCCATTTATGATTCCTCCTAACTTCTTTCATTTCACCTAATCATAGCAAACTAACATCATTATGCCAAACTGTTTGCAAGCCACTCCATCGCTCTTAGCATGCCTTTACGAGAAACTGCATGCCCTGAGGATTTTTCACTCATGAATTCGATGCTTTCCTCACCATATGCAGCTTGAAATTTCTGAATAAAAGCTGCAGTTGGCTTGTAAGGAACCACTTCATCTTTCTCACCATGCCAGAAAAACAAGCCCTTCCCCTCCAGCTTTTCCATTTGAGTGGTAACATCAAACATTGCAAGCGTAGCAAACATTTTTTCTCTTTCTTCATCTGACAGAGGAATTTGGAAGCCACTTGTTTCAAATGTCGAAATTTGCTGCTTCGCAAGCTCTACATAGCCTGGCGTTCCCATCATAATAGCAGCTGAGTCAATCCATGGATATGCAGTTAAACACCCAAGGGCTGTAATCCCACCCATGGAGGTTCCTGCAACTCCCATACGTTGAGTTGTAAGATAGCCTCTTTTCTCGAGTTCCTTCTTTAGCTTCCCTACTTCTTCTATAGAAGTTAAAACAGTTTCCCAAAACCGAAGACTCATTTGGATTTGATCCAACTGCTCGTCGCGTTCCCCATGTAAATGAGCATCAGGCATGAATACTCGAACACCTTTTTGTACAAGCTGATACGCATAATGCAGGTTGTGCTCTTTCCCACTTTCAAACCCATGTAAAAAAATTACGATGGGCGCTTCTTCATCCATACTATTATTGTATATATGTAAGAGAGGTATACCATCCCACTTTTCTGATTGAACAATCATTCCATCCACCTCCGATAATATATTATTTTACCAAAGCAAAAGCTCTTTTTCAAAAGACGTTAATTCGTTTTGACGTCCTACCTTTAACAGGATACACTTTACAATAGAGAGGAGTTTAAGAAATGGATCGTCATTTAATTGTTTTAGATTTAGATGGAACTTTATTAACAGATGAAAAGGTCATATCTTCCAAAACGAAGAAAGTCCTTCTTCAAGCAAAGGAAGCTGGCCACGAGGTTATGATTGCTACTGGGAGACCTTATCGAGCTAGTGAAATGTATTATCGTGAACTAGGATTACATACTCCCATCGTAAATTTTAATGGAGCTTTCGTGCATCATCCAAAAAATGCTTCTTGGGAGATAAAACATACTCCTATTGACTTGAAAGTTGTAAAAGAGGTAATCGAAGCAGTAGAAGAATATTCTATTAAGAACATGCTTGCAGAGGTAAAAGATGATGTGTACATGCATTACCACGATGAAAAAATGATCTCTGCCTTTGCTTTGGGTAACCCCTATCTAACAACTGGAGACTTGCGCACTTTTTTAACAACAGATCCTACCTGCTTACTCATTCATCCAGAAGAGGAATCAGTAGAGCAAGTAAGAAAGCATCTAGGAGACGTGCATGCAGAGGTAATTGACCACCGTCGCTGGGGCGCACCTTGGGATGTAATAGAAATCGTGAAAAGTGGCTTGAACAAAGCAGTCGGCCTTTCCCATGTATCAAATTATTTGGGCATACCGAAAGAGAGAATTATTGCATTTGGGGATGAAGACAACGATTTAGAAATGATAGAATATGCCGGAATCGGTGTAGCGATGGGCAATGCAATTAAACCATTACAAAATATTGCGAATGAAATAACTTTTTCTAATAACGAAGATGGTATTGCAGAATTCTTAAAGGAAAGATTAAAATTAACGTAAAACGATTTAAGGGGGATGGATATGAAAATATTTGCAGATAGTGGCAGTGACTTACCAAAATCATTTTTTACAGAGAATAACGTGGAATTATTTCCTCTTCGTGTTCATATTGAGGACAAGGAATATGAAGACATTGTAGCTATTAACTCTATGGAAGTATATCAAGCAATTCGAAATGGAAGTCAGCCGAAAACCTCCCAGGTTTCACCGGAGCTATTTTTAACCGTTTTTGAAGAGCTAGCAAAATCAGGCGAAGAAGGAATTTATATTTCCTTTTCCTCCGAGCTTTCCGGTACATACAGTACAGCTGTTATGATGAGGGAACAAGTCTTAGAAAAATACCCAGAGTTGAAATTAACCATTATCGATTCAAAATGTGCATCTCTTGGCTATGGTCTCCTTATCCAAGAAGCTGTAAAAATGAGAGACTCTCATTCTACTCTTGAAGAAATAGAGAAGACAATTACAAGCATGGCTTTGAACATGGTGCACTTATTTACAGTAGAAGATTTAGATTACCTTGCCAAAGGTGGCCGAGTTTCAAAAGCTAGCGCATTTATTGGTGGGCTATTAAATATTAAGCCAGTTTTGCATGTGGAAGATGGAAAGCTTGTTCCGATTGAAAAGGTGAGAGGCTCTAAAAAAGTAATTAAACGAATTGTTGATTTAATGGATGAAAGAGGATCCAATTTTTCGGAGCAAATCGTAGCGATTAGCCATGCAGATGATTTGGAAAAGGCGAATGAATTAAAGCAAATGATCGAAGAGCGTTACCAACCAAAAGAAGTACAAATCCATTTAATTGGCTCCGTAATCGGTGCACACACTGGTCCTGGAGCTGTAGCTCTATTTTTCTTGAATAAGCAATCATTCCAATAACTTTTTAGAGTAGGCAAGTCTTTTGAGACCTGCCTACTTTTTTGGATACTTCTGCTGTTTACATCCATACTAATCTCTACATGAAGAAATTCATGATAATCAACAAAGGAGATAAATTATGGGAATCCTATCAGGCAATCAACAAAATGAGCCACTGCATTGTGGCGAGGTTTTTACTATTTGGACAAACCTAACAGTAAACCAAGGTTTCGTTGCAGCGTATCAAACATTTTATAACCACACTGGTGATGAAGACTTACGCAAGATCATCCTTGATTTTATTGACTGCGCAAAGGACGAGAATAAGGAGCTTGAAAAAGTATTAAAAGTAAATGGTGTAGGGCTTCCACCTGCCCCTCCTGAACGACCTGTCGCTAACCTAGAGGACATCCCAGCAGGAGCAAGATTCAATGACCCTGAAATTGCTGCAGCGTTAGGAATGGACGGAGCAGCTGGCTTAGTATCTTGTAGTGAGGCAATGGGTATCTGTACGCGAGAAGATATCGCCATGATGTATGGACAATTCCATATGAAAAAGGCACAGCTTAGCGCGAAGCTTTTAAAGCTGGTAAAGGAAAAGGGCTGGCTAATCGTCCCTCCTCCATATCTTCAACACCAAGCATAACTGTCCATGCTAAACGATAAGGCGCATTCTATTCATACAAAATAGAATGCGCCTTAATTCTTTACCTATTTTGTTTCCTCATCTTTTCTTCGTTGTTTTCCTTTTCTCCAAACAATAACGAGAAAAACAATAAATAATAGATAAGAAACAGCCATTGCAATAATATAAGAAGTATTGAGACCTTTTCTATCGGTTACCTGAAACACTTCCACAATTTCACGGTCTATCACTAAGCGATAAGATCCATCGTCTGACGGTCGAACCACATCAGATTCGAAAATGCCCCTTAGCTCCTTCTCTTCTCCTACAACTTCACTTGCTATATCTATTCTTTGCGTTTTGGAAGTATTATTTACTACTACTATAAATGTTTCATCCTCCGAAGATCGCTTATAGACAATATAGCCATTTTCATTTTTTATTAGCTCCAAATCACCAGTTCTCATGGTTTCGGATTTATTTCGAATGGAATGGATGTCTTGAATATATTCAATCAGCTCTTCATCTACTCGGAAGTTCATGATTTGGTGTGCATCTTCCCTTTTCTCACCATTCATCGCAATCTCGGTACCATAGGTCATATAAGGCACGCCTGGCAAAGTAAGAATGGCTCCCATCGCATTCTTGATACGAGTGGGAGGAAACATATTTTCTAATGCACTATAAACCGTGAATCTTGGTGTATCCACACTATCAATCATGACAAGCTGATTAGATGCTATTTGGTCGATTCCTTCAGTAGAGAGATCAACATTTTTAAATGCATTCCGGAAAATTTCAAGCGATTCTGAACTGTATTGGGTATCAAAGTTCCCTTCTGCTTCCTCCAAAGTAATGACATACATCGGTGAGCGAATTTCTTTTAATGCTTGTATCAGACGGTTAATAAAATCAGACGGAGCACCCTCCAATTCAGATAGTTTCACTCCATCAATTTCATATTTCTGAGCAAACCCAACAAACACTTCGATTAAAGCATCTTGAACCTCTGGGTTCTGGAGATTTAATTGTATTCTTCCATCTTCATTTGATTGAACCCAATCTGCTTTAGTGGCCCACGCATGATTTTCACTATAGTTATTTAGCGGAAATTCTACCATGATCTTCATATTATTGTCATGGGTCTTTTCAATTAAGGTTTTCAACTCTTCTTCCGTCCCGAATTGCTTCTCTAATTCATCGAAGCTAAGAATTGCTTTGCCATCATAGCTTTCTGTCGAGAAGACTGGTCCAATTGATAGAATAGTAAAGCCCATATCCGAAATATGCAACAGCTTTTCTGTTACCCCTACAAAATCTCCACCGGCAAACGCAGCAGGGTTCTTCGTATCAATGTTATAGTCATTTGCTGATAACTGATTAAAATATCGGTCTACTAATAAATCATAAATGCTTTCATCCTGTATGGTTTCATTTTCTTCAGCAAATACAGTAGGAATATTGTAAATCAACAAGCTACCAATAAGTAGCAGTGATAACACAAACTTTTTACATGTCAAAGGAAATCCTCCTTATAATAAGAACTTGTCCATCGTTAATTTTAACAAAGGTCCGTTCTAATCGCTATTATTTACGAAGAATTCCGTATTTATAATTCGTCTAAACTGTGAAATCGTGGTTGATAGGAGGAAGTTTAAAGACGAGAAGTTTATTACCAATAAAAGAGGTATTACACACCAAGTTCTAGAGATATATCTTACATTGATAGACAACTAGTTTTTGCGAGAACACCCACAGTTCCGAGCGATAGATTTACTAGCGCTCGATACAACCTCAGTTTCGCACGATAGAACCACCTATATCGCTCGGTACAAACCCTTTTTCGATCGGTAGATCCTTCATATCGCACGATAGGACTCTAGTTCCGAGCAATAGATTCCTCTGCGAGCAGTAACCCTTCATTTCCGCGCAATAGACTCCTTCTTTCGAGCGATAACCCTCTCCAACCGCGCAGTAGAGTCCTAGTTCCGAGCGATAGATTCCTCTGCGAGCAGTAGGTCCTCATTTCCGCGCAATAAACCTCTTCTTTCGCGCAATAGCCCTCTCCTATCGCGCAGTAACCCCTCGTTTCCGAGCAATAGATTCCTCAGCGAACAATATTCCTTACCACTCAATAATTCCCCAAATAAAAAGAGCATAGACTCGCAAACTGCGAATCTATACTCTCTCGTTCTGTTATTAAGCTAAGAAATTGAAACCCATTGGCAATTTGAAGCCAAGGAATGCAGTGATAAAGAAGAATACAAATACTAGTACTAGGAAAGTAGTATATGGCTTTCCTTTTCCTTTTTTCACTAAAGCCATCTCCATCATTCCGATTACTAGAAGACCAGCAATGAACTTAAATCCGTAAAGCATTCCTTCACCGTAGTCCATTCCTTTGATGAATAGTGCTACACCAGTAGCTATAATTAGTAAGTAATCCACTCGTAAAATCATGTGTACAACTTTTGGGTTCTTGATAGCTAATGCAATAAAGAAAAGAATTAATCCTACTGCCCAAGTTGTAATGTGTAAATGCGTATTTGCTAAAATATCCAATTGGCTCACCTCAACATCGTTTAATGACTTTATTGTAGCACAATTCTAGCAACTACTCGAATTTATTCACTAGAGTTCCGATGCCTTCAATGGAAACTTTCACAATATCTCCAGATTTTAAGAATTTAGGTGGATTGAATCCTTTTCCTACCCCTGCTGGAGTGCCGGTTAGAATCACGTCTCCAGGCTCTAGTGTTACGACCTTCGAAATCTCGCAGATAATGTCCTCAACCGAATAGATCATATCGGATGTTTTTCCGTTTTGTCGTATTTCGTCATTTACCTTTGTCACAATCGTTAAGTCCTGTGGGTTTGGAATTTCATCCTTCGTTACTACGTACGGTCCCATTGGACAGGAGCATTCAAGGCTTTTTCCTAAAAAGAACTGCTGATGTTTCTTTTGTAAATCTCTCGCTGTAATGTCATTTGCTATTGTGTAACCGAATATATAGTCATAGGCCATCTTAGAAGGAATATTCTTCCCTTCTTTTCCTATAACGATGGCAAGCTCGCCTTCATAGTCTAAGGAATCCGTTATATCTGAATGAATTGGAAGTGTCTGTTCATCCGCAGCGATACTTGTTGGTGCTTTGGTAAATACCACAAATTCCTCTGCTACTCCTCCCATTTCTTTTGCGTGATCTGCATAGTTTTTCCCAATTGCCATTATATTTTTAGGTGTTCTAGGGATTGGCGCTAGCCATTCAATTTCTGTAAATGCACGCTTAAAGATATTAGGGTTTTCTTCCTTCAAAGCTGCTTCCACTAATACGCGAATCTGTTCCACAAAATCGATACCGAAGCTTACACCTTGGACGATAGTGGCCGGGAAACTTGGAAGTATCTGAAGCTGTTCCTGAATTGTTAGTACATCCCACACTGCCTCTTCCTTTTTCACCTTAGGACCAAAGTAAATTTTGTCGTTTATTCGGTATGACAACAGTTTCATCTATAACACTCCTCCAAAGAAATTTACAATCTATTCATCTAGTCTATTATACTTTGACAATGTTTTCATCTATTTTGTTGAACTATTTGAATAAGTCAGTTTTCTCCAGACTAGCTCTACTGGTCCCTGCTTAAATTTCGTAAACCAAATCTCTGCAAAAATGATTTGGAGCACATAAATCCCAACGGCCATCCACGTTCCGGTGCTTACATCCACTCTACCGTACAACGCAAAGCCATACGAATAAAAGATAGTAGTCGCAATAATGGATTGCATCAGATAAAGGGTCATCGACATACGTCCCGCTTTTCCGACAGGCGATAGGATCTTCGCCACGATTGGCATACTACAAATAAGAGCTAAGAACCCTCCATATGCAATCGCTTGAAGTGCTCCACCAAATAAATCACCTGCTGAACTATAAAAAATATTAGCTTCCTTTGTAAATGGCAACCATTTAATATATGTTCCCACAATGAAGGATACTAAAACAGTAATAATCCAAAAAACCTTCAATTCTTTTGCTCGCTCGATAAGCTTAAGCTTTGACGCTGCTGCCCCAATAAGCAAAAATGGAAGTATATTGGTGATGGCGAGTAGAAAATTAGAGCCCCACTGATTCATATACCACCAATCTGCCAGGTTTCGGGATAAAATCTCTCCCCAGCTTCCCTGTGAATAAGCTAAGATAGAAGCTTCTACCTCTTGCATTCCTGCATATACGGTTAATGCTTCTGGGTCTATAAGGCTCGCTATATATACCAGCCCCATCAACAGACCGTTTGGTATTAGAAATAGCACAGCCCCAATAACAAATAGCCATACTGGCTTCAAACTCATTAATAAGATAAGCAATAACCCAGCAAACGCATACGTAATCAGTATATCTCCAGACCAAATTAGAAAAGCATGGATACAACCAATTCCTAATAAAATCAGTAGTCTTCTAACAGCAAGCTTCCAAAAGGAAGTTCCCGCCTTTTCTGATTTTGTAAACTGCATCGCAAGCCCATACCCAAACAGCATGGCAAATAACGGATACACACTTCCTTGCACAAATATATCAATCCACTTAAACGTCTCATAATCCTGTGGATTTTGATACCATGTGTAAGGATTTACATAAATATAAGGACCATGAAAAAACAGCATATTCACTACAAAAATCCCTAGTAATGCAAACCCCCTCATAATATCGATGGACACAACTCTCTCTTTCTCTTGCGTTGGTAAAATCAACATACTTCCCCCTAAATAGAAACTGTTTTATTTATATCAAATAGATATAGAATCTTTTCTTTAATTTTGATGTGTAAAATTTCTTCCAGTGCCTTTGCATATAAGGAAAGCTGGACCTCGTATCGATGTTCCATTTCCTTCTTTAGCATTTCTTCATTTTCAGCTAAATGTCTTACTCGGTCTGTTTTATAATCGAGCAGCACCCATTGCCCGTCCTCTAAAAATAGGCAATCCACTACCCCTTGGATAATTTGTCTATCGCCAAGCTCATCCTCCAGAACATATGTAAAAGGAAATTCCCTCATTACCTGCTCGGCATTTTTTAAACGATCAAATATAGTGGAATGAAAGAACGGCTCTATTTTTCTTGGGTTGATCGCTTCCTTCTCGGCTTCGCTAATAATTTCTCTTTCTACTAGCCTCTCTGCAAAAAGCTTAATCTGTTCCTGTGTTTTTATTTCCTGCAAATCGATGTGCTGCATAAAAGCATGGACTGCTGTTCCCGCCTCTGCACCTGTAAGACGAGAGCCCTCTTGAAGAAAGGATGGTCTTTTTGCCACTCTTTGCTGATAGCTTGCTGGACTTTTCGTTTGAAAGTATTCTTCGTCATCTCGTTCCATGAGCAACATCATCCGCTTTATCTCACTGACCGTTTGCTTCGAGCGTTTTTGAGTGGATAATTCATAATGGTATCTTGTGTCAAATCTTCTTTTTACCTCTCCCAAATGGATGTCTGGTTGAGTGATAAGCTCTTTTAAATTCGTTTGCTTCGTCTCTTCTTTCTTCTGCTCCACTTTTAGTGCATCTATCGGGATTGCCTTTAGCCTCCATTTAGACTCACTACTTACAATGTTGGCTTCATTGATGGACGAAAGATGCTGGTAATCGACGTGTCTCGCAAGAGCAGGCCCTATCCAATCTAGGTATCCCTTAGCCTTCGCCCGCACATAGTCAGGCAGCATCTCGTGGCTCAATAAATACTGCGCATCCTCCCATTTTTCAAGCGTTTTGGCTAGGTCCTTGATGGTAGCCACCAAATAGAGATGCTCTTTTGCTCTTGTCATCGCTACATAAAGCACCCTCATTTCCTCTGCCTTCAGCTCCATCTGTTTCTTTTCCTTGATAGATAAAAACGGCAGAGAGGTGAAGGATAAACGCTTCACTGGATCGATTGCTTTCACAGCTAGTCCAAAGTTTTGGTCAAATAAATACGGTTCATTAAAATCCATCTGATTGAAAGAGCGCCCCATTCCAGCAAGGAAGACAACTGGGAACTCCAATCCTTTCGAGGAATGAATCGTCATAAGTCGTACAACATTTTCCTTTTCACTGATTGCTCTTGCTGCTCCAAGGTCATCTCCTCGCTTACGCATCCGGTCAATGAACCGTAAGAAACGGAACAGCCCACGGAAAGAAGTTCGTTCATAATCCTTTGCACGGTCATGCAGGATTCGCAGGTTTGCCTGACGCTGCTTGCCATTCGGCATTGAGCCGACAATCTCATAATAATGGGTGTCTAAATAAATTTGCCAGATTAAGTCTGCAAGAGAACCCCTTCTACTCAAGTTTCTCCAATCCTCAAACTGAAGCAAGAAGCGTTGCAGCTTCTCTCCTGTCTCAGCAGATAGTCCAGAGCCACCTTTCGATACAAAGGTCTTCAATGCTTCATAAAATGGTTCCTTAGGTGCGGATAGACGAATCAAGGACAGCTCTGATTCTGTTAATCCAACAAATGGTGCTCTTAACACGGATGCCAAAGAAATATCCTGGTAAGGGTTATCGATCGTTCGCAAGGTATGAAGCATGATTAATACCTCGATTGCTTCAAAATAGCCCTTCGACAGCTCAGCGTATAAAGGAATTCCCGCCTCTTTAAATTGCTCCGTAACCTCCTGCGACCATGTCATGGAACGCATCAAGATAACAATATCACTATATTCTAGTGGTCTTGCTTGCTTTTTCCATGGGTCGTACACAGTGTGGCCAGTACGCATCATCTCTTTTATTTTCGAGATAATATAACGAGCCTCTGCTTGCGATTTTTTTAAATCCTCTTCAGCTCTAGTTGTCTCCGATTCCTCTTCCTCTATCTCCACACTGCCATTCTCTACCTCATACAGTAATGCCAGCTCCACTGCCGCATCCTTGTCATCATAAGGTGCCTGTGGCTTTAGGGAAGCTGCATCATCATACGCAATCTCTCCAACCTTTTCTCCCATAACTTGCTGAAATATATAGTTGGTCGCATGGAGTACCTCTTGTCGACTTCTAAAGTTGGCATTCAAATCTATTTTAATTCCAGAGTTATCTGGTATTTCCTTAAACTCTCGGTACTTACCTAGAAAAAGCATAGGCTCAGCTAAACGGAAACGGTAAATGGACTGCTTCACGTCCCCAACCATGAACATATTGCCGTCTGGCTCTTGACCGCTTTTCACTAGCTGAAGAATGGTTTCCTGCAGCAAGTTGGTATCCTGATACTCATCCACTAACACTTCTTTGAAGCGGGCTTGGTAGTCCATTGCAATAGCAGACGGTATTAGATTTCCTTCCTCATCTCTGTCCGTCAGAATCTCTAGAGCGTAATGCTCTAAATCAGAGAAATCTACCAGACCTCTTTCATTTTTCGCAGCCATATAACGGTCGCCATAAGTAATCGCAAGCTCGGTCAAGGTACGTAAATGGGGTGCCATTAAGCGCATTTCTTCTAAAAGCCGCGCTGGGGTTCTCATGAAATACTTTTCTTTTATTTCGTTAACTATTTTCTTCACTCTATTTCGTTTGTCTGCTGCTTGCTTTTTCAGCTTTTCATCACATGAGTCCTTCCGAATTGCCGCTGCTTTTCCCCAGGTGAGACCTTGGAAATAAAAATAAGTATCCTCCCATGACCCTAACTTCAATAATTCAACGGCTCCTTGTATCAATTGCTGATCCTTGTCTGCGGTATCTGCAAGGGGCGCTGGTCCATTCGGCAGTTTTGCCAATCGCTTGATTTCCTCGGAAACTGCTATTGCCTCCTCCAGCTGATGAATCAAGGAAAGCTTTAACGGTTCAATAAAAGGCAGCTCGTCAATGGTCATATCTGCCGGCAATTCATAAGCCGCTGGGATCGCACGTAGCCACTTTTCCGGCTCCGGATGAACTCTTGCATAGGAGTATAGCTTGTCTATCATGATTTCAATCGACTGGTCATCACGGTCGCTCGTAAAGCTATCGGATAATAAATACATGGGCTCTGGGTTCTCTAGCTGATATGCCTCCTCCAAAATATCTGCTAACACATCGTCACGCATCAAGGCAGCCTCTGTCTCATCTGCGATTCGAAATCCTGGATCGATGGAAAGCATATAAGAATACTGACGTACAATATTTAAGCAAAAGGAATGCAGCGTGGAGATCTGTGCCTTGTTCAAAAGGTTCAACTGCTTCCGTAGATGCGCTGATTCTGGGTCAGCTGCTATCGCACGCTCCAGCGCCTCTCTCATACGATGTCTCATTTCAGCAGCAGAGGCATTCGTAAAGGTAACGACTAAAAGCTCATCTACATTTATCGGATTCTCTTTTGCCAATACTTTTTGTATGAGTCGATCAATTAGCACAGCAGTCTTCCCAGATCCAGCGGCTGCAGCAACAAGTACGTCAGACCCTGTAGCCCATATTGCCTTCCATTGTGCCGGTGTCCATGTTAAATCCTTTGGCATTTCAGGAATGTTCATCTGTACTCATCTCCCTTTGAATCTTTTCTGCGATTATCTCTGGATTCTCTATTTTAATTGCTCTCACTTGCTGAGCTGGATCCTGTGGGTCAAATTGACATACGCTTCGATAGGAGCAATAAGTGCATGGCATTTTATCCTTTAAACGGTATGGATACACTCGCGTATCTCCTGCATTCATCCCGTTCCCTGCCTGCTCATGCTTTTTGCGCACAAAGGATTGCAGCAAGCGCATTTGTTCAGGCTCAACTACCTTAGAGGATGACTTGGAAAGCTGACCGTCTTTATTCATCCGTACCGGAAGCACCTTCGAAAAACCATCTATCTCCTGGTCCATTTCCATGACAACCTCTGGATCATCCAATAAAAGACCATTCATCTTATAGGATTTATAGATTGCATCCTCCAGCTCATAATCCCCTATTTCTTTAGCACTTTGAATAAGTGGATTATGCAGATGAACATATAGTACGCCAGCCGGCTCCGCATCCTCTTGAAGCCAAATCTTCGCATTTTCAACTGCCACATCTAAATAAGTCAGCATTTGCAAGGATAGTCCATGATACACCTCGTTCAAATCAATACCTTGCTTGGATGATTTATAATCAACGATTCTCATATACATATTGCCGTTTACATTTGCAGCATCCACTCGGTCAATTCGCCCACGTAAACGCATCTTCCGTCTGTTTTTTAATGGTATTTCAAGTGGCGGAAGCTGCTCCCCTGGACCAAAGCCTGCCTCTATTGCAATAGGCACAAAATTAGAGCCCTTTGCATGCTTGCTCATCGCAATTAACGTGTTGCCCACAATCTGCTCCAGCTTTCTCTGGATATAGCGATAGCGATTGGTACTTAACAGCAATTGATGGACAAATACCGGCACGATATAACTTACTGCTTCTTTGGCCAGTCTTAAGCATTGCTCTCTTGTCAGCTCACCCCATGTGACATTTAATCGCTTAGTTTCATCGGAAATCCACTTAAGCGCAGCATGGAACAAATCTCCCATTGCAGGTGGCTCGAGTCTATATTCGGAGCGTTCCTCCAGCTTCAGACCATAGCCTGCAAAATGTGCGAACGGACAGCTATAATACGTTTCCACCCGTGATACACTTGAATTGATTGTTTCCCCGTAAAGGGCAGCTGTAATTTCAGGGGCTAATCGTTCTGTCTTGTTCCCTTTTAGCATTGGCTTCAGTATTCTTTTTATTAACCTCGACCAATAAGGGTCTTCCATATAATATTGATAGACAGATTGCCAAACTTCCGGAAGCTCTCCTGAATCTATTGCCTCTCTCAGTTGCATAATCAAATAAGGCAACGCAGTTCGAGGATGGCTAATTACCTCTCTGTCTAGCCTTCTATCCTTCACATCTGTCGGATCAATTACCGCAAGCTCTGGTTTTATTCCGCCGACAAGCTGGTTTAGCTTTTTAATATACATCGAAGGAAGTAAGGCCTTCCCCTCACTATCAGCGATAGAATAAGAGACGAATAAATAATGAGAAGGAGTGACAAATGCCTTGTAGGTTAAATAATTTTCATCCAGCAAGCGCATTCGGGAGGTTGGAGCTAGCTCGAAGCCAACCTGATTAAACCACTCACGCTCTGAATCAGATAATAGCCCCTCATGATCAATTCTTTTTGGAAATGTGCCGTCATTCACTCCCAATACAAACACTGCTTTCATATGTGTAAGCCTTGCCGTATCGACATTTCCTATAATCACTTGATCCAAGGTTGGTGGAATTCTAGAAAATTCAAGCTGGTCGTAGCCCTCTTCTAGTATTTTCATTGCTTGATCAAGAGGCATTTCCTTTTCACCAAACATGAGGACAAACTGGTCTAGTACGTCGACCCACTCATTCCAAGCCTGCTCATGCTCCGATACAAGCAGCAGCTGTCCATTTTCTTCCTCATACGCCCGTAAGGCCATTAGCTTATCATAAACCTGGAGCTGCTCCATAAAGGAGTAGAGAGCTGTCGCATAATCTCTTCCTGTTTTTGCGTTCTCCAGCATTTCCACTAGCACTTGCATTGGTTGTACAAAGATATCTCTCGCAGCATGTATTTCGGCCTGAATAAGCTTTTCTTCATCTGTTTGAATTTTCGAGTAGAACTCCAAGCCCTTATATTTCTTATAAATCCACCGTTTTTCATCAAACCAGCGGTCTCCATATATCCCAAAGGAAAGCACAAAATTCTCTAGGCGATCCGCCCTTTCTCGCCATCTTGTTTTAGCTGATTCGATTGGGAAGAAAAGGTCCGTTTTGATTGCACGGAAAATAGGCTCGTACTTCCACTCGGACCGAATAATTTCAAACACTGTTCTACTTAGCTCAATGAGCGGATGATGAAGCATCGATTTCTTTTGACTAATAAAATATGGAATCTCGTATTGAGGGAAGGTTGTTTCTATTAAGCTCTCATAATTTTCCGCATCTCGATGTAGAATCGCCATATCCTTGTATCGAAACTGTTTGTCCTGCATCAGCTCTCGAATCTGTCTCGCTACTGCGTGAACCTCTGCTCGTTTATTCATTGCTTCTGTAATGCGTATATAGCCCTCTGTCTCGATAGTAGGAGCAGGGATTGTATCAAAGTTAGCCTCTAGATGAGCTAGCTCTGGTACTGCAAAACGACGAGACTCTGAGAAGTGGACTGCTTCCTCCACTTTCACTTGATCAACCTGTGCCATCTCTAAAAGTCTTGCTGCTGTATTAGCAGGCTGGAAGAAAAGTGATTGCTCGTCTAATGCGTCCGAAAGCGTTTCAAAAGGCAAGGCGACAGAAAGACGTTTTACCTTTTTCATCAGTGCATTGATAATTTCCAGCTCTCTTGTCGTAAACGAGGTAAAGCCGTCTATATAAATTTCCGCAGTCTCTAGCAAACTAGAATCCTGTATGTTATTTGCGAGAAGTGTTAAATACCCTTCTCCATCAATATAGCCTGCTCCTAATTTTTGCTCCATTAGCTCAAGCATGAACATTAAATCGGAGGATTTGTCTAGTAGTGTCTGAGGAGCGTTCATAGCCTCGAGACTTTGAAAGGCATTAGACATAGTAGAATAATCCAGACAGTATCTGCTGAATTCCTTTAATAATACTTCGACTTGATCCGTAAAGCCTCGCTTTGTCGAAGCACGATGGAATAACGTAAATTGATCCTTATGCTCTTCCAATAAGCTTCTGATAAGCATGCGGTAGCCAAATCCACTAATCTCCTCTTTTGCGATACCGCCTGTCTCCTGCAGTACTCGCCAGGCTAATCGTTTAAAGGTAGTGACCTGCGCACGGATAATCCCCGGCAAGCCGCTACGGGCAGCCAAATCATATTCACTAGAAAATGACATTTGATCTGGCACTATATAAAAAATTGGATCACCAAACGGAGCTTCCTGGATGGTGCTTATTATTTCCGTTTGCATGAATCTCGTTTTTCCTGATCCTGATCGTCCACTCACCATTCGAAATGTCAAACCAAGCAGCTCCTTTCCATAAAAAAATCCGAATAACTTCCCTCTCTCTATTGTACAAAACATAGAGTGTAGAGGGAAATTATTCAGAATGTAAATAGATGGTCATATCGGATATTGGCCAATATCTTGCTTTTACGACACCTACAATATCCTCTTTTTCAACAAACGAAAAATGCCTACTGTCAAGGCTCGACAATCGATTATCTCCAAGAACGAATACTTTATTTTTCGGAACCCGTTTACTGCCTGTCAGCTCAAGAAGATCAAAATCCTCTGTAAATTTCATCTCTGGCTGCTTATATGCAAGATGGGACTGTAGAAAGGGCTCTTCTATGTACTTACCGTTTATAAAAAGCTGGTCATTCTCATAGTGAATGGTATCACCTGGAAGCCCTATCACCCTCTTTACAAAGTCCTCCTCCCCTGAGCGGAATATCACGATATCCATCCTTTCCAGGCTAGATAACTTACTGACAATCACTCGGTCCTTATCAGAAAGAGTGGGCATCATGGATTCGCCAATAATATGATAATTGGTCGCAATCAACGCCTTAAATCCAAACACCAGGATTAAACCAATGACTATCGCTAATAGCCATTCCTTTACTTCTTTATTCAAGATTCTCTCCTCTTTTTCGGCTTCTCTCTAGTCTTATGTTTCGAAAATCTGCCTCTACCTTTTTGTCTAACCTCTTCTCCACTCTCTTTCCTACATACCAAAGAATCGCAATGAGGACAATAACGATTGCTGTTCTTATTGGCTGAGTGATTAAAGCCTTAATATCCGAACCGATAAAGCTAACCACAAATATCATAATTAGTTTACCCAGCGTCAATGTCCAAAAGTATGTATGCTTCTTCATATTTGATAAACCTGCGACTATGTTCACTAGCGCAGAAGGGGTAAACGGAAAACAGATAAATAAGAACAGCGGTCCAAATCCATTTCTCTCTACCCATAGTATTAATTTCTGGATTCGTTCATGTCTTGTAATAAAATTTAAAACTCTAGCTCGTCCATATTTACGAATGACCAAAAAGACGGCATAAGATCCTGCAACAGAGCCCACCCAAGTTAGTAAAAACCCAAAAAACAGACCATATGCTGTTACGTTTGCCACGATAAAAACAACGAGTGGCAAGAATGGAAGAAACGCTTCCAAGAAAGGAAGTAAAATACCAATTATCGGCCCTAATGCTCGATAGTCCTGTGCTAAATGTGTAAAATTTTCTATAGAAAACCAATCAGGCATACTTTTCCCTCCGCATTCCTATGTAATTAATCTTTCCCTTTTAGTGTATACATAAAACGACTTTCTTATAGTATAATTTCTTCATTATCATGAAGGTGGTGAGAAATTTGTGACTTTTTCAAAAGGCTTAAGGGCCGGGGTAAATATCGCTATTGGCTATTTTCCGATTGCCCTTACATTTGGACTTCTTGCAAAAACGGCTGGCTTAACTATCTGGCAAGCCACTGCAATGAGTATACTCGTTTATGCCGGAGCTGCCCAATATATGTCTTTGACGCTTTTGACGAAAGGTGTTGACCCTATTTTAATCGTTTTAAATACATTTGTCGTCAATATACGTCATTTCCTTATGACGGCATCACTGAGTGAAAAGATGCATCGGGAAAAAAGATGGATAAAAGGAATATATGCTTTTGGAATCACGGATGAAGCTTTTTCCGTTCTGGCAACCCGTAAAGAAGAAAAGCTCACAACCTCCTTCGCCTTTGGAGTGATCCTCATCGCATACAGCAGCTGGGTGGTTTTTACTGCAGTTGGACATGTCATTGGAGCCAATCTGCCGTTATTTTTTCAAGCTGCGATGTCCGTTGCACTCTATGCCATGTTTATCGGACTTCTAGTGCCCTCCATGAAAGGCAATAGAAAGGTGGTCATGCTAGCTTTAACTGCCGCAAGTATCAACGGCTTTTTTTATTGGACACAACTCTTATCTACAGGCTGGTCCATTTTAATCGCTACGCTGGCAGCTTCTATCCTAATTGAACTGATTTATTCCAAAAAAGCAAGACCCATCGTGAAAGGAGAGTCTTAATATGGGTGATTGGTATTGGTGGACCATCCTTGGCATGGCCATTGTTACATATATCCCACGTGCGTTCCCTTTGACATTTTTAGAAGGCAGGGAACTACCTCCTATCGTGTCTGGCGTGTTAGCAAATATCCCCTATGCCGTGTTAGGGGCATTAATCTTTCCAGCCATTCTTTATATCCAAGAAGGAAATTACTTATTTGGATTAATAGGCGCAATAGTAGCTTTTTCTTTGGCTTTTATTTTTTCTAATGCCATGACTGTTGTACTAGGAACTATTGGTGTTTTAGCAATTTATAGCCTTATTTTTTTATAGTACATCAAAACGATATTAATATTCAAAATAAAATTAATAGTAAAAATAACTTGACTAGTTTGACTAAAGCGTTTAAAGTTATAATCAATTCTTACAACAATTACATAGCGCATCACTTTCTTATCCAGAGAAACCGAGGGACAGGCCCAATGACGTTTCGGCAACAGGTTCAAATTTGAACACTGTGCCAATTCCTGCAAGCTTAGCTTGAGAGATGAGAGAGATGGTTTTTCAAATCTTTTGAAGAGCTCTCTTTTTCTTGTCTATCTGATAAGAAAAGAGAGCTCTTTTTGTTTAACTTCCTACTCCGTGCCAGACCCCATCGAGGTCTTGCCCAATTATAATAAGGCATTTAGCACATTTCTAATCAAGTCTCTTTCCTGGAAAGTAAGATGGCTACGTTGTTTGAAGAAGTATGATTCTAGGAGGGATCCCATGATTGAATTCAAAAATGTTTCAAAGACCTTTCTTCTTGGAAAACGAAAGGTGCACGCTGTAAAGAATGTCTCTCTTTCCATTGAGAAAGAAGATATTTTCGGTATTATCGGATTCAGCGGTGCAGGAAAAAGCACGCTGCTTCGCTTAGTGAATATGCTAGAGCGTCCTACAGAGGGTTCCGTTTTTATTCAAAACACAGACGTGAACAGCCTTTCCTCTAAGGATTTAAGAACGAGAAGAAGAAACATCGGGATGATTTTTCAAAACTTCAACCTCTTCCATTCTCGTACTGTAGCTGGAAATGTAGCATATCCACTAAAGCTTGCCGGTCTAAAAAAACAAGAAATAGACAAACGAGTAGAGGAACTGCTGAGCTTTGTCGGGCTAACAAGCAAGGCAAAGGATTTTCCAAGCCAGCTATCAGGTGGTCAAAAGCAGCGTGTAGGAATCGCTCGTGCACTTGCAACTTCTCCCGATATTCTGATTTGTGACGAGGCAACCTCTGCACTAGACCCAGAAACTACGGCTGATATTCTAAGGCTACTAAAAAAAGTGAACAAGGAATTTGGGATTACTATTTTGCTGATCACTCATGAAATGCATGTTATTCAATCTATCTGTAATAGGGTGGCTGTCATGGAAGACGGCGAGGTGATTGAAACAGGGGACGTTTTCGATGTATTCACAAACCCTCAGCACTCGACCACCAAACGGTTTATCCAATCCGTCCAGCAGGATCTCCCCTCCCCTACTGTGTTACAGGAGTGGCGAGAGAACGGTGGGAAAAAATTATATCAGGTCATCTTTAAAGGGGATGTTACAAACCAGTCCATCCTTTCCCAGGTTACGCAAAAACACCGCGTACACTTTAACATCGTCTACGGCTCTATTCGAGAGCTGCAGGAAAAGCTATTCGGAAATCTACTCATTTCCTTTGAAGGAGACCCGCAGGGAATAAAGGATGCCATTCATGAATTAACAACCATTGTAGAACTTCAGGAGGTGACACCAAATGAAGGTTGATTGGACGACATTTTGGCCAACGATTTTAGAATCGACTGGCGAAACGATCATCATGGTCATTGTGACACTGATTTTTTCCTCTATTCTAGGAATCAGTATTGGTCTACTACTTTTTGTAACTCGTGAGAAAAATATTTTAGAAAATAAGTTTTTGTTTCAATTACTAAATTTATTGATAAATATCATTCGACCGATCCCGTTCATTATTTTCTTAGTTGCCATTTCGCAGCTTACTAGATTAGTAGTCGGTTCAACGATCGGAATAGCAGGTGCCATCTTCCCGATGACCATTGTAGCCAGCTTTTCCATAGCTAGGGTCGTGGAGAACAATTTAGTAAGTATCGATACCGGTGTAATTGAAGCAGCTCAGGCAATGGGAGCAAGCCCACTACGTATTATCTTTACTGTGCTAATTCCAGAGGCACTAGGTCCACTGATTCTAGGTCTTACATTCACTACCGTCAGCTTAATCGACTTCTCCGCAGTAGCAGGAACAGTTGGCGCAGGTGGACTTGGACACGTGGCAATGACCTATGGCTATCAACGATTTGACGGAAGTGTCATGATCGTCACTGTACTGATTTTAATTATACTTGTGCAATTTGCCCAATGGATTGGAAATACATTATCGAAAAAATTCTTAAGACGATAAGGAGAGATTGACATGAAAAAAATTAGCTTACTACTATTTGCAGTAATTACAGCACTTGTTTTATCCGCTTGTAGCAGCTCATCAGCTTCCGAAAAGAAGGTCATCATTGGGGTAAACGGTTCTGACGGTGTCCAATGGCCAATCCTTCAAGAGAAAGCAGCAAAAGAAGGAATTGAAATTGAGCTAAAGGAATTCTCAGACTATACCCTTCCTAACAACGCACTTGCTGAAGGAGACATTGATTTAAACGCATTCCAGCATATTTCCTTCCTAGCTTCTTACGTAAAGGAAAGTGGCAATGACTTAGCTCCAATTGGTTCTACTATGTTTGCACCGCTTGGACTTTATTCAGAAAAAATTACGGACGTTAGTGAAATCAAAGCAAAAGACAAGATTGCAATCCCTGACGACCCATCTAACCAAGCTCGTGCACTTCGATTATTAGAGACGGCTGGTTTGATAACATTAGCAGACGATTTTGGACTTTACGGAGATCCATCTAAGATTATCGATAACCCATTAAACTTAGAAATCATCCCAATGACAGCTCAGCAAACACCACGAGTTTTACCAGACGTTACTGCCTCTGTTATCAATAACGGTGTCGCTGGTCAAGCAGGCTTCTCTCCCGGTGAGGATCCAATTTACAAAGAGGCCGGCGAAAGTGAATCTATCTACCCTTACGTGAACATCATAGCTGCTCGAGCTGAGGACAAAGATAATGAGGTATACCAACGTATCGTCGAGCTATACCAAGAGGAAGACATTAAACAGGCAGTAGAAGAGGATACAAAAGGCGGTTCGTCATTAGTAATTTTAACGAAGGAAGAATTAGAAAATACGTTTAATGATTTAGCAAAATAAAGAATTTTAAGTAGGCAGGGACCTTTTAGAACCAATTGATTAGAGTGTTGGCTAGCCTTTGCTTGGTTCCCAAGTAAAGCGTCTAGCCAGCACGAAATCAACTTATCATATAGCCCAACAAATTAAAGGAGGAAACTACATGAGTACAGTTATTGAAGCAACAGAGTTAATCGCAAAATCTATCGAGGAAAATAAAGACCTGTATATTCAAACGAGTCAAGAGATCCATGCAAAACCTGAAATCGGCAATCAAGAATTTTTCGCAAGCGCAAAGCATGTAGAGATTTTAACAAAGGCAGGCTTTGAGGTAACTACTGCAGTAGCTGGTCATGAAACATCCTTCTATGCTGTAAAGGATTCTGGAAAAGAAGGTCCTACTGTAGCATTCTTAGCGGAGTATGATGCTCTTCCAGGAATCGGCCACGCATGCGGTCATAATATTATCGGAACAACAAGCGTGGCAGCGGGAATCGCATTAGCAGAGGTACTACCTTCTACTGGCGGGCGTGTCCTTGTATTAGGAACACCGGCTGAAGAAGGCGGTCCTAACGGGAGCGCAAAGGGTAGCTTTGTAAAACACGGACTGTTAGAAGGGGTTGATGTCGCTATTATGATTCACCCTTCTGGGAAGACATCCTTAACAGGAGAGTCATTAGCAGTTGATCCACTCGATTTTCATTTCTACGGAAAAGCAGCTCACGCTTCCGGATCACCTGATAAAGGAATCAATGCACTAGACGCAGTCATTCAATTATTTAATGGGATCAATGCCTTACGCCAGCAGCTTCCTTCAGACGTAAGAATCCATGGAATCATTACACACGGTGGAGACGCACCAAATATTATTCCCGAATACGCTTCGGCCCGCTTCTACATTCGTGCAGAAACGTGGAAACGCACAGTAGAAGTCTCTGACAAGGTGCGAGCTATAGCTAATGGCGCTGCACTTGCCACAAGCTCTAGCGTTCGCGTTGAGCGCTTCCAAAACGAAGTACAGGACTTTGTCTTGAACTCTGTCCTTGATGAAGTTCTCCACCATGAGCTAGAAGCAGTAGGTGAATATGTACACACCGAAAAACGAAAAGGAAAAGGCTCTACAGATGCTGGAAACATCAGCTATGCTGTTCCAACAGCACATCCTCATATTAAAATCGGTCCAGATGATTTAGTCGGCCACACGATTGAATTTAGAGAAGCAGCAAAGTCTGAACTTGGCAACGAAGCTTTGATCAAAGGAGCAAAAGCAATCGCAAACGCAGGCTACCGCATCCTAACTGATGCAGAATTGCTTCACCGTATCCACAAGGAGCACGAACAGGCATTGGCTAGGAAAGCAGCACAGTAACTAAAAGAGGCTAGACAAATCGAATGATCAGCACTTATGAGATGTTTTGATAAATAAATCTCAAATTGAATTTGAATGTATGATTTGTTGAACCTCTGGTTCTTCGCATCGTCGGACGCTTGGAGTGGAGGCCGACAGGATGTTGGTCAGGAAAACGTTGTCACACGATGTGACGTTCTTAGTTTTCCCTCCACAAGGTAAGCCAGCACCCATCGCTAACGCGCGTGGTTGTGCTGTCTTACCTACCACCCTGCTCCCGCAGGAGTCGCCGACGCTGCTCCGAACCAATAGAGTTGCTTACTAAAAATAGATTATCAACAATTTAAAATACAGAAATAGTCTATATCTGTTAAGAAAGATCTTGTGCATCCTCTTTTTGATTAATAAACAACGACTTAAGGACAGCTAAGATAGTGTACAATACTTATCAAAGAGGTAGAGAAACTTTCTCCGCCCTATGTTGGAGCTGTTTATTTTCTTGTTCCTATACAAAACGCTCAGTATCTATTCTGAGCGTTTTTTAGTGAAATTCACTTTTTCCTCTTATAGCGATAGAGTAAAAGTAATATTGCCACGGCAATTAAAACACTAGCACTAACATACAAGACTAGGTACGGACTATTATTCCGACTATCAGAATCTTTTTCAGCCTTTACTTCTATTGTTTTGTAGGGTTGGGATGCTAGGTAATCTTCGAAGAATTTTATTCTTTCTTCATCTGATTCCTCCACTTTTCCGTTGTGAATTTGAATCATGCCATTTGGTCCTCCAACTGGTACTAGGAAATCAGCATCCTTCCTTGTTTCTAAGAATAAAAGAAATTCTCCATCTTCAGTCTGAAATCCCTCTGCCCATCCTACGTCATTATGGTCAATACCAGCTGTAATAATTTGTTCTGAAACATCTCCCTTATAAACATTTTTAATGTGAAAATCGAGGTTTTGAAAGATAAATCTATTCGGTTTCTCCTTGCTTGTAAAATCATATTTTCCAGTCACAATCACTTCAGCTCTATCCACAACCTCTTGTGGTTTTAGTTCAATCCATTTTGTAGCAGATGCTGTATTACTTATTATCATTATTGATAAATAGAAACAAGAAAATAAAACTATATAACCAGATTTCCTCATTGTGTTTCCTTCCCTTTTTTAGACATGAATTCATGTGCAAATTCCTTCTCTATCGTGCCCACCTTACTTTAGTAAATCTTTATACTCACTATCTTGAAGAAGGTTTTTGGAGGATAATCTTGTCCAATAAGAAATGGAAGTCTCCGGGTTATTCTCTAAATAGCTTTGAGTAATTTCAAATCCAATTTTGTAATTAGACCATAATGGAATACCTTTTGCTGAGTTCCCATCGAATAGATCTTTGTATATTTTAATAGAAGTTGAATCAGCGTTCTTCCTTATTTCATCCAAAACAATTACTTTAGATTCCTCAGATAGAGGCTCAGTCCATGGGGGAATTTTGTCAGGATAAACAATATGAGCAAAGGTATCTGCTTTCCCTTCCGAAAGGGACCGATCTAATACTGTAAAGAAAGCCATACCACCATTTGCAAGTAAGTTTATTGCATGGTGATATTCATGGGCAACCATATACTGTAACATATCTTTCTGAAAGGAAGTATCTATCTGGATGAATATATCTTGATCATTATATGTTACGCCAGCTACGCCCTCCATTTTATTTATTACAAAGTTATCTTCAGGTCTTAGTGGCATGATATATACATTTTTATCACCACCCGGTAGAAGTTCTGCAGATTTAATAAGCGCTTCCTCTATTAGCGCATTTATTTGCTCCTGGTTTTCAAGAAGTTGAATCGTATTTTGTTCGAACTGTTCGACTTCAGTAGAAAACGTAAAAGGATATTTCATAGATAATTCTAGCGAAGATTTTTCCTGCAAGGGCTTTAATACTTTTTCTACATACGCCCCTGGATTACTTTCGGATGGATTCTTTTTTACATAGTTCGTGTACGCCAGAACTTCTTCATAAAAAGGTATTATGTTAAAATTCTTTCCTTCATAAGAGAAACTAACTTCTTTTTGTGAAGGCAGTCTGCTTTCCCCCTCTATATCTCTCCCTTTCTCTTCATCAAGCGGAGGTAGTCTATTTTCATCTTCTTTATCTAATACTTTGTCATTCGAACAACTAGCCAGAAAAATCGAGGTCAAGATTATTAAACATACTATTCTCTTCACCTTACTACTCCTCTCTAAGAACCTTACGCAGCATCTTACATACGGAACAAATGAACAATAGTTTCAATTATTAGTAAAATTAACCATTTTAAACACAAAGGAAGCAGTAATTGATGAAAAATAGTTTATGTGAAATTCATTGAATAGATAGCTCATCACTCCTCTATGGTTTCATAGGACTTTATTGATGGTATCGACGGGCGGTAATACCTATGGTGCTAACTCGTTTGAAAGAGCAAAACTTTTCTAATTTATCTTTCGTTTCGTTAGAGAACTTTGTTGATGGTAGCGAAGGCGGCGACTCCTGTGGGATGAGTGAGAAAGACAAGACAGAACATCGGCACGCGGTAGCGTTCGGTGCTGGCTTGCCACTCACCCCACGGAAAGCGTCCGCCGAAAGCAGCCATCAACTATTAGTGAGCACCACGTCAAATGTGTTATAAATCCCCATAAAAAAAGAACTGCCCCAAATAGGACAGTTCATGAAGTCTCCGATTTCTTCCCTCTATTATTCATCTGAGTCGCATACCAAAAGCCAGCCGTCAACGACGCAGCATCAATCATATAAATCCACCAGCGATGCGTATACCCAGCATAAACAGATGCCGCAAACAGTGCCACCGTCAAAACAAGCGCCACATATTGATTAAACGTAATTCTAGTAAAGAGAATGACTAAAAGACCTGGTGCAAAAATAGCCAATACTAGCTGTGTCGTTAATGATAGTGTTTCCATTCAATCTCCTACCTTACTAAAATCAAACCAAGGCGATAATGATCATGTCGGAAAAGTACATGCTGACGGAGACGCAGCTCTCCATTCGTATCAATTACCTCCAGCCTACAATGAGCAGCATTGATTTGTACCGCCTCATAAAGCTCTTGTTCATTGATAACCTTTTGTCCATTCACCTTGACAATCTTCTCACCGATTCTAAGTCCCATCTTCTCTGCTGGCGAATCACTTAGGACGCCTGCAATCATCACACCATCTGACTGTGGTGAAACGGCAAATGCCCCGCTATGTTCCCTTCTGCTTTCCACAATAGCAATGATGATTCTTACCAATACCCCAATAACTAGAGCGATAACCCCAAGAATAGGATATAGATAACCGATTGCCGCAACCAATGTGACGCCAATTCCTAGCTGCCACACTAGCTTCCCATATCTAGGGAAGAAGTTAATTGCTAATGATTTACGACTGCTTTGCTGCAAGCCAATCACAAAGGGGAATAAGACAAAGGAAAACATGCTTTCCCCAATAGGGAATTGTGGCCAATAAGGCAAATATGTATGTACGATATCTCCCGGTACTACGATAAAAATCGGTAGTATCCATAGCCTCTTTGCCACATATTCCATTGCCTCTATGCCTCTTGCGGTCTTTACAAGTCTTGGAGATGCACTTTTTCCACCAAAGCGTTGGATAAGGATACCCTCTGCAATAAGCAGCAATCCTGCAAGTATTGCAAATGGAACGATAGCTTCATCTAATACTCCCTGTCCACGTACTTCCCATTCTAAGAAAGTAAAGGAGAGATCATAGAAATCCATTACCAAAAGTGTGACAAAAGTTAATCCAAAAACATAAATAGGAGAACCTAGCTGATAAACAAACAACAGCACCATGACTAGCATCCATACACTCAGAACGAACATCCAAGAGGAAGGAATGACTAATCCTACTAGTAAACTGAGAATAGATAGAATGATAGCTAATAGATAGCCTTCAAACAATCTTTTGACCTCTGTTCCTCCCCATAGCACTCTTGCTCTAAACTGTCTTCTTTCTCTCTTTACTCGGAAGTATCCGATCAATACTGAGAATAGAAGTGTTACATATAAAGCAGGATGAAGGAATACTCGGCCGATACCTCTCGCTAACTCTATCAAAATCTCCTGAACCATACGTAACCTCCTCGCTTGTTACCATCTTTTGTTCTTATTGTAACAAACGAGAAGTCTTTCCGTATAGGAATTTTACGCTTATTTATTTAAAGTGTGAATTAAATAACCAATACCCATCTGAAGCTGCTGATCATTTTCTTTTCGTTCCTTATAAGTTGTGATCGTTTTGGAGAGAGATTGGAATAACACGTCATCCATCTCTTCATTGACAGCAATTTTGCTTTCTTCTCGATATTGTTTGATAACCTCTCCGGTATTCTTATCATAGAATCCATCCTTGCGTGCTACATTATAACCAAGAGCTCCAAGCACCTGCTGAACATATTTTACTTCTTCGCCGTAGTCGCCTTCCTTAAATTGGCCTCGGAAGAACTTCTGGTCCATCAGGTACAATTCATCCTGCTCCACCTTTACGTCTGCTTCAATCCCTTTATGATGAATCCAAGTTTGCTTAGGGGTCAGCCATTTATGCGTGGAGATTTTTAATTTCCCGCCGTTCGATAATGGATGAGTCTCCTGAACAGTACCTTTCCCAAAGCTTGTTTCTCCAATAATCATCGCACGCTTGTTATCCTTTAATGCCCCTGCAAGTACTTCACTTGCAGATGCACTTCCTCCATTTTGCAATAAAACCACTGGAAGTTTATTTAAATAAGAGACAGAATCGGTATTCGTATTTAACATCTCTAGTACCCCATCTGCATTCTGCATATAAGCAAAGGTTGCTCCCGGGTTAAGCAGGGTCCCCACCACAGAGGATACGCTAAATAGATAGCCACCTGGATTGCCACGAACATCGACTACTAATGCATCAATTCCACGATCCACTAAGGAGCGTGTCTGTTTCTCCCATTCCTCTCCCGTCTTTTCACCAAAGATAGAAATGCTCACTATACCAATCGAATGATCATCTACCTCGATTACTTCACTAGATACGGTTTGCTGGGAGATGATTTCTCGTTTTATATGTAACTCCACATGGCGATTCTCACTTGCTCGGTAAACCGTCATCTTGACTGTCGACCCTTTTTCACCGCTTAATAACTGAACAAGCTCTGACATAGTGCTCGCATTTAGCCTTTCCCCATCTATACGAACAATTTCATCTTGCGGCTTTAATCCAGCACGATAGGCGGGGGAACCTTTAATAGGCGCAACAACGATAAACTTGCCGCCTGATTGCATGATTTCTACCCCTATCCCTACTCTTTCCTCCGCTAGTGTTGCTTCCTGAACTTTTGCCTCTTCCTCTGTTAAATACGTACTATGTGGATCCTCCAATGCCTGGGCCATCCCTCGAATAGCACCCTCAACAAGAAGCTTATCATTCTTGTTAAATACAGCCTCTTTTTTAATCAAATCAAAGGCTTCATCAATAACCTGACTAGAGCTAATGGCTTCTTGTCCAGTTTTTGACGACTTGTTCATCCATAAATACCCTATGCCCAGAATGATAATAAGTAACGTAACGTATAAAAAAATCCGATTTTTGTGCAAGTTCTCCCTCCTATTTTCCACTACTATATGTGTGAGATAAGAGGTTTAATACTTGCCCCAAAAATCGAATTCTTTAATTTAGGTTATTAATATAGTCTGTCATCATCTGTTCATCCATGGGACCAACGATTTTATTCTGAATAATCCCTTCGGAATCTATTATATAGCTAGTAGGGATTGTGATGGCCTTATATAAGCTTCCTACTTCTCCATCTTCATCTAAAGGAATCGGAAAGCTTAATGCAAAATCATCGACAAATGCTTCAATTTTTTCTATGTCTAAATCATCACTTGTTAAGTTTACAGCTAAGATTTCTACATTGCTGTTAGGAGCTACATCCTCATAATAATTTTGCATATGCGGCATTTCCGCTTTACATGGCGGACACCAAGTAGCCCAGAAATTTAAAATAACATGCTTTCCTCTATAATCAGAAAGGGAAATCTCCTCGCCAGCTAACGTCGTAAGCGTGAAATCAGGTGCAGTATCACCCTTTCCCAATCCCTCGTTTGCTGGATTGGTCGCTAAATCTGTCCCCATCTGCTCTCCCTCAAATGCATCCGTTTCCTCATCAAGATTGTTTTTAACAAAGGAAATGGTTGCTATTCCAACAAGTATACCAACTAGTAAAAGTCCAATTATTTTTTTCTTCACGTTTGACCTCCGGATTACTATCTATTCATTCTATTATATGCATACTTAGGAATAGAATTCTATCTAATTACCTCTTCTATTATTAGATTATGTACAAATAAAGTCAGACTTTTCATATAAGATGTCCAGCAGCTTTGATATGGCATGATTTAGAAAGTGGAGATCCTTTATTAAGTAAATGGAAACTAAACGAACAACTCAGCAAGTTCACTGACGAAGACCCAAAAAAAAACGAGTACGGAACAATAGATTGTTCTGTACTCGTATCTTTTATAGCGGGATGTATCTTAATGGGTTGACGGAATTCTTCGTCATACCTTCCCAGTATCCAAGGTGGATTTCAAAGTGAAGATGTGGTCCTGTTGAATTACCTGTATTCCCCATGGCCGCAATATACTGACCTTTTGATACAACTTGTCCAACAGAAACACCAATCTTACTTAAGTGGGCATATAAAGAAGTAAAGGTTTGTCCGTCAATAGAATGTGTCACCATTACAACATTTCCATATGTGCTCAGTGGAGACGCGTAAGTAACTACACCATCTGCTGCAGATACCACAGGCGTGCCAATACTATTCGCAAAGTCTACCCCATAATGCATTTTTCCTTTTCCGTAGATTGGATGCATTCTATACCCGTAGCCAGAAGTAAATGTTCCTGTTGTTGGCTTTGTCCAGCTTCCTGCTGATACAGATGGAATAGCTCCACTTACATTTTCCTGGCGATCTTTTTCCGCTTGTTCTTTTCGTTTTTTCTCCTCAGCAGCTTTTCTAGCAACCTCTGCTAAGCGTTTTTGTTCAGCGACAATTTTATCTTGAACATCCTTACTTAAATTCAGGATTTCTTCGTATTCTGTTTCCATGCTTGCTTTTTCTTTCAGTAATTTAGCTTGCTCTACTTCAAGCTGATCGACTAATTCACCCTTTGAAGCCTTTTGGCTGTCTAACGAAGATTTTAGCTTTAGGAGCTTTTCTTTATTTTCTTCTTGCTCTTTCAGCTTAGTCTCTAAGCTTGCCTGTTCTTCTTCTAACTGTTCTTTATCATCAGCCTGTTCTTTTAGAATCTTTCGATCCGCATCCATCAATGTATTAACGGCAGAAAAACGGTCTATAAAATCAATAAAGCTGTTTGCCCCAAGCAATACATCTAGATAGCTTACAGAACCTCCGCTTACCTGTACTGCACGAATACGCTCTTGCAGAAGCTCATCTCGCTCTTCTATCTTTTTTTCAAGCTCCGCAATTGACTCGTTTAGTTTTTGTATTTCATCCGTTGTTAACTTAATTTCTTCTAACGCCTTCGTAATACTTTTTTCCGTATTAATAATCTCGTTATCTAGCTTTTGAATTTGAGCCATAATCTGATCAATTTTCGACTCATTCACATCAATTTGCTTCTTTGTTTCTTGAATCGTTGAATTCAGATTGTCTTTCTTTTGCTCTAAATTCTCTTTTTCTTTCTTGAGGTCGTTTAGTGAATGTGCAAGAGCACTTGGACCTGCCAATAAAAGTGCTCCCATGGTTGCTACTGCAAGCAGTCTCAACCTCCATTTTGACTGTCTTTTCAAATCCTTCTTGCTCCTTTCAGGCTGCCTTCTAAACTCTTAAGAATTTTCTTACGGACATAAAGCTACCCCATACTCCTATTAAAATACCCATCAATAGGATTAACCCGTTTACTTGATAGATAAATGGGGAAAACTCTAATAAACTAAATAAATTTCCAGAGGCTAATTTTGGTTGTAAGGCATTGTAAATATTATAATAAAGCACGGTAACTAGCGTAATCGGGATAATCGCCCCTAATATTCCTAGCCACATTCCTTCTAGAATGAATGGAATTCTGATAAACCAGTTCGTTGCTCCAACGAGTTTCATAATTTCTATATCTCTTCTTCTTGCTACAATGGTTATTTTAATCGTATTAGAAATTAGGAACATCGCTGTAAATAGCAGAGCTAAAATTAATACTAGCCCTACGTTTCTACTAGTATTTAAGAAAGAAAATAGTGTTTCTATTTTGCCTTCTCCATACTTCACCTCATAGATATTATCTAAGCTGTCGATTTTCTTTGCTACTTGTTCCGTCTCTTGCGGATTTTCTGCTTTCACCGTATACACATTATGTAAAGGGTTACTCTGCTCATATAGTCGAAGATCGTCACCAAAGTCTAATACTAGTTTGTTTAATTCATCATCTTTAGTAGAATAATTTACCTCTAACACACCGGGAATATTTTTAATTTCATCCCCAAGGGCCGCAGTTGCTTCCTCATCAGCGGTAAGTTCTACATATACCTTTATTTCTACGTCACTCTCTAAATCATCCGCTACCTTGTTAAGGTTCATCATGATTAAGACAAATACACCAACCAACAGTAGCGTGACAGTTACGGCACTGACAGATGCAAATGTCATCCAACCATTACGACTAATACTTTTTATGCTATCTCTTAGATGTCTCCCAGCTGTTCTAGCCTTCATATCCGTATTCTCCTCCGTACTCGTCTCGAGTGATAATTCCACCCTCCACTACAATTACACGGTGTCGAATTGTGTTTACAATTTCTCTATTATGTGTTGCCATTACAATCGTAGTTCCTCGAGCATTTATTTCTTCAAATATATTCATAATCTCCCAGGAAGTCTCTGGATCGAGATTTCCCGTTGGCTCATCCGCAATTACTAGCTTTGGAGTGTTTACGATAGAGCGAGCGATTGATACACGCTGCTGCTCCCCACCTGAAAGCTCTGTTGGAAACATTCTTGCTTTATGCTTTAAACCCACCAGCTCCAGAACCTCCATCACTCGTTTTCTTATTACTTTTGGTGATTCTTCTATTACCTCCAATGCGAAGGCTACATTTTCATATACATTTAGACGGGGTAGTAATTTAAAATCTTGGAACACTACACCGATCTGTCTTCTTAAAAAAGGTACCTCTTTATTTTTTAGGGTACTTAAATCAATCCCATTAATTATTATCTTCCCAGAAGTCGGCTTTTCTTCGCGATACATCATTTTAATGAATGTCGACTTACCAGCACCGCTTGGCCCCACTACATAGACAAACTCACCTTGCTTTATTTCTATGTCTATTCCATTGGCTGCTACAATTCCATTCGGGTACTTCTTATAGACATTTTCCATTTCAATCATTTATATATCACCCAATTACTTTCTTCTTTGATAAAATACAACATGCCTATTATAACATTAGTCATCATTCTTTTTGTTACAGGAAGATTTCATTTTGTAGGTAAAAATATCCAGTATGAGTAAGAATATGTCGACTTTATTAACTAAGTACGCCATTCGACAACCTAACAAATGTACCATATATGTTAATTCTACGTGAATCTCCACTATTCCTTTCTATTCTTTATAAATTATGTCATATTATCAGAATAAAAGATATATTCAACATAACGTTTCTACCTGTAAACGAAGATGACTTTCTTTTTTCAATAAAAAAATCAGTTACCCAGCACTGAGTAACCGATTTCTATTTTTATTTCATCTCAGCAAAGTATGCAGCAACAGCCTCTGCGTCTTCACCTTTAATGATTTTACCTGGCATACGACCCTTGCCTTCTAAGATAACCTCTAGGATCTCTTCCTCGGAATATCGAGAACCCACATCATTTAATGCTGGGAAGTTTCCTTGCCCCTCAAAGTTTCCTCCATGACAAGAAACGCACTTTTGCTTTGCTACAGCTTCTCCATCCACAGATGCTGTTTCCGTGCCACTTTCAGAACCAGTGGTAGAATCATTTGTAGATTCTTCGTCTCCACCACATGCAGCAAGTAAAAGGCCCGTAGAAAATATTGCAGCTAATAATTTCTTATTCATCCCTGCAACCTCCAATTTTGAATTATTAACCTATTATACCAAGATTAATACCTTTTGAAACCTTCTCCTAATACCTCATAGGCATCTGAAACAATCACAAAAGCAGCCGGATCAATGGTTTTAATGATATGTTTCAGTTTTGTGAATTCTGTTTGATAAGCTACCACCATCAGCACTGGCCTTTCTTGATTTGTATAACCGCCAAAAGCAGGAATCTTTGTCACTCCTCGATCTATCTCTTGATAGATCGCATCTCTAATTTCCTCTTGTTTATTTGTAATAATATAAATCATTTTCGACTGGCTAAAGCCCAACTGTATAATATCAATCGTCTTGGTAGTGACATAAAGGCCAATCAATGCATACAAGGCACTTTCCACATCAAAGGCAATCGCAGCACTCAACACAATCAGACCGTCTAGTAAAAGCACACTTTTCCCGAGAGAAAGTCCTGTATACTTCGTAATAATCTGAGCAGCTAAGTCTGTTCCTCCCGTAGAACCACCGCCTCTAAACACAATGCCAAGACCTAAACCGACCGTTATACCTCCAAAAAGGGCACCTAGCAAAGGATTTGCAGTCCATGGCTCCCAGCTTGCAGTAACCAAAACAACCGCCGGTAACACTAACGTACCAACCAACGACTTCAGACCAAAACGTGCTCCTAAAAATACAATGCCCGCTATAAACAACGGAATATTAAACGCATACTGAACAATACCCGGCTCCCAGCCAAATACCCCTTTCAGTATGGTACTAATCCCACTAACTCCCCCAGAAGCTACCTGGTTGGGTAATAAAAATAAGTTAAAGCCTAAAGCAACGACAGCCGCCCCTATTATCACAAAAATATAATCCTTCACTCGCTCCACCACAGGATGTGGTTCTTTATACTTTCTTTTGTTTTGTTCCATAATAATCCTCTTTCATTTTATCTAATTAACCTGGAATAGTATATCAACAGAACGGCTATTTGTGAACTTTAGCAAGATAACGCAATGAACTAGTAAAGCGTCTAACCTCTCATTCGTTGCCATTCTGGAACTCCCGGCTTGGTCCTCTATAAGAGAGTAAAGCTCGGCTATCCGAGAGTAAATTTCATCTGAACGAGAGTAAATCCACCGAATGAGAGTAAACTGCTCCTATCCGAGAATAAACCGAAGCCAACCGAGAGTAACCTTCCTCCGAGTGAGAGTAAATCCCAGCCAACCGAGAATAAAGCCATCTTCCCTATCCCTAGCGAACATCGGCCATGCCCTTCCACCATTCTAAACGAGAGTAATTCTCGGCTATCAGAGAGTAAACCCGCCGAACGAGAGTAAACAGATCCTATCCGAGAATAAACCGAAGCCAACCGAGAGTAACCTTCCTCCGAGTGAGAGTAAATACCACCTGAACGATAATAAAGGCATCTCCCCTATCCCTAGCAGACATCGGCCATGCCCTTCCCATTATTCTAAATGAGAATAAAGCTCGGCTATCCGAGAGTAAATTTCATCTGAACGAGAGTAAATCCGCCGAATGAGAGTAAACTGCTCCTATCTGAGAATAAACCGAAGCCAACCGAGAGTAACCTTCCTCCGAGTGAGAGTAAATCCCAGCCAACCGAGAATAAAGCAATCTTCCCTATCCTTAGCGGCCATCGTACATATAAAGCCATCTCCTCTATCCCTAGCGGACATCCACCATACCCTCCAGAACAACATGCGACCTACTCAAGAGTATTTCTATTCATCCAACAAATTATCCATAGTTAGCTAAAAATGAACGCAGCTTAACCCTCCCGCCTGTATCTTTCATAAAAAAATCGACCAGCTGCTCACTCTACTGGTCGACTGGATTCCTATTTGTTTTGGATAGTTTGGGCCTCTATATATGTTTGATCAATATATGTGGAGATTGCCTGCTGGTCCTCTGTAATGTGAAGCAGGGTGGCATTTAGCTCCTCGACTGTAGCGGTGCTTTCTTCAATGATTGCTGCAAATTCGTTTGTGCTTACGCTGATTGCCTCACTATTTACAGCTATTTTATCTACTTTATTTAAAAATAGCGACAGCTGGTTCTGTAGTGTTTTCATGGAACGGAACAAATCTTGGAAGGATTGGTTGGACTGGTCCGCTGTTTTTACCTGGTTACGAACCTGAATGATACCTTTGTCTAGCTTCTCAAGAGCTGCCTCGTTATATTTGTTTACTTCATCGAGATTTTGATCAATTTTTTCTAGTGCTTGTGCTGTTACATTTGCTAGCTTTCTAATTTCCTCTGCAACTACTGCAAAGCCTTTGCCATGATTACCTGCTCTGGCAGCTTCAATCGAAGCATTCAAGGCAAGGAGATTCGTTTGATCGGTTATTTGCCTGATGGTGCTTGCCAAATCATTCGTGCTCTGAATCTTGTCAAAAAGCTTATGAAAGGTTTGGTGTAATTCTTCAAACGAGATGGTAAACTGATCTATCTCCTTTTTCATGTTTTCCATCGATTCCGACCCTATGGAAGCATTATTTCCTGCTGCTTCGACTTGTCCTGCAAGCTCATGCAGATTGCCTGCCATTTCTTTCACAGAATCAAAGGTCTCCTCTGTATTCTGAACAATATCCGTTACATAATCAGACTGTCGCTGTGAACCTACACTTACTTCCCCCACAGCAGTAAGCATTTGTTGCTGAGCTGCAATCGAGGAATGTGTACTAGTTCGGATTTGCTCTAAATTAGTGGTAATCGTTGCAACAGCTGCTTCCAGCTTTTCATTCAATAAGGATTCTTGCTCAGTTTTCTTAGCTGCTTCCTCCATCAGTTTTTCGACATTTGTAAAGGTTTGCTTGCTTTGACGGACCTGAAGAAAAATCCCTAACGCCATAATGAACTGGATAAAAAAGATGTTTGGCACCTTTCCTTCAAATACGCCAAACTCATCTAGGTTAACATTCATAATCATCACAATCACAGATAACGCATAGCCAAATAGGAATACCCCTTGACTGTTATGTAAGCTGCTTAAAATTAAGACAAATAACGTTAACACAATCGTCGCAATGCTCACTTCATTGAAAAAGCTCATACTTCCCGCTGTAATCGCCCCAGCCAGCACAATACCATATGGAAAAACTAGTGATACAGCCTGCGATTTTCTTGATAAAAAATACATCATAATAGAAATAAGAAAGATTATACCTATTATAATTACAATAGTTTGTGCTTCTTGAATTAAGATTTGAACTAGTAAGCCTAAGCCAGATGCCAAAGCAAACGCTAAAAACAAGATAAAATTCTTTTTCTCTAGATCTTGCTTCTTTAATTGATGAATATCCATGTTCTCCCCCATTCCCCCTGGAAATAAAATACTCCGGTGCCATAATTTCATTATAGCACCAGAGTAAGTTTCGTCTATTAATTTATTTTTGAGCGAAGGTAGGCATGAATAAATGCATCTAACTCTCCGTCCACCACGGCATGGACATTTCCGCTCTCGTAGTTCGTCCGGTGATCCTTCACCATTGAATAAGGGTGGAATACATAGGAGCGTATTTGGCTTCCCCATCCAATTTCCTTTTGTTCTCCACGGATTTCAGCAAGCTGTGCCTCCTGCTCTTCAATTTTCAATTGATATAGCTTGGATTTTAACAGCTTCATCGCTTGCTCTCTGTTTTTAATCTGAGAGCGCTCTGTTTGACAGGTTACGACAGTGCCAGTTGGTAGATGCGTAATACGGACAGCAGAATCTGTCGTATTAATATGCTGACCACCAGCACCTGTAGCACGATACGTATCAATTTTTAAATCTTCTGTACGAATTTCAATTTCAATTTCATCCGTAAATTCCGGCATTACTTCACAGGATACGAAGGAAGTGTGGCGACGGCCAGAAGAATCGAAAGGAGAAATCCGAACGAGTCGATGTACTCCCTTTTCTGCCTTCAAATAGCCATAAGCATTATGCCCTTTGATCAGCAATGTAACGGACTTAATCCCCGCTTCATCACCAGGAAGATAGTCGATTGTTTCCACCTTGAAGCCACGTTTGTCAGCCCATCGCTGATACATACGTAGAAGGATGGCACCCCAGTCCTGGGATTCTGTCCCTCCAGCTCCCGGATGAAGCTCGAGAATAGCATTGTGCTTATCATACTCTTCACTAAGCAGAAGCTGTAATTCAAATTCCTCTAGGGAGGAAGTGAACTCCTTCAATTCATTGCCTAGCTCCTCCTGTAGCTCTTCGTCTGGCTCTTCCTTTATTAGCTCAAGCGTCATTTCTAGATTTTCTTGCGTAGAAACTAGCTCCTTATACTGCTCCACAACTGCCTTTAAGGCATTTAATTCATTAATCGTCTTTTGAGCCGCTTGCGAATCATCCCAAAAATCAGGGAAAGTCATGACTTCCTCCAGCTCTTGGATACGAGCCTCTTTGTTTTCTAAGTCAAAGAGACCCCCTAAAGTCATTTAACTTTTCAGATGTACGGTCTAATTCATTTCTTACTACTGAGATTTCAATCATTGCAAGTTCCTCCGTGTTTCTCTTATCTTACTGCCCCATGACAGTTTTTATATTTTTCTCCACTTCCACATGGACATGGCTGGTTACGGCCAACCGCAGCTTCTTTGCGAACTGGTTTGTTCTTCACTGGTCCGCCTTCTTCTTTCGGATTTACCGCTTGCCCTTTTGCAACCTCTTCACGTTCTAAGTTGCTACGAATTTCTGCCTTCATCGCATATTTCGCTACGTCCTCTTGGATAGCCTCTACCATTGTTTCAAACATCGCAAAGCCTTCGCTTTGGTATTCACGCAATGGATCGGTTTGACCGTATGCTCGTAAATGAATACCTTGACGCAGCTGATCCATCGCATCAATATGGTCAATCCATTTGGAATCAATGGAACGTAACAATACTACCTTTTCAAATTCACGCATACGCTCTGAGGTTAACTCTTCTTCTTTTGCGTCATATAGACGAAGCACTTCTGCTTTTAATTTCTCAATAATTTCCTCTTGAGAGAGATCCTGAAGCGTTTCTTGTGTGATAACACCCTCTGGAAGAAGGTTTGCATGTGCATAATCTTCAATTGCCTTCAGGTTCCACTCCGCTTTATTATCTGCATTTGTATGAGCCGTAACAAGACGCTCTATTACATTGAAAATCATTGATTCCACAAGCTCACGCATGTTGTCTGTTTCAAGAACCTCATTACGCTCCTTGTAGATAATTTCCCTTTGCTGGCGAAGCACATCGTCATATTGCAATAGGCGTTTACGAGAGTCGAAGTTATTTCCTTCTACACGTTTTTGTGCCGATTCTACTGCTCTAGATACCATTTTGGATTGGATTGGCTGTGAATCGTCCATTCCTAGCTTGGTCATCATGTTTTTCATGTTGTCAGATCCAAAACGACGCATTAGCTCATCTTCCATAGAAAGATAGAATTGCGTTACCCCTGGGTCTCCTTGACGACCAGAACGTCCACGTAGCTGGTTGTCAATACGTCTAGATTCATGGCGTTCTGTACCGATTACTGCAAGGCCGCCAACTTCTATTACACCTTCACCAAGCTTAATGTCCGTACCACGACCAGCCATGTTTGTTGCGATCGTTACTGCGCCAAGCTGACCTGCTTCTGCAATAATTTCCGCTTCACGCTCATGGTTTTTCGCATTTAATACATTATGCTTAATGCCGTGCTTTGTTAATAGCTGTGATATGATTTCAGACGTTTCAATTGCTACCGTACCAATCAGCACAGGCTGTCCTTTTTTATGACGCTCTGCAATATCCGCAGCAACTGCCTCAAATTTCCCTTTCATAGATGCATAGATTAAATCTGGTCTATCGTCACGCATGATTGGACGGTTTGTTGGAATTGCCACTACGTTCATGTTGTAGATGTTGCGGAACTCTTCTTCCTCCGTCTTCGCAGTACCAGTCATACCTGATAGCTTGTCATACATACGGAAGAAATTTTGGAAGGTAATAGTCGCCATTGTCATGGACTCATTTTGAATCTCAAGACCTTCCTTCGCCTCAATTGCTTGGTGCAAACCATCGCTATAGCGACGTCCCTTCATTAGACGACCAGTGAAGGAGTCAACAATGACAACATCCCCATCTTGTACAACATAGTCCACATCCACGTGCATGGAAACATGTGCTTTTAAGGATTGGTTAATCGCATGGTTCAGACGTACATGAGTCAAATCAAATAAATTATCAATATTGAATGCTTTCTCCGCTTTTTCCACACCATCGTCTGTTAGAGTTACTCCTTTTGTTGTTTCCTCGTATGTGTAGTCCTCGTCCTTTTTCAGCGTACGAACGAATGCGTTTGCTTGCTTATAAAGGACAGCTGCTCTATTTGCTTGTCCTGAGATAATCAAAGGCGTTCTCGCTTCATCGACCAGGATAGAATCCACCTCATCGATTACAGCATAATGTAGAGGACGTTGAACTTTTTCTTCCTTATAAAGAACCATGTTATCTCTTAAATAATCAAATCCAAGCTCATTGTTTGTGGAATATGTTACATCAGCCGCATACGCTTCGCGTTTTTCTTCCTTCGACATGGAGTTTAAATTTAATCCTACCGTCAAACCTAAAAACTTATATAATTTACCCATTTCTTCCGCATCACGGCTAGATAGGTATTCATTGACTGTTACGACATGAGCTCCTAGGCCCGGAATAGCATTCAAATAAACTGCCATCGTAGAGGTAAGTGTTTTCCCTTCCCCTGTCTTCATTTCCGCAATGTTTCCATCATGTAATGCAGCAGCACCCATAACTTGAACGCGGAATGGATACATTCCAAGGACTCGTCTTGCACCTTCTCTTGCTACTGCAAAAGCTTCTGCACGCAATTCTTCTAGCGTTTCTCCATTTGCATATCTCTCACGGAATTCAACTGTTTTTGCGCTTAGCTCTTCATCGGACAATGCTTCCATTTTTCCTGCAAGAGCTTCCACCTGGTCGGCGATTTTCTCTAGCTTCTTCAGTTCACGTTTGTTCAGATCAAATACTTTATTTAAAACACTTAGCATGTTATCTTCACTTCCCATTTAGTCTTACTCTCCATTTTACCATTCGATAGTACCCTACGCAAATAAGCTAATCAAAATAGTCTTACATAATTAGGTAGTTCACTTCTAGTAAGGTTCTCGTGCCATGTCGAATTAATGTCCATGTTTCATTCACACTGTTGCTTTATATACAGTTCGAACTTGTACTATTTATATGTGGACACCTCAACGAAAATTGTAGAACACAAATAGAAAACCCATCCCTAAAAAAGGGATGGGTCGATGTCGATTTAGTTTGTTTCGATTAAGCCGTATTTTCCATCTTTACGTTTATACACAATGTTAGTTCCCATAGAATCTGCATCAGTGAAGATGAAGAAATTGTGACCAAGCATATTCATTTGTAATACTGCTTCCTCTTGATCCATTGGTTTAAGATCAAATTGCTTCGTACGTACGATATTGTATTCATCTTCTTCTGTAGCTACTGGTGCATCCGGAGCTTCGATTGTTGCAAAGTATGCTCCAACACCTTCACGCTCACGGAATTTGCGGTTTACTTTTGTTTTATATTTACGGATTTGTCTTTCTAATTTATCTACAATTAAATCAATTGCAGCATACATATCTGAATGACGCTCTTCTGCTCTAAGAGTCAAGTTTTTCATCGGGATTGTTACTTCTATTTTTGTTTGTTTATCATTATAAACTTTTAGATTGACGTTTGCTGTAGCTTGAATATCCTCATTAAAGTAGCGGCCAACTTTGTCGATTTTCCCTTCAACGTATTCTCTAATTGCAGGAGTCACCTCAATATTTTCTCCGCGAATGTTAAAGTTTAACATGTAAACTCCTCCTTTAATTTAAGCTCTATAATAATATTTCTACACCAATCTATAATATCCTGCTTTTTTAAAATATATTTATTTAATTTTTGTCGTTTTTTGTCGAATCAGTGAACTCTGCTTATTTCTTTTTTTCTGCGATTCTTTAATTCATTTACGATTAGACAAAATCCTAGCACCATTCGGACTAATATCTACAATATAGCATTTTCCTTTTTCCGAGAGCTCAACCTCCTTTTCCTTATCCTTCTGCATAATTAAACGGAAGCTCGCCTTGCTCGGTTCACCAAATGTATAACGGAAATACTCATTCCTTTTGATCCCTCCCGGTCACGATTTTCATCTTTTTTCCATTATGACGAAGGAGTCCCAAATAATCAACTATATACATTCTATTTTCACCAAGCTTTAGTAAAATTATAATTACTTACCAAAGAAAAATGCTCTATCGCTTTAGTATACGATAGAGCACATTTTAATATGTTTTTATTCGTTTTTAGCTACAGTAACCTCTGCTACACGCTTAGCACCAACATAGCGTTTCCCCCAATAATATGGGTCGCTTAGTTTATCAATTTTTACACCCTTTGAACTGGATGAATGAATAAACTTACCATTTCCAATGTATATTCCTACATGTGATACACCTTTACCAGATGTATTAAAAAATACTAAATCACCAGAGGCTAAGTCATCTTTTTTCACCTTTGTACCAGTTGCATACATCCCTGAAGAAGATCTTGGTAAACTTATTCCTAAATCCTTGTAAACATACCCCACAAATCCTGAGCAATCAAAACCAGCTTTTGTCGTGCCACCGCCGCGATATTTGATACCAATCAAATCTTTTGCTGTTGAAACTAAGTCGGATGAATTTACAGAGCTTGCAGCTTCGGTATTAACAGCGAATGTTGTTGATACTATAAGAAAAGATAGTACGAATATAGCCATGGCCTTTTGCAACATAGATCTCAATCTCATTTGGCTCCCCCAAAACTTAATTTTCTGAAAATTTATCTAAACCCATCTTACCACTTTTTAAACTCTTTTATTTTTACAATTGTGTAACAAATATGTTACAGAGAACGTCTAATTCTTTTGGATAAAAAATAGAAAAAACGGGACAAGCCTTGCTATTACTGCATTTCTCTAAAATCTTTTCAACAATATTCTATAGGAAAAATTGTTCCTACTTACATCGATTGATGAAATACGAGTTTTTTAGAGGAATTTCTACTTAGGTATATTTTCTAAAGCTCTAGTTCTAATTGCATTTGTTAGAATAGTAGGAACGTACGTAAAGACAGAAACCTTTTTTCTCGGTAAAATGTATAGAAAGACCAGGGAAGGAGAGATGTTTTTATGAATTTAGGACTGAAAGGAAAGCGTGTAATTGTCATGGCTTCGAGTAAGGGGTTAGGGAAAGCGACTGCTACTCAATTCGCAAAAGAAGGGGCATTTGTTTTTATTTCTAGTAGAAGCGAAAAAGATCTTCAGGCGACTGTAGAAGAGATTCGAAACGTCTCCGAAAACGAGCAGGTCTTCTATCAAGTATGCGATGTAACAAAAGAAGAGGATATCCAAAGCCTTTTCGATACAGTGAACAAGCAGCTCGGAGGGATCGATATCTTAGTAAATAATGCAGGTGGCCCAACTGCCGGCGGGTTCGACCAGGTAAATGATTCCGATTGGATCAACTCATTTGAAAAAAATCTACTAAGCTACATACGCACAATCAGACTGGCTCTCCCGCATATGCGTGAGCAAAACTTCGGCAGGATCGTAAACATTTCATCCTCCTCAACGAAAGAGGTTATTGATGGACTTATCTTGTCCAACACCTTCCGATTAGGGATGGTGGGGCTATCTAAAACCTTGGCGAGAGAAAATGCCAAGTACAATATCATGATAAATACCGTAGGACCAGGGAGAATTCAGACGGACCGAGTGACAGAGCTTGATGAAATTGCAGCAAATAAGAAACAAGTGTCACTAGAGGAAATCCGCCAGGGTAATCGCGAGGCTATCCCTATCGAACGTTACGGCGAGCCCGAGGAATTCGCGAAAGTCATTACCTTCCTATGCTCAGAGGCTAATTCCTATATGACAGGCCAAAGCTTAGTGGTTGATGGCGGTATGTTGAAGGCACATTGATAAGAAGGATAAAGAGATTTGTACAAAATAAAAGGTCATCATGATTGAATGTCATGATGGCCTTTATATTAGAAGAAAGTCTGGTTCTCCGTTTTCGGCGGACGCTTACCCAAGGTACGGCTCGACCACTGATCTTAACGATTAGCAGGTAGATCTTGAAGATTAACCTTCGTATCTTGACGATTAGGGAGCCAATCTTGACGCTTCCACTACTTATCTTTACGATAAGGATTTCTGCCTACCAATCTTTACGATTAGCAGCCGGATCTTTACGATTAACCTTCGTATCTTAACGATTATAAAGATAATCTTGACGATTTCCTGACTTATCTTTACGATGAAGAATTCCTGCGTACCAATCTTAACGATCAACAACGTGGTCTTTGCGATTAACTGGTTGGATCTTGCGATTAGGTGAGCCTATTTTGCGATTAAGGTTACTGATCTTGCGATTAGGAAATCCTATCTTACGATTAAGGTTCATGATCTTGCGATTAGGAATCCTATCTTGCGATTATGGGGACGGTCTTTGCGATTATTAAACTATGACTGGTATTCATAGACAACAACCTTCAAAGCAATGTTATCTCCAACTAAAAACCGCCACCTATACGGTAGCGGTTTCCTCTATCACTTCACAACTAGCTTCATTCTATTTTGCGATGGATCCTTAACTATAAATACCCCGTCTTCCTCACTAACAGATATCCCCTTCTCCCCAAGCCTCTCAATCACCTTTTCCCTTTCCTCAAAAGAAGGATAAACAACTGTAAAAGCCTCGAGTCCGGTTGCTGTATCCGGAGCTGGCTGTGCGCCTTGACTACCCCATGTATTGAATCCGATATGGTGATGGTACTTGCCGGAGGACATGAAGAGTGCACCTGGATATGGGGTTACTAATTCAAAGCCTAGAAGCTCGTAGAATTGCTGAGTTGCTTTTAAATCAGCCACTTGTAAATGGATATGGCCCATTAGCGTTTCTTTCGGCATGCCTTTCCATTCGGTATGCTGACCTGCCTCTAAGACACCTGCTCCGTCAATTGGTAAGGAGTCCATTGCTACGTTGCCTTTCTCCCAGTTCCATTCATTGTCTGGACGATCTCGATAGATTTCTATCCCGTTTCCGTCTGGGTCGTTCAGATACAATGCTTCACTGACGATGTGGTCGCTTGCTCCTAATTGGATATTTGATTCAATGGCATGCCGTAGGAACGCACCTAAATCTGCTCGACTAGGGAGCAATATGGCTAGGTGGTACAAGCCCGTTGTTTTTGGTGGCTTCGCCGTTACTTCTGCTGGCTTCGTGATGGAAACAAGTGCTGTCTCTCCATCTGCTGTATAGACTATTTTATTGTCCGTCTGCTCTAGAACTTGGAAGCCTAGCACCTCTTGATAGAAGCGATTGGATTTTTCTAAATCCATTACCTTTAATTCTACTAACTCCACGTACGTCAAAGGCTTTTGATGATATTTCATAGGATAACCCCTCTGCAGTTACTTTTCGTAACTAATTATATTTTAGTTACCGCTATAAGTCAAGTGTCCACAAAAAAACTCACCAGCTTAAGCCAGTGAGCGTTCCTCGTATGCTTTTATGTGTTCCTCATATTGAAAGGTCAGTGAAATTTCATCCCAGCCATTAAGCAGCATTTTCTTCTGATAAGGGTCGATATCAAAATGAAAGACCGTGCCCTCCTCGCCGATTACAGTTTGCTCCTCTAGGTTTACCTCCATCAAATACGTTTCTTTCGCTAATAGCTGCTCCACCTCTTCTACCCCTAGCTTGATTGGCAATAGACCATTTTTCATACAGTTATTATAGAAGATATCCGCAAAGCTAGGTGCAATGACCACACGAAAGCCATAGTCAAATATTGCCCAAGGTGCATGCTCACGAGAGGAGCCACACCCAAAATTGTCTTGTGCAACTAAAATAGAGGAGCCTTTGTAGCGAGCATCATTTAAAATAAAATCTTCTCTTTCATTCCCAGCCGAATCAAATCTCCAATGATAAAATAGATACTTGCCAAAGCCTGTACGTTCAATACGCTTCAAAAATTCCTTCGAGATAATCTGGTCAGTATCGACGTTCTTTCTATTAAGAGGTGTGATAACACTTTTCACTATATTAATCGGTTCCATGGTGTTCCTCCTTACACATGTGCCAGCTGAAATTTTCTTACGTCCACTATATGACCTTCTATTGCGGCAGCTGCTGCCATTGCTGGACTCATTAAATGAGTTCTAGCGCCAGCTCCTTGACGACCTTCAAAATTTCGATTGGAGGTGGAGGCACAATGCTCTCCGGCTGGTACCACATCATCGTTCATCGCAAGACACATGCTGCAGCCCGAGTCTCTCCATTCAAACCCAGCATTCTTGAACACTTGGTCAAGCCCTTCCTGCTCTGCCTGAGCCTTCACGGTTTGCGATCCTGGTACCACGATGGCATGCACGTTAGGATGTACTTTTCGTCCTTCTACTATCTTAGCAGCCGCTCGCAAATCGCTTAATCGAGCATTCGTACAGGAGCCAATAAATACATTGCTGATTTGGATATCCTCAATCGGCATTCCCTCTTGCAAGCCCATATATGCTAATGCCTTCTCATGTGCCTGCTGGTCACTAACATCTGTGAAATCTGCCTTATATGGGATTCTTTGCGTCACGCCAGAGCCCATGGAAGGATTTGTCCCCCAAGTGACAAACGGCTCTATTTCGTCAGCGGAAATTTCCACCGTTTTATCGTATACTGCTCCCGAATCTGTCGCCAACGCAAGCCAGCGCTTCGCTTCTTCTTCAAAAGCTTCACCCTTCGGAGAATACTCACGTCCTCGTAGAAATTCAATCGTTGTTTCATCCGGGCTAATCAAACCAGCTCTCGCTCCAGCTTCGATTGACATATTACAAATAGTCATGCGCTCCTCCATCGAAAGCTTCCTAATAGCGTCCCCGGTGTATTCCACGATATAACCGGTACCCATGTCGATGCCAAACTTGGAGATAATCGCAAGAATAATATCCTTTGCAGCTACGCCATGACCTAGTTCCCCTGTCACTTTGATTTCCATTGTTTTCGGTCTGGCTTGCCAAAGCGTCTGAGTGGAAAGCACATGCTCCACCTCACTAGTACCGATTCCAAATGCGATAGCTCCAAAAGCACCGTGTGTGGAGGTATGGCTGTCTCCACACACAATTGTTTTTCCTGGCTGCGTAAGGCCTAACTCGGGACCAATGATATGCACAATCCCTTGATCTGGGTGGCCAATATTTGCAAGAGGGATGCCAAATTCCTCGCAGTTCTGTTGAAGTGTATTAATCTGCTTGGAGGCGATGGGATCCTTTATTACGTGCCTATTGAGGGTTGGTACATTATGATCCATCGTCGCATAGCATAAGTCCGGTCTGCGAACCTTGCGATTATTTATACGTAAGCCTTCAAACGCCTGAGGTGAAGTAACCTCGTGTATTAAATGAAGGTCAATATAAAGAAGATCCGGCTTCCCTTCCTCTCGATAAACCACATGCTGCTCCCAAATTTTTTCAATAATCGTCTTTGCCATCCCGCTCTCTCCTCACTTACACATATGAATACATGATACTATCGGAAACAAACTCTAAATCTAGTTCATCTAATACCTTATCCGTCCATTCTTTTGTGGATAAAACCCTACTACCTTTCGGCGCCAAATCACCTGTAAAGAATCCATCATTTAGTACACTATTAACGGCTTCCTCTATTGCTATAGCCTCTGTTTCCATTTGGAAGGACTCCCTTAGCATCATTGCCGCAGAAAGAATGGCCGCTGCTGGGTTTGCCTTATTCTGTCCAGCGATATCAGGTGCAGAGCCGTGCACCGGTTCGAATAAACCAAAGCCATCCTCTCGCATACTTGCAGATGGTAGCATACCTAGAGAGCCTGTTATAACAGAAGCCTCATCGCTCAAAATATCTCCGAACATATTCTCCGTCACGATTACATCAAACTCCGCCGGGCCTGTAATTAGCTTCATGGAAGTAGAATCTACGAGCATATGCTCTACCTTCACATCAGGGTAGCCCTGCTTCTTCTCTTCCACAATTTCACGCCACAGCTTACTGGAATCTAATACATTCGCCTTGTCAACGGATGCCAGCTTCCCTCTCCGGCTTCTCGCAAGCTGGAAGGCCACATCGACAATTCGCTCGATTTCTTCTCTTGTATAGACAAGGGAATCTACTGCGTAGTCATTCGTTTTCTTCCTTGGCTCTGCGAAATATAAGCCTCCGGTCAGCTCTCGCACAATGACCATATCTACATGTTCCGCGATTTCCTTTTTCAAAGGAGATGCGTCTAATAGTGCAGGGATCGCCTTCACCGGGCGGATATTCGCATAAAGCCCGAAATGCTTTCGAAGAGCCAGCAAGCCCTTTTCCGGACGTAAGTGAGATGGATACTGATCCCACTTTGGACCTCCAACGGCACCTAAAAGGATTGCATCACTCTCGCCACACATACGAATCGTCTCTTTCGGCAGGGGGTTTTCAAATGCATCAATCGCCGCTCCCCCAATGACGCCGTATTGCATATGAAAGGTATGGTTGTAGCGTTTGCCGATTGCCTTTAACACCTTAACGGCAGCCTCTGTCACCTCTAAGCCGATTCCATCGCCTGGTAATACAGTGATTGTTTTTTCCATCTCACTCACTCCTCTTTTATTGATTCACTAATGCCTTACGTTCTTGCACATGCTCTTGCATCAGTCGACGATTGATCGCATTTATATAAGCTCTCGCGGATGCCTTTAACACATCCTGTGACGAATTTCTTCCAGTGGATACTGCACCATTATAAGAAAGGTTGATCACTGCTTCCCCAAGCGCATCTCTTCCTTTTGAAATAGAGGATACTCGGTAATCTAGGATTTTCACCTCTCCATTCACCAGTATTTCTAACGTCTGAAAAATTGCTTCTACCGCTCCGGAGCCCTCTCCTTTTGCAATAAGACTTTCTCCACTTGGGTTTTTGATTCGAATTGTAGAGGTTGGCACATTGTTTTCATAATGAACGACCAGCTCCTCTAGCTCGTAAACCTCGACTTCTCCACTAGTTACCTGCTGCTCTGTCAATAAAGTGAATAGATCCTCTTCGGAAATTTCCTTTTTCCGATCGGCTAGCTTTTTAAAAGTAGCAAAAGCAGCGTTTAATTTATCCGGCTCTAGCTGAAACCCTAGCTCCTCTGCCCTTTTCGAAAAGGCATGGCGTCCGGAATGCTTTCCTAACACTAGCTCAGTTGCTGCTTCTCCAATTAAAGCCGGGGTAATAATTTCATAGGTTTCTGGATTCTTTAGCATGCCGTCCTGATGGATGCCAGATTCATGGGCAAAAGCATTTTTCCCGACTACTGCTTTATTCGGCTGAATGACAACCCCTGTCAGCTTGCTTACGAGCTGGCTCGTGCGTTTGGTTTCCTTCAGCACAATGCCAGATTCCGTTTGATAATAATCCTTTCGTATATGAAGGGCTACCGCCACTTCCTCTAGCGCCGCATTTCCAGCCCGTTCTCCAATACCGTTAATCGTTCCCTCCACCTGCGTGGCTCCGTTTTCAACAGCTGCCAAGGAGTTCGCTACGGCAAAGCCTAAGTCGTCATGACAATGTGCAGAGAGCTTTACCTTTTCTATGCCATGCACATTTTCCGATAAATATCGGAAAAGTGCGCCGTATTCAATAGGAGTGGCATATCCCACCGTATCTGGAATATTGATCGTGGTAGCTCCTGCCTTAATTACCTCTTGAATGATTCTCACAAGGAAGTCTCGATCGGAACGTGTCGCATCCTCTGCAGACCATTGCACCAGCGGAAAATATTTTCGTGCCAGCTTAACGGATTCCACTGCCAGCTCGATTACCTGCTCCGGTGTTTTATTCAGCTTATATTGCATATGAATTGGAGAGGTTGCGATAAATGTATGAAGATGTGGCTGTACCCCGCCTCTTAGTGCCTCCCAAGATGTCTCAATATCACTTTTCATCGAGCGAGCCAAGCCAGTTACCACGGAATTCTTGACAGTGTCCGCAATTTGCTTCACTGCATGAAAGTCTCCAGGTGAGGAGGCAGGAAACCCCGCCTCAATAATGGAAACGCCATATCTTTCAAGCTGACGTGCGATTTCTAGCTTTTCCTGCGTATTCAGGTTAATCCCAGCGGACTGCTCGCCATCTCTTAGGGTAGTATCAAATATGTCAACCTTGCCCACTAGTCACCACTTCTTTCCTCACCTGTTTTTTACCTGCGTTGATAAATGGCATCATCTCACGAAGTTTTTCTCCCACCTCTTCAATTTGGTGCTTCGATTCTGCTTCCTTGATCGCATTATATTTCGGACGATTCGTTTCGTTCTCCTCAATCCATTCCTTTGCAAACTTTCCGCTTTGGATATCTGCCAGTACATCTTTCATCCGTTCCTTCACTGATGCATCTATGATTCTAGGCCCTGATACGAAATCGCCCCATTCTGCTGTATCGGAGATGGAATATCGCATCGTAGAAAGTCCTCCCTCATACATTAGGTCGACAATGAGCTTCAGCTCATGGAGCGTTTCAAAATAGGCTAGCTCTGGCTGATAACCTGCTTCCACAAGTGTTTCAAAGCCGGCTTTCACAAGAGCAGTCGTTCCTCCACAAAGTACAGCCTGCTCACCGAATAGATCTGTCTCTGTTTCTTCTTTAAAGGACGTTTCTAATACACCAGCTCTTGCAGACCCGATTCCTTTTGCATAGGCAAGTGCCGTTTCCTTCGCATTTCCGGTTGCATCTTGGTATACAGCGAATAATCCTGGAACTCCAGCACCAGATTCGTATGTTCTACGCACTAAATGTCCCGGTCCCTTAGGTGCAACTAGGAATACATCTACATCCTCAGGTGGAATGATTTGACCAAAGTGAATGTTAAAGCCGTGTGCAAATGCTAGTGACTTCCCAGCTGCTAGAGCCTGCTCGATTTCTGCCTCATATACTGCCTTTTGTTTTTCATCTGGCAATAAAACCATGATTACGTCTGCACGTTCAGCCGCTTCCTTCACCATATACACCTCATGACCGTCCTCTTTTGCCTGATCATACGATTTCCCTGGGCGAATCCCTACTACCACGTTATAGCCGGAATCCTTCAAGTTCGATGCATGTGCATGCCCCTGCGAGCCATAGCCGATGATTGCGATTGTCTTTTCCTGTAGAACTGCCTCGTTGATATCCCCGTTATAATACATTTTCGCCATAATAAATTCCTCCTAGTTTTTATATTGTTTTTTTATCCCGCATTAAGGGACAGTAAGATTCCCAATTCAAGATGGTAAAAGAAATGAAACAGCTAAGCGGGAGATCAACTGTCCCTAAAAGCCCGATTGGTTCAACTAATGATTGCTGGGGGATGAAAGAAAACCCCTACCAATCAAAATTTCACTTTATTGTAAAATGGATAGCTGTGGCGCAGGAGCCTTTTGTGTTTCCCTTACAAAGGCAGTGACACCGGTTCTCGTAAGCTCTTTTATTCCATAAGGCCTTACTAGCTCAATGAATGCATCTATCTTTTCTGAATGCCCAGTGACTTGAAAGGTTACGACGTTCTTTCCTGTATCAATTGTCTGTGCTCGGAACGGCTCTACGATACTATTGATTTCCGCCCTTACTGCCGGAGGAGAAACGACCTTTATGAGCGCCAGCTCTCGAACGACAATCGCTTTATCCGAAATATCCTGTACCTTTAGTACATCTACCTGCTTCTGTAACTGTTTGAGAAGCTGCTCAAGCTTTTGTTTATCCTCCACATGGACGACAATCGTCATCTTGGAAATCTGCGGTTGTTCTGTGTGCCCGACTGTGATGCTTTCAATATTGAATTGCCTTTTCATCAACAATCCCGTCACCCTGTTCAGCACGCCACTTTGATTGATTACTGTGATCGTTATCATTCGTCTCACTCTGGCTTCACCCCAATCATTTCATGCAAGCCTTTCCCTGGAGCAACCATCGGGTATACACTTACCTTTTGTACCACTCGACAATCAATTAAGACGGGCTCATCGGATTCGAGTGCCTCCTTCAGCTGCTCCTTCGCTTGTTCCAGCGTTTCAATCTTGTATCCCTTGATGGCATAGGCTGCTGCCAGTTTCATAAAATCTGGCTGGACTGGGATCAATGAATGAGAATAGCGCTCTCCATGGAAGGTCTCCTGCCACTGTCTCACCATTCCAAGTGCTTGATTGTTCAAAATAATGACCTTTACCGGAATTCTAAGCTCCTGTAAAAGAGATAGCTCCTGAAGCGTCATCTGAAAGCCTGCATCTCCTACTATTGAGACCACCTTTGCGTCCGGCTTTGCGATTTGAGCACCAATCGCTGCAGGAAAACCAAAGCCCATCGTCCCTAGTCCACCAGAGGTCACCCAATTATGTGGGCTCGCAAATTTGTAATATTGAGCGGTCCACATCTGATGCTGACCTACATCCGTTGTAATGACTGCCTCTCCACCCGTATATTCTTGAATTAGCTCTAGCACCTGCTGTGGCAGAAGTCCACTTTCCTGTGCATTTTCATAGAATAGCGGATACTGTTTTTGATTCGCCTTAAGGCTCTCCAACCATGCGGCAGTGTTGCCATTTGGACCGTTCTGATTGAGCAGTGCCTGTAATGCTTCCTTCGCATCCGCCACTATCGGAATTTCTGTTGGGACGTTTTTTCCAATCTCGGCTGGATCGATATCAATATGAATGACTTTTGCATTCGGTGCAAAATGTGCTAAATTCCCTGTCAGTCGATCATCAAATCGAGCGCCAATGTTAATGAGCAGGTCACAGGTCTGAATGGCCATGTTCGCTGTATATGTTCCGTGCATCCCTGCCATTCCAAGGGATAGAGGATGGTCTCCTTTGATAGATCCTAGTCCTAGCAATGTATTGGCCACCGGAATTTGATATTTCTCCGCAAACGCTGCTAGCTCGTCTGTTGCTTTTGCGAATAAAACACCTGCTCCTGCTAGAATCAATGGCTGCTTCGCTTGGGAGATGGCAAGAGCCGCCTTTTGTATTTGTAAGAAGTTTGGAGAGGTCGTCGGCTGATAGCCTGGAAGGCAAACCTTTTCTTCCTCCTCCACCTGCTCTTCAAAAATGGCTAATGCCATATTTTTCGGTATATCTACGACAACGGGTCCTGGACGACCAGTGGATGCGATGTGAAATGCTTCGTTTATTATCCTCGGGAAGTCTGCTACATCCTTCACCTGATAGTTGTGCTTCGTGATTGGCTGTGTAATGCCTATAATATCCGCCTCCTGAAAGGCATCTGTCCCAATGACCGTTGTAGCAACCTGCCCTGTAAACACTACAAGTGGAATGGAGTCCATCATGGCATCTGCTATCCCTGTGACCACGTTCGTTGCACCAGGTCCAGAGGTTGCGATGACCACTCCCACCTTTCCAGAAACCCGTGCATAGCCCTCTGCCGCGTGAATGGCTCCTTGCTCGTGCCTTGCGAGGATATGCTTAATCGGATTCTTGTGCAGCGCATCATAGATTGGCAAAACTGCACCTCCCGGGTACCCAAATACTACTTCCACCTGATGCTTTTTCAACGTTTCAATAAAAACCTCAGCCCCGTTCCTTTTGGCGACTTCTTCACTAAACGGCTCGGTCCTTAATTGCTCGGCTTCCACAGTCATTTTCATCATCTGTTTCCTCCTATTCGTCCAGTAATTAGTTGTAAAAAAAGAAAGAATCTCTTCCCATACAAAAAAACCTTCGTTCGTTTGCATAGGGATGAAATTCTTTCATGGTACCACCCTAATTCGCAGCAATGCTGCCTCATGAACATACGGCGAAAAACCGTATATCCTTTTCTAACGGGGCAGTCCTTCACTGCTCCCGGAAATGCCTTAGGACTTTACTCCGTTCAGCACCTCACTCCGAGGGGATGTCGGAAAAGGTTGTATTGTCGGCTCCCAGCAATACCGACTCTCTGTGAATACAATGCTCCTCTTCCTTTAACCTCATCAACGCTTTGTCTATGTAGTTTTATATTTTCATTACTCCACCAGTGCTAGCTGAAGTAACAAGCTTCGAATATCTTGCTAAGTATCCTTTTTTAATCTTCGGCTCAAATGGCGGTAGCTTTGCCCTTCTATTTGTAAGCTCCTCTTCACTTACCTGAAGCTCAATCGTTCTTTCCGTTAGGTCGATTGAAATAATATCTCCATCCTCTACTAACGCAATTGGACCACCGTCTGCTGCTTCCGGAGAAATATGACCGATAGATATACCTCTCGATGCTCCGGAAAACCTTCCGTCTGTAATGAGCGCAACCTTCGTTCCAAGTCCACGTCCTTGAATCGCAGAAGTTGGAGCTAGCATCTCCGGCATTCCCGGGCCTCCTCTTGGACCTTCGTAGCGTATGACCACCACATGCCCTTCTTGCACAGTTCCATTATCAATCGCTTCTTGGCAAGCCTCTTGTGAATCAAACACGATTGCCTTCCCAGTAAAGTCCTTGATAGATGGGTCTACTGCTCCTACCTTGATAACCCCACCCTCAGGAGCAATATTTCCGAATAGTACGGATAAGCCTCCAACCGGACTATAAGGATTTTCTTTTCTTCGAATGACTTGCTCATTCGTAATCTCGCAATCTTTTACATTTTCATAGAGCGTCTTCCCTGTAATGGTGAGTCGATCCGGATGGACGGCACCCGGTATTTCACAAAGCTCTTTAATAATGGCACTTACACCTCCTGCAAGATGTACGTCATGCATGGAGTAATCAGATGCCGGCATGATTTTTGATAAATAAGGAATCCGCTTCGCAACCTCATTGATGTCGCTAACGTTGTAATCAATTTCTGCCTCGTGAGCAATCGCCAGTGTATGAAGCACTGTATTTGTAGAGCCGCCCATCGCCATATCAAGCGCGAACGCATCGTCAATCGTTTCCTTTGTAATCAAATCTCTCGGCTTCACATCTTCCTTTACCATGCGAATCAAATGTCTCGCAGCCTCCCGAATTAACTCATGCCGTTCTGCTGAGGTTGCAACAATCGTGCCGTTACCCGGAAGTGCGACACCTAGCATTTCCATTAGAGAGTTCATCGAGTTTGCGGTGAACATTCCGGAGCAAGACCCACAAGTAGGACATGCATTCTGTTCAATGTCGAGCAGCTGCTCCGCTGTCATCCCACCAGACTTATAGGAGCCGACCCCTTCAAATACAGAGGTAAGGGAAAGCTGTTTACCGTCTTGTGAGACACCTGCCTCCATCGGTCCTCCCGAAACAAATACCGCTGGGACATTCGTTCTCACCGCTGCCATCAGCATGCCTGGTGTGATTTTGTCACAGTTCGGAATGTAGAACACGCCGTCAAACCAATGTGCGTTAATAACTGTTTCCGCTGAATCGGCAATTAGCTCTCTACTTGGCAGCGAGTATCTCATCCCGATATGCCCCATCGCAATGCCGTCATCCACTCCGATTGTGTTGAACTCAAACGGAATTCCGCCTGCTTCTCGAATAGCCTCTTTGACCACTTCGGCGAATTTATTTAAATGCATATGCCCTGGAATGATATCTATATAGGAGTTACATACACCGATAAACGGCTTATCTAAGTCTCTTGTCTTGACCCCGGTTGCGTAAAGTAAGCTTCGATGTGGTGCCCGGTCAACACCTTTCTTGATCATGTCACTTCTCATAAACATCTCTCCTAAATCTTTTGCCAAGTAGTCATTTATATCTAGAAAATTTTATCAATAAGTTTGTGAATTTTCTTGCAATAAAAAATATATTGAAGCTATCATACCTCCCTCAAAACCAAGAGTCAACAGGCTTTTTGTAAATTTTCAGTTAGTTTAGAATATTCGCTTTTTATGTAATCGCTTACATTGGCGATATATCGCATTTTAAATATAGAAAAAATTTTTATTAAAAGTTTTAGGAATTTGACGGATTGATGGGAGATTTATTTTGAGAGAGGACTGGAGATTTGGAGTTTGAAATTTTGCAAGTATGATTTTGTGTCTTAAGAAGATGTTTATCCTTCTTATTTTCTTAACCTTCGGTTCTACGCTGCGCCGACGCTTTCCGTGGGCACGGGTCGAGCCAAGGTCTCTCCCTCGTGCGTTCCCACAGGAGTCGTCGGTGCCGCTCCGAACCACTTGGAGAGGCTACTTGCATAGTGATTTTGATCAGTGTCTTGAAATAGGTGAGTATCTTAAATTTTTGTCCGCATTAAACTCCTGACTCTCCGCTAGCAGTAACGCTATCAACCACTCAAACTTTAATTGCAACCAATCGAAAACACAAATTATCAATATATCCCTTTGAGCAACTAAAGCAAGCAAAAGTGCAACTAAATTATGGGTTAGCGCAACTATTTGATCAATAAGAGCAACTAAAAAGTTTGACAATCGCAAGTAAGCTCCTGGCTACCGCTAGTAAAGGTTACTTAAGCACAAGTAACGATTCTTAAACTGCAAGTAAATCTGGATTAACCGCACGTATTACCATTTTGCTTCCAACCTCCACTCAATACCCTTCTCATTTTAAAAGACGGTCACAGACTTTCGCTACACTCGCCCTACTGGAAGCTATCAATAGGACGGTCATCACCCTCTATGTAATCTCTCTTCATTCAAAGCCATCCCTGTCACCGTCCCCCTAACCCAACAAAAACCCCCATCCACCAAGTGGACGGGGGTTGCTCTTATATTTTAAAATGGCTGATGGTGTCTTGGAGGTTTTCTGCTAGGTTTGCGAGGGATTGGGCATTTGCTGTGATTTCCTCGTTTACTGCTAGCTGCTCCTCTGTTGCGGCGCTTGTGTCGTTCGCTCCGTCCGCTACGATTGCTGCAAGGCGTTGAACCTCTTTGGATCCCTCTGATACCATTGCTGCGATTTCTTGGATTTGATGAACGGCACTGGAGACAGATTGAACCTTATCATTGACTCCTGATACGGCCGATTCAATTTGGTTGAACACTTCTAGTGATTCATCTGTTTTAGATATTCCCTGCTCGACTTTTTCTTCTCCGACAGCTATCGCTTTGACTGCTTTGTTCGAGGAGGCTTGAATGACCGCAATCATTCGGTCAATTTCTGCTGCGGAGTTTTTAGATTGCTCTGCTAGCTTGCGAACTTCTTCTGCTACTACTGCAAAGCCTTTTCCATGTTCGCCTGCTCTTGCCGCTTCGATTGCTGCGTTTAAGGAAAGAAGGTTTGTCTGTTCTGAAATATCACTGATTAAGGCTGTGATACTTTGAATTTCATTTGAATGCTTTGCCATATCTGTCACGATTCCTGCCGCTTCATGAATCGTAGTTTGGATGGTATTCATGTGGTCGGCAACAGAAGCAACCACCTCTGAACCGGTTCCAATTAGTTCACGTACTTCTGTTGTGGAATGCAGCATGTCCTCATTGCTTGTAGAAATTTCGTCAATTCCGTTTTTAAGCTCATTCATGGCTTGCACAGAAGTGTCCATATGACTCATTTGTGAGTCAGTAGATGCTACTTGATCTCCTGCAGATTTTGCTACAAGTTGGGACGATGCTAAGCTTTGCTCTGCTCCTGCTGAAAGCTCCTCTGCATTTGCTGCAAGCTTAAGCGAGGAATCTGTTACATTTGTAACGATTAAACGCAAATCCTCTGTCATTCGATTAAAAGCAGATGCCATCTCGCCAGTCTCGTCCTTATTTTTAATATGTATGGAGGATACCGTCAAATTGCCACTTGCTATTTCCTTTAGACTGTCTGTCACTTTATGAATTGGTCTCGTAATGCTTTTCGTTACAGCATAGGCAAGTAACATCCCTAACACAACGCCTGCCAGCGATACAGCAATAACTAAGATAGATGCCCCTTCCATAAAATCATCAATTTCCGCTCTCGTTGCCAACATTTCCTCTTGAAGATTCTGTTCTACTTTTTCTAAAATACCAACCATCGTTTGATTAATATTTTTCGAGTTTGTCGTCATTGTATTTAACGTTGCTTGGTCCTTAGCTGCTTTCGCTGCAATAATAGTTTCATTCGTTGAAATAAAGACATTTAGTTTATTCTCAAACTCGTTTAATAAATCAACAGATTTTGGCTCAGAGATACCTTCTATAAGCTCAGTTGTTAAATTCTTCGTTAACTCCTCACTTTCTAACACGCCCTTTTTGGACGCATCTGTGCTTGTCAACAAATGATCAAAAAGATGAGAAGCCGAATCCTTCTGAGCTCCCTTAATTTCCTTAATTAAATTCACCTTTTCCATTCGATCGTCTAGCAACAGCTTATATTGGTCACTAACATCCTTTAAAGTCAAAATACTAAAAAGACCTACTGCTAATAAAATAACGAGAATGGCTAGATTACTAAGCATTAGCTTCTTCCCTATTGTCCATCTCATCCGACTACAATCCCCCTCTATTGAATGTGTTGAAATCTATTAAAGGAAACAAATCGTTCCTGCCAATAAACATTATCTAAATTCGTAACCTCTACCCCTTTAGTTCCCGCATGGATAAATCTATTTTCTCCTAAATAGATTCCCATATGTGAGATTCCAGCTTTGTATGTATTTTGAAAAAACACTAAATCTCCGGGGATAGGCTCTACCACAACAACTGTTTCTTTAAAGTAGTCATCGCTACTTTTTCTAGTAATATCAACACCAGCTTGAGAATGAATAAAATAAATAAAGCCGCTACAATCAAAGCCAGTCATTGTATTACCACCAAACAAATAAGGGATGCCTTCTAATCGATGAGCAAAATCTACTAAGAACTGATAGGTAGTTTGACTACTTGTCGAGATAGCAGGAGAAACATTAGGGACTCCTAACTGATAATCTTTCTGTACAGCTGGTTTTTCCTTTTCTACTGGCTTCTTGACTATCGGAGTGGATGTTTTTGGTTTTTGAACTACAAGCTTTTGCCTGATATAAAGGTTGTCCTTCTTTAGCTTGTTCCAATTCTTCAAGTCCTGAACAGTTACTTTATGAATCTTTGCAATTTTGGATAGCGTATCGCCTTTTTTTACTTCATAAACTGTATTAGCATGAACTTCTCCCGAAAAAGCAAATAATAGAATGAAGACAAACAGTACTTTTTTCACAATACTTTTCTCCCCCTTTCTCTTTATTATCGGCTAAAAAGGCAGAATTGTGAAGACAATGTCGAAATATTGCCTGGGAAATAAAAAATCTAGCAAATTCTCAGAGAATATGTCATGATAATAAATGAATGAGCATTCATATTTTAAAGGGGATGAAGAAATGAATGAAACATGGCAATTAATCGAAAAGACAATGAACGAAAACAATGCACCAATTCAGAACCAAAATGTTCGCTATGAGTTCAACCTGACCGGCGACGAGCCATCCGTTAAGCAACTAGTATTAACAGATGGACGCGCAACAGTAACAGACGACACTTCTGAAAAGGCAGACTGCAAGCTAACAATGAGCTCGAAAGACTTCATCAAGCTGATCAATGGGGATCTAAATGCGACGGCTGCATTTATGTTTGGCAAGCTGAAGGTGGATGGAAGTATGGGGTTAGCATTGAAATTGGAAGGTCTGTTAAAGCAGTATCAATTTAAGAGTTAGTAATTCAACATTAGAAAGAAGAAAGGCTTGTGAGAAAAAGAAACTACTTTCTCACAAGCCTTTCTATGACTTAGTTTTTTGTATCGTAGAATGTCCCATCTTTTGTAACATTACTATAGGGATTAACATAGTTTTTTATATTACTTTTTTTCGCCTTAGCGTCGTAGATGTTCTTCTTTATTTCCTCAGTAAACATCGCAAGGTTCATCTGAATACTTTCTTCCATTGCTATAAGTTCTTTACCAAGAGCTTCTTCCTCCGCTGTATACGGACTAGTTATTTGTGATTGTAATTGGTCACGGATATCTAGACACTTCTCAACATTAGCTATTGTCTCATCACGCCTTGCTTCGTCCGTCTGCTGTGTGAGTTTCAAAAGAGTTTCCGACACTTCACGCCAAACTTTCATTGCTGGTCGAATCATATTTCCTTTACTTCTCCGTATTGTTTTTGACGGTTAATTTGGATAACTTGCTTCCACGTATCACGAAAATCAGTAATAATTGCAGCTGCTTCATCGAACATATTACCATCTTTTTTGATATTTCCCTCTATAAGACGATTATTTACAAATTCATATAGCGTAAGCATATTTTGAGATACCGGATAAGAATTATCTAATGTAAGCATCAACTCAGTTACAATTGCCTGAGCCTTTTGAGAAGATAAATTCATCTCTTGGATATTATTATTTTCAAGTGAACTTTTAGCCTTGTGGATAAATTTCAGGCAACCGTTGTACAGCATAAGTGTTAGTTCGCCAGGCGTCGATGTATTTATTGAGTTATTCTGATACGTTGCATATGGATTATTAGCAGCCATTAAAATCTCTCCTTTTTGTTGCCACTTTTATCAAGCGCCTCCACCAAGAGCATTCATCAAGTTAGCAGATTGTGCATTTGCACGTTGAATCGCATTTTCCATAGCCGTAAACTGTTTCCAATAACGTTCTTCCACTATTTTTAAACGATCTTGGAATTTATCGATTTGCTTATTCATCTCTTTTAAATTTCGCCCTAAAGTAAATGAGGCTTCCGTGGAAGTTGCGCTTCCTGCTCGTTTATGAATTTCTTTATAACTACTCTCTGCAATAGCTCTTAGACGAACCGCAAATCCTTGCTCGCCAGTTGTACTACCTGGAGACACTGTAGCGCCAGATTGCGCGAATAGTTTTTGAACTTTGTCCGGATCAGTGTTAATGGCTTCCTTCAACTTTGTCTCATTAACAACTAGTTTACCATTATCTTGCCAAGCATATTGACCACCAGGGGTCGCAATGCCAATATCTTTCAGTGAACCTTGATCTTTAACGGAACCCATAAGTGCGGATCGCATCTGTGTTATCATGCCTGAAATAACTGGATCGTTTCTTAGCAAACCGCTTTTTGCTTTCTCTTCCCATAATTCAACTTCTTTTTCTGACATTTCAGCTTTTTCTTCAGTTGAAAGTGGGTGAAAATCTCGATAATTTTTTTCTTTAACTAGGCCATTCAACTCATCTATCAATTTATTGTAGTCATCTACAAACTTAACGATATTTTCAAAAACAGCATCTGTGTCTGGCTTCGAACTGAAGTTTATATCAGTATTATTTGCTGCTTTTAGGGTAAACTCATATCCGTTGACAACAACCGTATTTGTTGAACTTTCCATTCTAAGACCATTTACAGTATATATCGCTACTTGCCCCTTATTGGCAGTCTCAACAGATTTTCCGGACAAACCTAAATTTTGTGCAATGTTCCCATCACTAGAAACAACGATTTCACTGCTGCCATTTGTATTAGCGCCTCCATTTTTTGTAGATAGCGCAATTTGACCAGAATTGGCATCATAAAAAGCATTAACCCCTGTTTGTTTCGTAATCTTATCCATTACACTCTGAATGGTATCTGTTGAAGCAATAGTAACTTCTTTTTCCTGCATTACTCCGTTATCATCTATGGCACTTATTTTCATGTTCGTTCCCGTAATTCCTAGATCAGCCATAGTAGTAGTTGCAGGTTTACCAGTTCCTCCTGCTATTACGTCACTCTGCATCGTTGAATTTTTGGCTAACTGTTCTATTTTAATCGTTCCTGAAAAATCGCTCGTCGAGTTTTTATTTTTAATGGAAACATCATTTGGTGATGAACTTTCCGTGATTTTCGCACTAAACTTGGTTGAAAGTACCATATTGTTGAAAATATTATCACTAAACTCTTTTACTTTTCTATTTACAGCACGGTAACTGTCTAGTTGCCACTGAAGCGTTTGTTTCTTCTGTGTAACCTTCGTAAGTGGGAGTCTTTCTACTTTCATTAAATCATTAATAATTGAATCTGTATCTATTCCAGATGCTAAACCACCAATTTTCACAAACGTTCACTCCTTCCTTATATTTTGTGATTGACAAACAAGCCATTGAACTCCCGCATTGCAGCATGAGTATCCATCAATTTTTTTGAAGGAATCTCTTTAATAACTTCATGTGTTTTGGGATCGACGATTGTAACATAATATTCATTCAATTTTTCATGAAACTCAAATCGAAGCTCTGTATTAGAACCTTCTAAGAATTTATTCATGCTTTCCGTTATTTCCTTTGCTTGTTCGGCAGGTAACTGATTCCCATCGTTAACCTTTTCAATAGTTCCGTTTACTATTTTTTGAAATTCTTCAACCATGACATCCTTGTCAGGTCCTTTACGATCCAATTTAATACTCCCTTGCATCGAAACCCCATTGCGTTCAATATTATTTACCATTTCCCCATACCTCCTTGTATTTCAGAGCACTCACATACAAATTATATCGGCTATCCAAAAAAGAAGTTAAGATATAAGTATTAGAACTTTATTACGTTAAATCACAAATTTGGTTTGGACTGAAGAGTTCAGAAAGCCGAATATCTACATCCTAAACTTAAAAACTTTAATTTATTTTTTAAAATAACAGTATTACAGCTTTTCTGAATACTACTTTTAAAAAATTTTTTATTTAAATTATTTTATCTTTACAATTAGAATAGAAAACGAAATACTTAATACTTTGGAATTACCAAGCATTTAAGCCTCCATCTACAATGATGTTCTGGCCAGTGACATAACTAGATGCATCAGATGCTAAATAAATTAGTGCACCAACCATTTCTTCAGGTTGTGACATCCGTCCCAATGGAATACGAGAGCTATATTTATCCTTGAAAGTATCGTTCTGTCCACTTTCTACCCCGCCAGGAGTAATCGCATTAACTCGAATACCTTCCTGCGCCCAATAGGTGGCAAGATATTTAGTCAGCCCTATAACTCCTGCTTTGGAAGCTGAATAAATAGCAGGCGAGTTAATTTGGCGTTCTAAGTAATAAGAGCCTTCATATATTCGTTGATCTGGGGCCATTACACCATATATAGATGAAGTCTGTATAATAGAGCCACCTATTCCCTGTTCCTTCATAACTTTACCAACATGCTTGGCCACAAGAAACATTCCATCTAAGTTTGTTCCCATGATTTCTTTCCATTGATCAAGCTTGTAGTCTTCAAAGTCAGCAAAAAAAGCATCTAAATCATTTGATTTTCCTGCAGCATTATTATGTAGGATATGAATTTTACCAAATTCGCTTTGAACTGATTCAACCATTTTCTTTACTGATGACTCAGATGCAACATCACATTCAAAAGCAATAGCTTTTACACCAAATTGTTCTGTAATAAATTTAGCAATATCTTTGGCTGCTTCCAAATTGATATCTACCACTGCAATGTTTGCTCCAGCATCTGCCAAACCTGAACAAAAGTGTCTACCTAATATACCAGCACCGCCAGTTATAATAGCGTTTTTCCCATTCAACATAAACTTCTCAATATAAGATTGAGGCATTATATTTTCCCTCTTTTCATTGCCAAAAAAGAAACAAACTCAAAATCAAGTTCAGAATCAATATCTACTGATCGTTCCTCAGGCATTTCATACAACATAGTTTTTGACTGAAATACAGATGTTGAACTCAACAGAATTTCTCTTTTCCAAATATAAATAGAGGCATTCATATCATAACATTTAGGAGCTTCTTGTCTGCGTACAATTACTTTATCAAGCTTCTTAGACAAATCAGCATACCCTTCTTCGTTTACTTCAACCAGATTAAAGTATGGGCTCTTTCTAGATGGTGTACCTGTAATTAAATTTTCTACATCTAAGTTATCTTCAAATAATTGAACTGATTGTATAATATCCTCTACTATTCTTAATGGTGCTGTAGCATCCAAATCTACAATAACTTCAAATTGTTTACCCAATCTCTCTTCCACCGTTAATAAACAATGCTGAATCACCGGTATTTTTGCAGCTTGATCAGTTGCAAGTTCAACGGGCCTTTCAACCAATATATCGGCACCAAATTGCTTAGCAATTGCTAATATTTCATCACTATCACTGCTCACCGCTATCGTATCAAACAAAGCACTTTTTTTTGCCTGTTCAATGCTGTGTGCAATTAAAGGTTTCCCTGCTAATAATTTTATATTTTTATTCTTTACACCCTTTGAGCCACCTCTTGCACAAATAGTACAAATTCTACTCATTCGACACCCACACTTTCTCTTTTGAAGCTTGCTGAGCTTTCTCAATCATTTTAATAACACGTAAACCATTTTTATAGTTGCATAAAAACTTCTCTTCATCATTTAAAATAGCTAAATGCTGTTTTTTATAAGTATCGTTTTTTTCGATATTAAATTGAATTAATTCTTCATTTATTTGCAAAGTATTCTGAATGAAGTCAGCTTTATATGTAAATTTATCTGTGTTTATTATCAACATTCGTTGCACTATATGGTCCAAGTAATTCATGTGAAGCGTGATTTGTGGTACTTGTTTGGTATGATAAATTAGAGAAAAATGATCATCGGAATCGATTTCTAGATGACTTAACTTGCCACCCAGGGATGTCATTTCCTCCCATTCACCAAAAAGGAAATGTAGATAATCAAGTTCATGACTTAAGTCCCGAAGAACCCCCCCGCCCCTTGATACGCTAGCAGAATATGATTCTGTATAATCGGTGCCAGGTCTCCAAGATGGCAAGTATTGACCAACATAGCATAACACTGATATGATATTTGAATTTTTTAATTCATTAAAAAGTGTTTGCACCAATGGGTGAAAACGTAAATTATAGCCAACATACAACTTAGCAAAATCTAAATCAATATTTATAAGATTCGGAAACAGCGGTTTTTCTACTAGTATTTTTTGTTTATAGCCAAAATTCCTAATCTGGTTTATTGTCATTTCATGCTCACTAGTTTCATTAGCTATAACTATATAACTTGGTTTCTCTACGAGCAAAGCTTCATTAATATCGTTGTAAAAATGATCATAATCTATCTTTCTCCTAGAGACCACTGCTACATGATGACCTAGTTCATTTAATAACTTAGTATGTCTTTGACCAATTGACCCGTAACCAATAACAAGACACTTATATTTATTCATCTTTTATCCCACCAAAATGAAAACTTTCACTAAAATCCATGTTTGCCTTCTCATAATCATCTAAACGACCTATATCAAGCCAATATTCCCTCAATGGAAAAGCAGAAACTTTCTTTTGTTCATTCATTAACTTCTTAAATAGTTCTGGCATATCGTAATAATCACCATTTGGGATAAATTCTAGTGCATCAGGGTTTAATACATAAATACCTGCATTCACAAAGCTTTTATGTACCGGCTTTTCTACAATCGATTGCAACTGATGATTGTCCGTCTCAATAACTCCATATGGAATCTGGTATTCATACTCACGTACACACATTGTTGCAGTCGCATTTGTTTCGGTATGAAAATTTAATAGCTGCTCAAAATTGATTTTAGTTAATAAATCCCCATTCATCACAAAGAAAGGTTTGGTTGGTTTTTCTGATAATAGTGATAGAGCACCCGCTGTACCTAATCTTTTCGATTCCTCTATATATTCGATATTGACGCCTAGATGAGCTCCATCTTGAAAATAATCAATAATCATTTCTTTTTTATAGTTAACTGAAAAGACAAAATTCGTAAAACCATGGGCTTTAAAACTTTCAATTATCGTTTCTACAATTGGTTTATTTCCTACATGTAACATTGGTTTAGGGATTGAATCTGTTAGCGGACGAAGCCTTGTACCGAGCCCTCCAACCATCAAAACTACTTTATTAGCTTTTTTTGAAATCAATTCCAAATCATCAGAAAATACGATATATTTTAGTAGATTGTTATTTGAAACTAGCGGCAATTGCTTTAGTTTTCTTTCCCGCATTCTTTTTTTATAATAAAATGAATTGTTCCCTTCTCTTTCACAAATTGGAGAAGTATTCATCACTTCACTTATTGCGGCGTCCAGTGGGAGACCTTTTAATATCCCACGCCGAATATCCCCGTCAGTTACCGTCCCCAGCAAAATCATATTCCTGTCGACAACAGCTGCAAATTGCATAGTAGTCGCATCAATTATTTTCATCGCTTCTAGTATTGTTGTTTGAGGTTTTATGAGAACGTCTTTCCAACTTTTCATTTTTACACTTCCTTTGCTGGAACTCCATAGGCAATTTTCTTATCCCCGATATTTTTTATAACGACTGAACCTGCTCCCACCATGGTTTCATTTCCTATGTTAATCCCTTGAATAATTGAGGAGCCTACACCGATTAGAGAACCTTCACCGATTATAACTCCACCAGATAAGGTTGAATTAGGAGCTATATGGACATGTTTTCCAATTTCAACGTCATGTTCAACAATAGAACCTGTATTTATGATTGTGTTGCTTCCAATAATCGCATTTGTTTGGACAATTACCCCCGCCATAATTTGAATCCCTTGTCCTATTTGTACTGAGGGAGAAATAATAGCAGTCGAGTGTATGACATTTGCAAATACATATCCTTTTGAACTAAATCTTTCAAAAATTGATTTGCGTAATGGAGAGATATTAATCAAACCTAACCCTAAAACAAGTTCCACCATTTCAGAGGGATAGTTAACAATCACATCATCTGCACCTAAATAAGGTAGATTGAAAAAGGACTTACTTTCTTGTGGAGCAGTATAACCAATTATTTTTCTTTTCTGAGCGATTAATATTTCCACTAAAACACTGGCATGACCACCATTGCCAATAATTATTATTTGTTTATTCATCGATTAACTCATCTACTTCATAAGATTTCCTCGCTACTTTTCCAATTAACGTCCAGTACTTAGAAGGAGGCATCCCATTCCCCGGGCGCTTAATTGCTAGATGGCTTTCTGTAAATATTTCACCCTCAGCTATCTTTACCTTCGCTACAATACTCTTCCTAGCTGCTTGGCGATTTTCATATTCAATGGAGGTCGGTATTTTCTCTCCTGTGCCAAGGGATTTTTCAATCGCTCTAACCCCTGCAACCATTTCTTTTAAATCTGTTGGTTCCAAGGAAGCTAAATGATCTGGTCCCGGCAAACTTTGATCTAACGTAAAATGTTTCTCAATTACCTCTGCTCCAAGAGCTACTGCCGCAATCGGAACTGTAATACCCTGGGAATGATCAGAAAAGCCAATTGGCAAGTGTAACTCCCTTTTCATCTTAATCATTGCATTTAAATTGATTGTTTCGAAAGGGGCAGGATATTCAGTTGTACAATGCAGAACAGTTACATATTCTTTCAATATTAATTTTGCTTCTAGAGTTTGATAGAATTCCCTAACCTGATCGATATCCACCTTCTGCTCTGGAAAAGTTAAACCGTAGGCTATGTATGACAATGCTTCATGAATATCTTCCATTGTCGTCATTCCCGTTGACAGAATAATTGGCTTCTTCTTTGTAGCAATATAATGAATAAAAGGACTATTCGTTACTTCACCGGAAGGTATTTTAAACTTGCTCATTCCAATATCATTCAATAAAAAATCGACACTTTCCATATCAAAAGGCGTCGACAAAAATTCAATCTGATGAGCATCACAATATAATTTAAGTTCCACAAATTCCTTGTAAGATAACTCTAGCTTTTTCAACATCTCAAATTGGGAAGTAGCTTCACCTAAATTATTCACTTGATAATTAGCTTGTTTTGCAGAATGGGTTACTAAGTTTTCAGCTTTGAATGTTTGAAACTTTACTGCATCAGCGCCAGCTATCTTTGCAACATCTACTAATTGTTTTGCCATTTCAAATGAACCATTATGATTAACACCGGCTTCGGCAATAATATATGTTTGATTGCTCATAAGTCATAAAACTCCTTTCGCTTAAGCTCAGAAGGTAAGGTTTTTATTTGCTTGATAATCTTTTTAGATACATTTCCATCTCCAAATATCTGATCATAAGGACCTTGATATTTCTGGGCAGTTTCTATCGCTTCCAAAATGGAAAGCTCGTCCATAGAGGTATGTATAACTGAAGATGGACATTCTCTACCCGATTGGCGACTGCCACAATTTACAGTTGGAGTATGCAAGTAAGGTACCTCAATAAGTCCACTAGATGAGTTACCAATAACAAGCCTTGCGTGTTTAACAGCACTTAAGTATCGCAGTTGTCCCAGTGACTCGAAAAGAAAAGCATTTGTATTTTTTAAAACAAATTGCTCAATTGCATCATTGATTGTCCTCCCACCGTTATCCGCATTTGCTTTTGTGAAAATAAGCTGTACATGTGAGTATCGTTCTAAAGCAGCTAGAAGTTGATAGATCCCATTTGTATCACCATTTGTTTCAGGGTGATAGGTAATTAAAAAGTAAGGAATACTGGAGTCGAGCTCTAGTTCAGCACATAATTCTGCTTTGGATAGTAACGGTATTTTTAAAATACTTTCTATTCCAAGAGCCCCAACATTCCAAACATGTTCAGGTTGTTCTCCAAGTTGGATGACCCGCTTACGGTGTGTTTCTGTACTGACAAAATGCCAGCTTGCCATTTTCGTAATAGAATGACGAATGGCGTCATCGTATGCCCCGAAAGTTAATTCCCCTCCATGCAAATGAACAATCGGCATTTGCATGATCAGTGCTGTTTGCGCAGCCGCCAGCATTTCAAATCGATCACCAAGAATAATAAGGCTATCAGGATTTAATCGTTGGAATGAGTCAGCAAACCCAATGGTTGCTAGTCCCATTGATTTTGCCACACCTATCTTTGTATCTGACGATAAAAGCATTTCCACCTTTTCATCAATCCTAAATCCATCTTCTTCAATTTGTTTATATGTTAAGCCAAATTCTGGTGATAAATGCATTCCTGTTGCAACTATTTGTAATTCCAACTCTTCATCCTGTTGAATTTCCTTCATAAGCCAGTAGAGCAGCCCGTATTCAGCTCTCGTTCCGGTAACAACACATATTTTTCGACGCAATTATTTCACTTCACTTCCAAAGGTGTACTCGGGATATTAATCAATGAATTTTTCAATCGTTTCGTTACAGTTAAGTCAGCTTTTGGCATTTGTTGAAATTGGACTAACTCATCCATCGGTGTCCATATCGGTCGGGACATGACACCATTTTCATTTAAAAATTCCAAGACAACATCCCTGCTAAGGGGTTCTTCTAATATTAAAGTTTGCAACCAGTAGTTTCCTTTTGTGTGATTTGGTTCTTTAAATAGGGTTACACCTTCTAAATTCTTCACAAAATACTCATAAACCAGGGTTAATTGTCTCTTTTGTTCAATAAATGCTGGCATTTTTTGTAGCTGCGCACAACCTATCGCTGCATTAATGTTTGGCATTCTATAATTATAGCCAATTTCATCATGCTCATATGCCCAGCGATGCGGCACCTTCGCCGTTGTCGTTAAATGTTTCGCATAATCGGCTAATTGATCATTATTTGTTAAGATAGCACCACCGCCACCAGTAGTCAGTATCTTATTTCCATTAAAGCTAATCGCGCTGACACGACCAAAACCACCTGTATGTTTTTCTTTATAATAGGAACCTAATGACTCCGCAGCATCTTCCACAAGCACCAAATTGTATCGTTCACATAGCTCAATTAAAGGATCTAAGTCTACAGGATGTCCAAATGTATGCATTGGTACAACCGCTCGTATGATTCGACCAGTTTGTTTGTTGATAAGTTGTCCATTCTTCATTAGACCGATTTCTTTAATATATTCCTCTAGCTTTATCGGGTCTAAACCTAATGTCGCCTCGCTTACATCTACAAAATGTGGGATAGCCTGTAAATACGATGCAGCATTTGCCGTTGCAACAAAAGTCAAAGCAGGCATAAACACCTCATCATTTGGTTTTACGCCTGCTACCTTCAGCGCAATGTGCAAAGCCGCAGTACCGTTAACCACAGCAACCGCTCGCTTTACCCCTGTAAACTCAGCAAGCTCTTTTTCCAAACGATTTACGTACTTCCCGACAGAAGAAACCCACCCTGACTTTATACAATCAGTTACATATTCAATCTCTTTCTCATCAAATGTCGGTTCATGTAGCGGAACAAATTCTTTTTTATATAGTTCTTTCACGCCTGCAATAAACGTATCCCACTGGTGGTTCATATATTATACACATCCGTTTTGTAAGAGGCTAAATTCTTTGAATCCGTAAACCATTCCACTGTTTCTTCTAAGCCTCTTCGTAAGCCAGATTTCCCACCGTAGTTAGGTTCCCATCCAAGTATCTCTTTTGCTTTTTGATTATCTGCCCACAAACGTTCAACTTCGCTTTTGTCAGGACGAATACGTTGCTCATCTGTTTCAATACTCAATTTGACCCCCATAATATCTGCAATCATTTCTGCTGTTTCACCTATGGAAATCTCGTAATTTGATCCTATATTAATAACTTCTCCGTTCGACTTGTCGCTATTCATAATAGATATAAAACCATTAACAGTATCTTTAACAAAATTAAAATCACGTGTAGGGCTTACTGCTCCAAGCTTGATACTTGTCTTTCCAGCTGCTAGCTGACTAATAATTGTTGGTATAACAGCACGTGCAGATTGACGAGGACCATATGTATTAAATGGTCGAATGATGGAAACCGGTGTATCAAATGATTTATGAAAGGATAACGCCATCTGATCTGCTCCAATCTTAGAAGCAGAATAGGGAGATTGCCCCTGAAGCGGATGATCTTCATCAATAGGAACATATTGGGCAGTTCCATATACTTCACTCGTAGATGTATGTACAACTTTTTCAATATTTAATTCACGAGCTGCCTGAACTACATTTAATGTTCCTTTTATATTCGTATCCACATATGTATCTGGAGAATGGTAAGAATATGGAATTGCAATTAAAGCGGCTAGATTTAGTACATGCGTACACCCTTTCATTGCTTCCTTAACACCGTGTGGATCACGAATATCTCCAGAAAATATATCTAAGTTCCTTTTTATCTCATTTGAAGAGTGGTCGAGCCATCCCCACGAATTAAATGAATTATAGTAAACAAAAGCACGTACATCGTACCCCTGTTGTATAAGCTCTTCAGTAAGATGGGAGCCAATGAAACCATCTGCACCCGTAACTAATACTTTTTTATTTGTCATCTTAGCTTCTACCTCCTATTTACTCTTGATGTAAATATAAATATCAATTGTAATATGTTTTTCGGAAAATTCAGTTCTAATTACCCTATTTGACAACATGATATAAAATACCTAAACATTCAGTCTTTCCTGTCGATAAAAAAAAGGAAATATATTTTAAATAGGAAGGAATGAAATACATGAAGTTCTTAAAAAGTTTAAAAGTATTTTTAATCGCTATCCTTATTATCGGCATAGCTACCCCACTTTCAACAGAAGCAGCAACTGTGAAAAGTGGCGATTTAATGAAAATTAATAAGACAGTCAGCACAGACACCCTTGTAAAAGGGGAAATTGCTGAGGTAACACTAACTGTAAAGGGGACTCCACAAGATTCTACATTTGTGAAACCAAATGACGTTATCTTAATTATAGATAAGTCCGGAAGCATGCAATCAGATAATAGACTTAATGCAGCCAAACAAGCTGCAAAAGAGTTTATCGATTTAATGGATTTAACGACGCATAAACTTGGAATAGTTGACTTCAGTGATCGTGCATCTTCTTTTCCATTATCTACTGACAAAGATGCTGCAAAAACGTATGTTGATACCATTCAACTTGGTGGAGGCACAAATACAAGTGATGCAATCAGAACAGCTACAACAATGCTAGCAAATAAACGGACTGAAGCACAACCAACCATTGTTATTATGACGGATGGAGAAGCAAACAATTCAAATGATGCTTTAACAGCTGCGAAAGCTGCGAAGGATGCTGGTATCACATTCTATTCAATTGCTTTACTAGGACCAAACGAAAATCCTGATACTAGCGCACCTAATAAATTACTAAAAGAAATGGCATCTTCCTACGATCACCATCATTTCGTATTAGGTTCAGTAGGACTTTCTGATGTCTACAGAGCAATTGTAGAAGAAATTGGTCTTGCAAGTGCTTATAATGTAACAATCACTGATACAATTTCTCCTGAGTTTGAATTGGTTCCGGGCTCATATGATCATCATATCCCTAGACCTACCGTAAATGGTAACACAATCTCATGGTTTATCTCAGAATTAAAAACAGACGAGCTAAGCTTTACTTACCAAATTCGAGCAAAAGATAGCGCTACTGCAGGTAAATATACCTTAGCACAAACATCTTCAACCTTTGAAATCGGAGATGGTTCTACTTACTCGTTAAACACAACAAATCCAATTGTTGAAATTAAAAATCACGCACCAATTATTACAAGCATCGAAGAAGATAAAGGTCTTACAACAGGCGGAGAAACTGTTACGATAACTGGCCAAAATTTCTTACCAGGCGTGAAAGTATATTTTGGAGCAACTTTAGGAACTTTAGTTTCAGCTACTGATAGTGAGATTGTTGTTACTACTCCTGTTGGTAAACAAGGAGCAGTAGAGGTAAAAGTTGAAAATCCAGATCGTCAATCTGCAATTGGCAGCTTTAGTTATTATGCGATCCCTACAATTACATCTATTACACCAGCTGAAGGTACACTAGTAGGTGGAAACATAGTCACTATCAGTGGGGAGAATTATTTACGAGGAGCTGTAGTATATTTCAACGACGTGGCAGCTCCAACTAACTTTAGTAGTACTACACTATTACGTGCTACTGTGCCTGCAGCTACTGATGAGGGAGCTGTCACAGTAAAAGTAGTGAACCCTGATGAAACTTCAGGAGAATTAGCAGATGCTTATACGTATCTTGCTCCACCACCACCTCCACAAGTAGAGCTAACTAGCTTATCTGTAACTAGTAGCGAGCTAACAGGTGGAATTAACACACTTCTAACTGGTAAAAACTTTGTCCGTGGGGCAAAAGTATATTTTGGAGACGTTGAAGCTACTACAACATTTGTGTCAGCAACTTCCCTAAGAGTGTCTGTTCCTGTTGCTACTCAACCAGGAAAAGTTTCAGTTACAGTAGAAAATCCAGATGGAATGACTGCTACATTAACAGAAGCTTTTGAATATTTAGCTCCACCAGAAACACCAATACCTGAGATCACTTCTTTATCTGAAAATACAATTTTAGTAGGTCAGACAAAAAATACGGTTATATATGGAAATAATTTCAGCAGTTCTACGAAAGTATTTTTTGGAGACAAACAAGTAAAAGTTACTTATCTTACTCCAACAACTTTACGTGCTGCAATCCCAGTAAGTGATGTAGAGGGATTCGTAGACGTTAGAGTTGAAAATATTGAAGGAAAAGGTTCTGTATTAGCAAATGGTTTTACTTATACACTTCCTATCCCAGATCCTGCACCAATCATTACTGCATTATCAAATAATGTTGGAACAACTGCTGGTAGCGACACTATTAAAATAACCGGCGCTAACTTTAAAACTGGCACTAAAGTGTATTTTGGAGACAATCAAGCTATTATTTCTTCTTTATCTAGTACAGAAATCACGGTAAAAACACCACGTGCTCTAGTAAAAGGTATCGTATCAGTAAAAGTTGTTAATCCAGATCAGCAAGAGGTTACTTTACAAAATGCATTCACATATGAAGCCGTTAAACCTACAATTACACGTTTATCAATAGATAATGGTTCAGTAAAAGGTGGGTATAACACAGTTGTTTATGGTACAAATTTTTCTAGTAATATCAAAGTAACAGTGGATGGTAAGTCTACCAAAGTTACTTTCCTAACAGTAACGACAATTAGAGTAGCTATACCAGCTGGAACAGCACCAGGAATCGTAGAAATCACGGTGGACCTTGATGGGGAAACAGCTAGTATCCCATTCACTTATAATTAATTGTTGAAAATAAAGAGTCATGGCTTTTTAATAGCCATGACTCTTTATTTATAATTCTTTAGCCTTGAATCTGTTATTATGTCAGTACAAAGCTGGCTAATAAGTGCATAAAATTTCTCTAATTCTGTGATTAACTCCAGATAATCTTGACTCATGTACTTTTTTTTCATGTCAAACATTTTAAATTTATTATTAATTGTTTTAAACATGAAAGTTAAATTAGCTAGTAAAACTTCTTCTAACAATGTATGTTGCCTAATTTTATTAAAATCTTTTACCACTTTTGGCATATCATTTGCTGAAACAATCCCCATCTTCAATAATCTATTCAAATTGTTCCTAGCTTTTGAGCTTTGTTTTTGCAGATCTGTTAATCTTCCAATGAAATCTTGAATAATTGCAGCGAGATCCACTGTACTTTGTTTGCAATCTTCATTTATTAAAATTTCATTTTTGGTTCCTTTCTCAATCTTACTTTCCTCTATAAATGTGGTCCCTTTAATTTTAGCACCCTGTTCAGATAAATTAAATATTTTAACATCATTAGAAATATGTTTGATTATTTCTTCAAATTTGTCCAAAAATATTTTCAATGCCCTTGTCGTGCCTACTAGATAACCTTGGTTATTTTCCACCTTTAATTCTTCTCGAACACTTTTCACAGCTTCATGGTGCCGTACACCCTTAGCGTAATATTCTCCTTTTATTAAGGCTAAATCTTGACCAACTAAGTAAATCTCTGAGAAACCTAAGTAAACAAGGACTTGTAACGTAAAAACAGCTACGGAAGGGGAAGATAATGTAAAGCCAGGAAGGTTATCAATGTACTGAGAGGAAACATGATCAGACTTTGTTTTCGAGACGATTAGAGGACCTTTATGATTATTTTGAATAAAGGAGTTTGAAATAGTTTCGTATATTAATGTTCCACGATAATCAAGGTCTTTAAAGTGTGTTTCATAGTTAACTATACTTGTATCCATACTCAAAACATAATCAGGCTCTATGTCATTCTTTAATAATGCCCGTAAAGCAGAGCCTACAGAAAATAAGTGAAAATTGTTCTTATTTTCTTTCAAAAAATTAATATGATCTTTTAATGAGGGGCCAGCTGCTATTAATATTGCTCTTTCGCCTTTAAACTTTCCTTTTAAATCATTAATTTTTGTAGCTTTATTCGTATTTTCTATATTTAAAATAGGCTCAACAATCCAATCAACCGCATACTTTACTTCAGTACTATTTGTAATTTTCTGCACTTGAATTCCCTCATCAATTACCTGAAGACAACTTTTAATGAGTGGTTCATCAATTTTTATGTAGTTAGGATGTATCTGAATAGACGTTGGTATTCCAATGAACTCAGCTAAAAACGCAGTAAATGCTAAAGAATTTATATCTTTATAATATAAGAATGATAGTTTGTCTTTATGCTTAAGGAAGATATTTATATGAGTATCATTTCTTACTATTTCGTGAAAAGGCTCAATAAATAGAAAATGAATATTTTGTTTATAAATATCACATTCAATTAGTTGCTCTAACAACTCACCATTACCATAACCTAAAATAACAACAAAACTATTTTTTAAATTAGAGATTTTTTTTAGAAAACGTTCCGCTTCTTTTTCTGGAGAATACAACGAATTCAAAGGTGTTTTTTTTCCTGCTTTCTCGTAAACATATACATACTTATTTGAATCAGAATGTATATTACTTATACTGTAAGTCATTTACATTACCTCATTAGTTTCAGCTAAAAATTGATGAAGTATCTCTAACACTTCATATTCTAATACATCTAATACATATTCATAGTTGCCTTCCTCAGCACGAGCTAGTACCTTAGTTGAAAGATTATTCAGTTGTTGTTGATTGACTAAACTTTTTTGTAAAAAATTTTCAACAGAAGAAAACTCCAACATTGTCTCTATTACTTGAATAAAACCATTTAAAATATCTACAAAATTTTCTGAATCACGCATTTCCTCAATATATTTTTCTACTTTTTGAATATAACTTTCTAATTCTAATTTAAATTCCCTAAGTAAAATAGACGTATGGATAGCTGATAATCGTAGTTCTTCTTCTCCGTTCATTAATAGATTGAATAATTCCTCCTGTGAAAATGGCTCTTGATCCGCTTTAATAATAACTAACTTCTCTTTTAATAAATACTCCTTCAACTGTTGTGCAACTGTTTCTAACTCCGTTTCCTCTGTAACTAAATAATCATTAACATATAGCATATCCATCTCTCTCCTTAATTTAAAAAATAGATAGCCGGTGAAGGCTATCTATTTTATCTATTGTTTAACTACTGATTAACGAAGTAGTTGTAGAACACCTTGTGGCTGTTGGTTAGCTTGTGCAAGCATAGCTTGAGAAGCTTGTGTTAAGATGTTGTTTTTCGTGAATTCCATCATTTCTTTCGCCATGTCAACATCACGGATACGTGATTCCGCAGCTGTTAAGTTTTCAGAAGATGTACCTAAGTTATTGATTGTGTGCTCAAGACGGTTTTGAATTGCACCCAATTTAGCACGTTCAACAGAAACTTGGCTAATTGCAGCATCGATTGCAGTAACTGCAGAGTTTGCTCCAGCACGATTTGTAATATCAATAACACCAGAATCTACACCTAAAGAAGTGGTAGTCATTGAATTAATAGTGAATGTCATTGTTTGTCCTTCATTCGCACCAACTTGAAGTGCTTTTCCACTAAAACCACCGCTTAATAATTTTTGTGTGTTGAATTCAGTTGTATTTGCAATACGATCGATTTCTTTTGTTAGTTCATCGATTTCTGCTTGCATAGCATCACGGTCAGCAAGAGTGTTTGTATCATTTCCTGATTGAACAGATAGTTCACGCATACGTTGAAGGATTGAATGAGTCTCATTCAAAGCGCCTTCAGCAGTTTGGATTAAAGAGATACCATCTTGTGCGTTTTTAGCAGCCATGTCAAGACCACGAACTTGTGCACGCATTTTTTCAGAAATAGCAAGACCTGCAGCGTCATCGCCAGCACGGTTGATGCGAAGACCTGAAGATAATTTTTCGATGCTTTTAGAAGCAGCAGAGTTGTTTGTAGTTAATTGACGGTGCGTGTTAAGCGCAGCAATGTTGTGATTAATTTTCATAATAATATTTCCTCCTTGAGTGTGTGTTTGATTCACATCCATGTGAACCAGTTATTTGTTTGTTAACAACTTTCAGGAATCGGCCGGTATCCCTTACTTGCTGCTTACAATAATATTATCGGATTGCCTATTAGTATGTTTAGCTTTTTTTAAAACTTTTAATTATTTTTTGAAATTTTTAAAAAAAGTTCTTGATTCAATTTGTTAGACTCTGTATTTGTTTCAGAAATGGTAAGAATAAGTTCACCACGTAAAATTTCCATCGACTTAGGTGCTTCAATTCCTATCCTAACCGTGTCGCCTTTAACTTCTAATACTCTAATTTCGATTTCCTCATCAATTTTAATAGTTTCATTTACTTTTCGTGATAACACAAGCATCGGTCACGCCTCCTCTTTTGTTAGAGATGGTTGTGAACCAATTACATGGCGTACTGAAAATCTATTATCATTTATAATCATTTGTTTCGCTTTTTTATTTGTAGTATGGAATACAAGGGGTGCCTGTAAATTTATTGTTGAAGTTTCTAAAGGGTCTTTTAATGATAAAACCCCTAAAATGAATATATCATTTACATGATTTACATTCAGTAATTCTATTGTTGATTCATCAATATCAAAAGAATAATCGTCCACTAAAGTATATGGATTAGCTACAATGAGTGCAATTTCACTGGCATTTATAGATTGGAGCACTTGAAATACCGTGTTGCCTTCAATTGGGAGTAGAACAAATTCTTTCTCCTCTTCAAAACCCGGGATCCCTTTTGGAAAATGCCAAAGTTGTTCAGAATTAAGCTCAATTTCACCAAAAAACTTTGTCTGGATGTGCATAGAATCGACTCCTTTATTATGTGTCTATCTTTAAACTATTCTATCATTTATAAAAAGACTTGTATTTAAACAAGTCTTTTTTCTAAGTATTTACTTACCATTTAATATCAATATGAATGGAAGGCCATTGTTCCATCTCACCAGTCACTTTGCCAGGCGTATAATGATGGACTGGTTTTTGAACTGTAACTTGATTAATAGGCTTTTGAGGTTCCACATTGATATCAAGCGTTCCTGGTTGTATGGACATTTGAAGCTTCATCGGATTTGGAATAAATTTGATTCCCAATGATTTCATAGGCCGACTTCCATTCTCAATCGCTTGTTGCCTGATAGCATTATTTCCATTAGCAATATCCATTAGTTCCCTACCTTGCTTCGCACGACGGGCTATACCTTCCATCCCACCTTGGATACCTTGTTGAGCAAATTCCTCTGTACGTTTAAAAACACTTTTTAAATCCAAATCTGCTCGTACTTCTGTTGTATCAATAGAAAGCTCCGGCTTTGTAGTTGAGATTTCTAAAATGGCAGCAGGTTGTTGCTGCATAAGTAAAGCACGTGGTTGTTCTATTTCCTGTGTTCCTGGTGTAATCCTGAGACCAAGAATACCACGTTCAGTAGTAATTTGTAGTTGTGGGATATTCAATAATGTCACCTTCTAAAGAAAGACGTTTGGATTAAAATCCAAACGCCTTTTTAAATTTTAAAATTTTTTAATGACCAATTCTGCGAGAAGCTTATCGAAGAAAATCAACTAGAGTTTGTTGAATAATTCGAGATCCTACCGATAACCCTGCACTGTGAATCGATTCTTGTGTAATCAGTTCTGTTATAGCTTTTTCATAATCCACATCTTCATTATTTGAAAGCTGCTTCTGAATAATGACGTTTTGAGAAGAAATCCTATCGGCTACCATTTCGACACGATTTTGACGTGCACCTATCTGTGAACGTTCAGCTAATACTCTGTCTATACTACTGTCTGCCTCTGTAAGCATACTGCTAATTTGAGTTCCTGTTGATCCATTTGTAAGCAAATCGCTTAAATCATTCAACATGCTATTCATACTCTGAAATGCATCAGCACCGGTAGAATTAACTTCTAGTTTTACCCCATCATTTACCTCAATGCTTACTTTCTCATTGACACCGGTTGCTATTAAAAATCCATCAGCATTATAGTCTGGTGCTGTTCCATCACTATTGTATAAAGGACTTAACGTCTTTGTTCCAGAAAAAATGTGTTTATCTCCAACCTTTGTGTTGGACAAGTCTAAAATTTGCAATTTTAATTGTTCAATTTCTTGTGCTATTTTAGATCGATCGTCTGGTGTCTTTGAATCATTTGCAGCGTCAACAATTAATTCTCTCACTCGTTGTAATGCTGATCCTACTTTATCTAACGCATCATCAGTTGAATCAAGCCAGTTATTTGCCTCATCCAAGTTACGTTCATACTGCTCAATTTTATTTAGACTAGTTCGATAGCTTATTCCTTTAATAGCCACAACTGGATCTTGTGAGGGTCTTGTAATCTTTTTACCGGTATTTAATTGATCTTGCAAAACTCCCATTTTGGAATAACTACTCGATAAATTTCGAAGCATGTTATTCGAAAGCATTGATTGGGTTACTCGCATGAAATATCCCTCCTAATTATAGACCTACTCTACCCATACCATTAATTATTTTATCTAGAGTTTCATCTACTACAGTAATCATCCTAGCAGATGCATTATATGCTTGCTGGAACATAATCATATTTGTCATTTCTTCATCGAGAGAAACGGAACTTACTGATGCTCTATTGTTCCCTATAGTAAGTTGTTTATTAGCTGTTGTTTTTTGCAAGCGGGCTGCCTGTTCCCCATCCACCCCAATTCTTCCTATAAGGGATTCATAAAATGTTTGAACAGATGCACCATTGATTAATGGAACAGATTTAACATCAGCTAATTTTAAGCTGTTTAAACCGTTTCCTTCTTGATTAATTAAAGTTGAAGCTGCAAGTAGATTTTCATTATCTCTGATATCCTGACGCACTTTCATATCCCCTGCACCTGTGCCTTGGAAGAAAAGTTGTCCATTTATACTTGGACTTATATTGTTAGGATCTGTATTATCCGCTAATGTAAATCCTTCTGCATGTAATCTATTAAATTCATCTATAAAAGCACTAGCCATAGTATCAATATCACTTATTAAGCCCGGAAAATATCCAATGGCATTAGTTGACCCTGGTGTTGTATATCCATAAGAGCCGATAAGAGAAGCAAATTTACCTTCATTCTTATTAAAATCGGTAAATAATAAACTATCTCCCGCTGTCGCTGGAGCACCATTAAAGGTAAGCTGAGTGAATGGATCATTAGTTGTATTTGTCATCGTAATATTATGAACTAACTCCGTAGATTCTTTCCCTTCCACTAGCTTAACTGTCGAACCATCACTTTTCTTTATACTCACAGTAACAGTTCCTTCTGCTATCGCCAGTGAATTACCGCCAGTTTTATCATATCTAATTTCAATCGGAAAATATCCGGATAGCTCGTCCAGTAAGTTGTCTCTTTCATCATATAAATCATTTGGCATATAACCATTTGGCTCTATTTTTTGTATATTTTCATTAATGGAAGCAATTTGTTTTAATAAAGAATTAATATCTTTTGTAGAAATATCAATTTCACTTTTTAAGTTTCCTTGGATATCGGTAAGCTGTTTATGAATATAATTAAAGGAATCAGCCACTGCAATACCTCGTTCAATCACAACTCTTCTAGTTCCTGCATTTTCTGGTCTTCCACTTAAGTCACCCAAAGAGCTCCAAAATAAATCCAAAGATTCATTTAATCCAAAATCTGATGGTTCTGACAATACATCTTCTACTTGCGTAATAACTTCTGACCTGGCATTCCAATACCCTAAGGCATTAGATTCTTGTCTATATTGACGATCAATAAATTGATCACGTATACGCTGGATTGAATGAGCTTCTACTCCTGTTCCTATAAAACCTGGTACTTTTCCAGCATTTAAACCTATGCCTGGGAACGGTAGAGTGGGCTGCATGTTTACTTTTTGTCTGGAATAGCCTAAGGTGTTGGCATTGGAAATGTTATGTCCAGTTGTATATAGTGCTGTTTGTTGAGTAAACATACCTCGCTTACTAGTTTCTAGTCCCATAAATGTCGATCGCATGGGTTATCCTCCTTAAGCTTGTGAATCGAAATAGGATTTATCCTTTGAAGGACTTTTTACTTCGTTTCTCGAGTAATTTATTTGGTCTGGCTTAGGTCGTAGCAAATCTAAAGTCATATTGACAAACTGTAATGATTGGAATAACAGCTTTTGATTCAGTTCGTTTTGCTGCTTTAATGTCTCTACTGTTAATAGCAGCTTATTTCTTGCGGCCTTTAGTGAACCTTGTTCTTCCTTTGTGCTGGTATGCTCCAGTACATGAGCAACGGTTGGGCTATCAATCGGAGCAATTCCTTTTGCTCGAAGGTAATCCGTTACCTCGATTTGACGCTGTTGCTCAAGCTGAGAAATCCCAGCTACATGTGCCTGCTCGTCCTTGAGCAGCTGGTTCAGGCTGTCCATGTCCCCCACTTTAATGGCTTCTGTTTTTTTATATGCAATCTCTAGCAAGCTTTTATGAAGCATATCTAATTTATCAAGGGCCAACAAAATATTGTTTATGGACATGGTGATTCTCCTTTATAGCTTATAATAGTTTAAAATATTCGCAGCGAGCTGCTTTGGGTCTACCTTATAGGTGCCGGCATCAATTTGTGCTTTTAAGGAAGCCACTCGCTCTGCCTGTTCCACCTCTATCGGAGATTTTGTTTGCATGCTTTTGGCTGTGGATGAAATCTCCAGCTGGTCTGCTGCTGGCTTGATTGTGCTATTCACCTTTTCTGCTTGCTGCTGACGTTTATACGGATTGACTTGATTAACTCCCAGATTCGTAATCTTCATAAACAAACCTCTCCCTTTCGCTCTATTTATCTATCGTATATTTCGGCACTGTTTCTCAATAGTTTAGAGATACCCTCTAATTTCATCTTTGGTCTTTATGATAGGCCCCTTCTTGCTGGTTTACTTTTTCTCTAAATTCCTTCGCAGCTTCATATTGACGAAGATTCGACTTTAGCTCCTCCGTACAATTCACACAAAGCTTGCCTATATTGATTAGCTTACCACAATTATCGCATGGATAACCAAGGTTAGGGAACATAGCTGGCTGCAGTCTTCCCTTGCGCACCCATTTATGTAGAAGCTTTTCTTCTACTCCCGTCACCTCTACAATTCTCTCTACTGTTGCTGCACGATTTTCACGCTTACGCAAAAAGCGATACACCGTTTCATATTGTTTTTCTTCATTCATTGCACAAGGATTACATACCTCACGAAGCCCTGTATAATTAAAAAATTCACCGCATGAAGAACAATTTTTCAGCTCACCCATGATGCTTACCTCCCGATACTGTTCATATAACTTATATCGGCAGATTATCCTTTGATTAAAGTAAGCGCATAGACCTTTCTCGCTCCAGCTTCCTTTAGTGCTTTTGCAGCATGATGTAAGGTTGCCCCAGTAGTATAAATATCATCAAAGAGCAGATAGTCTTTGCTTTCTACTTTCCCAGTCGCTTGAAACAAAGGCTCTGCATGCAACCGCTCACTTCTCGATTTTCGTCCCTGCTCCCCTGCTTCTAGCTTACCTAATAAAGACTGATAGGCTATCCCATCTAGCAGCAACTCTATATGGGAAAACGTTCGGATTCTCTGCTTATCTGGATGCATTGGTATGGGGACTAGCACACTCTGAATTTTGCCGAGCCTGTCCTTCAATTCACCTGTGAAAACAGTATGCAGAGCAGCATCTTGTAAAAACTTATATTGGTGTAGATACTCCTTCATCGGCTCGTTATACGTGTAAAGAGCAGACGCCGAATCCAAGGAACCCTCGTACCTAGTTCCCTTAAAATCCTGAAAATCGATATGCCCTTCAAACCGTTCAAATTTCTCTATACAACGATTGCAAGCTCTTGCTTCCTGCTCTAAAAAGAACAATCTTCGCCAGGTCGGCTTCGGATCAAACCTTCCTTGGCATAACAAACAAATCATTCCTTATTCCACCCTTCTATAGAGTGCTTGGCCTCGTCCATCGCAAGCGTGATGCCATGATGAAAAAACACAATCTCTCCTTTTGGAAAACGGTGAGATCGTCCGACTCGTCCACTAATTTGAATCAAGGCACTGGCAGTGAAAATGTCTTGCTCTGCACCTACTACCGCTACGTGTAAGTTTTCGATAGTGATTCCCCTTTCTAGAATGGTCGTCGTAAGCAGCCCTGGCAGCTCTTTTGCCCGAAGCTTCAGCACAAGCTCTTTTCGATCGGGATGCTCCGCATGGACGCGTGGAAGATTGCCCGGGAAATTTTCGAGCATTTCAATAGTAGGAAGGAAGAGTAGAAATGGGATCTGCTTCTTCTGTTTTTCGTTTATCCATTGCTGTAATGGATACGGTATCTTTCCTTTCTTTAACTGTCTCGCATAGCCCCATAATCCAACAAATTTGGGGACGGGCAACGGAAAGCCATGAAATCGTTTGGATAAAAAGGAATGATTGGTCGTTTGAAGTGTTTTGGTAGGAGTGGCTGTTACATAGTGGATAGCGGTAGAAGGCTTTGCAGCTTTTTGAACCGCTGACTGAAGGGTTTGATCGGCATAGTAAGGAAAGGCATCTGCCTCGTCCACGAAAATGACGTCAAAGGCAGCTTCAAATCGATATAGCTGATGAGTGGTAGCAAGGACGAGCTCTGCAAAGCCGTCCTGCTCCGGAGCTCCCCCATACAGTGCGTGTATTGTCGTTTTAGGGAAAACTTGTTCAAAGCGTGGGAATAATTCAAGAATCACATCTGTTCTCGGTGCAGCGACGCATACTCGCTTGCCAGCCTGTAGAGCAGCGAAAATAGACGGAAATAAAAGCTCCGTCTTTCCTGCCCCACATACAGCGTGCAATAGATGAGATTCGTCCCGCTTCACGCTGGTTAGCAATTCATCGCTAGCCTTTTGTTGAAGGGGGGTAAGGCTCCCTTCCCAGTTGAACACATGGGCGTTCGCGCCGCGAGCATGCTCCTTGCTCCAAAGGAGTAATTCGGTGCAGCTGCTCACCCGCCCCATCCTTATGCAATTGCGACAATAGGTACAGGTTTGATTACAGCGAGAACAGGGAAAGGAATAAAAGTGATTGGGATTAGTAGTTAGACATCGGTTACAAACTTGCTTCTTTAATTTCCACAGAAAAAAAGATATTGAGAAGGTACCGATGCCAGGTTTGAGGGTTATGTGGCCGCTGGCAATGTGGGCATCGATGACTTCGCGAGGAAATGGTGTATGATCACGAAGCCAGATTCGGCCGGTAAGGAATTGTTGCAGGTATTCGTTCATGGACATCATCCTAACGTTTTGGGCTAGTCAACAATCGTCCAACCTAGTCCCATCGAGCCTTCGCCGAGATGTGTTCCGATAACTGGGCCAAAGTAGCTGATGATAAACTCTACGTTCGGCATAGTCGCAGCTAGCTCGTCTCTCCATGCAAGTGCATTGTCCTCATTGTTTGCATGGATGATGGTCGCTTGTACTTTTTTGGAGTTGTTTGCGTCCTCTTGTAGCATGTCCGCTATCCGCTTCATCGCTTTTTTGCGAGTACGAACCTTTTCAAATGGCACGATGACTTTATTTTCAAAGTGAAGAATCGGCTTGACCTGTAGCATGGATCCGATGACACGTTCAATTCCTGTCAATCTTCCTCCACGGTGAAGGTGATCCAGATTGTCTACCATGAAATAGGCACGCGTTTTCTTTTTCATATTGTTTAGCTCTTCTAGGATGCTTTCAGCAGATTCTCCTGCTTGCGCCATTTCCGCTGCACGGATGACATAGAATCCTTGAACCATACAAGATACTTCAGTATCAAACGTATAGACGTCTACATTGTCTACCATTTCTCCTGCTTGTGCTGCTCCAGCTAGCGTTCCACTGATTCCACTCGATAGGTGGATGGAGATGACCGCGTCGTATTCTTTCGAAAGATCTTCATACATACTCACAAAATCTCCTAATGCAGGCTGTGAGGTTTTAGGTAAGGCATGTTCGTTTCGAATCTTTTCATAAAACTCACTTGCATTAATATCTACCTCTTCGCGGTGTGTCTCGTTTCCAATGACCACACTAAGCGACACCATACGTATATTCAATCTTTCTCGTAGGTCTAAAGGTATATAAGCCGTACTATCAGTTACTACTACCGTTTTCATGTAAAAAATCACACTCCTACCTAACAGTTTACTTAATTTTGAATGGAAAAGAAAGTATAAAAAGACCCCAAACATGATATTTATCATATATGCTGGGGTGACGCTTATTATTCAGCTGTTTCTCCTATATAATATACACTTGTTACCACCCATTTATCCTCTTCTTTTACGAAAACAGTTACCTGACGACCCTTGCGATCTAGGTTGGTGCCAGATTCCGGCTGACTTAGAGAGATATCTAGGTTGGAATAAACTTGTGCTTCATTTTCATCATACTTGATGATTGTTATATCGCTAGCAGCTCGCACCGTGTCATATTCTTCGAAGGTCTGTGCGACTACTTCTTTTTCATTTGCATAATCAAAGCCTTCTGGATTTTTGGAGATTACCTCTAAGTAGCTAGCGAGGTCCTCTTTATTGAAAGCTTCGATATATTGATTGAAAGATTGAAGGATTGCTTCTTTTTCATTTTCCGGGATGTTGGTAGCTTCTTCAATATTCCCGCCAGCCATCTCAAAGCCTATATCCGATTTATCCTTCGCCCCATGGTCCGTTACCGTTTGAGCATTCGTTGGTGCATTGTCATTTACCGACCCTGCATTTTGTGTTTCTTCTTTATCACTACAAGCAGCTAGTAATAAGGACATCGCTGCAATTATAAGAATTTTTTTCATTGTCTAAATCCCTCCTGCTGTTCGTATTTTGTCATAGTTAGGACGAAAACTCAATAAGTATGTTCCGCTGATGCTGATAATGAAATATTCTGATGATTGGAGTAAGATAAAAGGAGAGATTTGACACCCACTAAAAAGCAAGGAGATGGAGAAAGTTTGACAACCATTAAAGATGAACGCTAATAGAGAGCACGTGACAACCTATAAAAAAGCAAGGAGATGGAAGATGAGTTTATTGAAGAGATTACCTACCGAGCACGAAAGGTATAGCTGGATTGAAGAAGACTTCAGAAAAAGAGAGTCCGGAATTCGAGGCGAGGAACGACTTCTAAAGAAATTAAATGAGCTTCGCCTAGAGAATGGCTTTCGTGTAATCCCAAACATAGAGCTCCAAATGGAAAATTGGGTCATCCAGATAGATTGCCTGGTTCTGACGGACCGCTGCTGTATTGTGCTTGAATCGAAGAATGTGAGCGGCGACTTGTATTTTAAGGAAAAAATCGAAGAGTTCTATAGAATTGTGGATGAGGAAGAAATCAATTACCCAAACCCCTATTTCCAATTAATGAAGCATCTCCGTTTTATGAAAGAGTTGATGAGAAAGGATTTCCCCTCTTTAAAAATAACCGGCGCAGTAGTCATCACCTCTAAAAATAGCCGTATCCGCGAAAAACCCTCTTTTTATCCAATTTTCAAGCTCGAAGCGATCGTTGAAAAGATCCATTCCATTTATGAGAATTCCCCAGCCAATCAACTATCTACCAAACAACTTGATAAAATAGAAAAGCTTCTCCTTAAGAATCAAGCTCCCTATAAGCAACCCCCTCTTTGTGAATACTACCGAATACTTCCGAGCGAGCTGAAACCTGGAGTAGAATGTCCTGGATGCGGAGTTCTAGGAATGAAGCGAATCGGGAAAACGTGGAGCTGCCAATCGTGTGGGGTTACTAGTAGAAATGCGCATGAGAAGACGGTGGAGGATTATTTTCATCTAATTAAACCCCAAGTAACGAATAAAGAATTTCGACAGTTTGCTAGAATAGAATCTCGGCACGTAGCCAATCGTTTATTACAAAACATGAATCTAAAAATGTATAAGGTTGGTCCGCACACTTACTACACAAAAGATAGCACCCGCTAGAGAGGATTCCTTAGACATACCAAGGTGTTTTTGACCTTCGCGCGAAAGCGCTTGGTTTTCGAGCAATAGACTGCTAGTTTCGCGCAGTAGTGGCTCACTTTCGAGCAGTAGACCAGCTTTATCGAGCGGTAGCCCTTAGGATTTTGATCTTCCGCGCGAAAGCGCTTTGTTTTCGAGCAATAGACTACCAGTTTCGCGCAGTAGCGGCTCATTTTCGAGCAGTAGACCCTCTTTACCGAGCGGTAACCCGAAGTGTCTTTGTCTTCCGCGCGAAAGTGCTTGGTTTTCGAGCAATAGACCTACTAGTATCGCGCAGTAGCAGCTCATTTCCGAGCAGTAAACCCGCTTTACCGGTAACCCGAAGTGTCTTTATCTTCCGCGCGATAGCGCTTGGTTTTCGAGCAATAGACTACTAGTATCGCGTACTAGCGGCTCATTTCCGAGCAGTAGCCCCTCCATACCGAGCAATAGATCAAAGTGTTCTTATCTTTCCTGCTATAACCTCCCACTCCTGCTAGATAACCTACTGCCTAAACCAACCAAAAACCCCCTCACACAGTGAGGGGGTCCAATTATCTATTATCGCACTTCGACCCAGCCATTTTTGATGCCTGTTACGACTGCTTGAGTGCGGTCGTTCACGTTCATCTTTTGTAGGATGCTGGATACGTGGTTTTTGACTGTTTTTTCAGAGATAAATAGAGTTTCTCCGATGGTGCGGTTGCTTTGTCCGTCTGTTAGTAATTGTAGGACTTCGCATTCGCGCTTCGTTAATAAGTGGAATGGGCGGCGAATTTCGGTTTGATGGAAATTGCCTTTATTTTCACGTTCGCTTAAGCGACGGAATTCTTGTACTAGATTACGAGTTACTTTTGGATGTAAGTAAGATCCGCCTTTTGCTACTACTTTGATAGCAGAGACGATTGCTACTGCGTCCATTTCTTTCAGCATGTATCCTAGTGCACCTGTTTTTAGTGCGTGAGAGACATAAGACTCATCGTCGTGGATGGAGAGCATGATTACTTTTGCTTCTGGGTATTTTTCCATTAGCTCTTGTGTAGCATCTACCCCATTTTTAGTTGGCATGTTGATGTCCATTAGTATTACGTCTGGGAAATGTTGTTCGTAAAGGCGTAGCACGTCATCACCGTCGCTACCTTCCGCTACTACTTCAAAAGTATCTTCAAAGTCTAGGATTCTCTTAACTCCTTCACGGAAAAGTTGGTGGTCATCTATAATGATTATTTTTGTCATTGGTCATTTCCTCCTATTAAAAACGGCTGTAGTTACTATTCCTCATTTAGCGGGATGCTAAACAAAATTGTCGTGCCATTGCCTGGCGATGAAACAATTTTCATTGTCCCTTCAAGTAAATCCACTCTCTCTTGCATACCAATCAATCCAAAGGACTTTTCCTTTACGACCTTTGGATCGAAGCCAATACCATTGTCTTTCACAATAATATTCATTTTGTGTTTGGCCCATTCGAGCTTCACCCATGCCTCCGTGAATGCACCATGCTTGACACCATTGGTTAGACATTCTTGGATTAAACGAAAAATTGCTACTTCAAAATTCGGCTGAAGTCGCTGTTCCTCTCCGAAGGTTTGGAAATATATTTTGTGGTTCGGATTATATTCTTCCATTGTAGAGATATACTTTCGAAGAGTCGGAATCAAGCCTAAATCGTCTAGAGCCATAGGGCGAAGATCATAAATGATTCGTCGAACCTCGGATAAGGCATTACGGACCATCATTTTCAGCTCCGTAATTTCCTCCATTGCTTGTTCACCGCCACGCTGCTGATATGTAAGGTTTATTAAATCTGTTCTAAGTAACACATTAGCAAGCATTTGTGCAGGTCCATCATGTATCTCACGTGAAAGTCTCTTTCTTTCTTCCTCTTGAGCTTCAATTATCTTTAATGTAAAGTCTTGCTTGATTTTTGCATTCTCAAGCGCCACTCCTACTTCCTTTAAATCGGAAGTTAAATAATTCATGACGATATTTACTTGTGTGACAAGCTGATCCGCTCGTTCAATCATTTCAAGTAAGCCTTGTAGTCTTCTTTCGAGTTCATCTCTTCTGTGCCTAAGTTGTTTTTCTTCATTTCGTTTAATTAGTAGATTAATTTGAAGTTCATTAGCTGTTTCATATGCAAGTCGGACCTGGGGCTCGTCATAAGAATCGAAATTCTTTGACACCTCTGCTAGTCTATTACGAGCAAGCCTAGATTTTGCCTCTAATGTGTCCCCTTCCACAATCACTAATTCGATGTTTCCCCGAATTATTTCTAACTCCACCTTCATTTCCTCAAAGCTTTGGCGGCTTTGTTCGCTTATAATGAAAATATCCTTTTTCGAATGATCCATTACTTCGACCATTCGATCGAAAATAACATCTAACGATTGGACTGCAAAGTGCTTATTCGTCATATGTTTTCCCCTTTTTTGGTTGCAAATGAGACTTCATTCATTCTTTCTGACAAATCTATTATAGCACTAATTTACTAAAAATAAATTAAAATTACTTTACAACTATATTTCAAACAAATCTGGAGGGATATTTATCATGAAAAACAATTACCGAACTGTGAAAGGCTATGGAGAGAAGGAAATCATTATTCAAAAGTCCCGTTTTATCGCTTATGTAGAGCGGGCGGAAACAGAAGAGGAAGCACAAAATTTTATTAACACCATTAAGCAAAAGCATAAAGATGCAACTCATAATTGTTCTGCCTATATGATCGGAGAGCATGATCACATACAAAAAGCAAATGATGACGGGGAACCTTCTGGTACAGCAGGAGTTCCGATGCTTGAAGTCCTAAAAAAACGGGAATTAAAAAACACAGTTGTAGTAGTGACTCGATATTTTGGAGGAATTAAGCTTGGAGGCGGGGGACTCATTCGAGCTTACGGAAAAGCAACGACAGAAGGGATTGATGCAGCGAAAGTTGTAGAAAGACAAGTACATTGTTTAATGAAAATATCGATTGACTATACCTGGCTAGGGAAGGTCGAGAATGAAGTTAGACAATCCACCTATCTACTCAAAGACATTGCCTATGCAGAATTAGTCGAGTTATACGTATATACGAAGCAAGAAGAACAGGACAGCTTTTCAGATTGGGTCACTGAAATGACAAATGGACAAGCAATGATAGAACTTGTCGAAAAAGAGTATTTAGAAGAAGAAATAAATTAAATTTACCTAATCTCTTTTCCAATGTATAATAAAGGGTATTGTAATGTTTTTGAAACTTAATTTGTTGAAAAACGTCAGTTTACCTAACAATGTCCCTAAGGAGATTAAAACATGAATAGAAAATCATATAAAAAGGTAAAGAAAAAGGGATCGAAAAAGCGGCTAGCTTTACAGATTTCTTTAATCATTGTTGCATCTTTGCTAATTTCTTTGTCGACCTATGCGGCTTATTTGACCAAAAAAGCAGAAACCGCGGCTGACCAGGCTTATGAAAAAGTAGAAGGTCGGGATACTTCCGAGTTTCGTGCCGAGAAGGTAGAGCCGATTAATGACAATGTATCTGTCCTATTTATAGGGGTCGATGACAGCGAGAAGCGCGACCAAGGAGAAAAAGGCACACGTACAGATGCATTGATTCTTGCTACCTTAAACAATCAATCAAAATCTGTAAAGCTTGTGAGCATTCCTCGTGACTCCTATGTCTATATAGATGAGGTTGGATACAACGATAAAATTACCCATGCACATTCTTTTGGTGGCACCAAGGCGACCATTGAAACAGTAGAGGATTTACTAGAAGTACCTGTTGACTATTATGTAAAAATGAACTTCAATGCCTTCATCGAAGTGGTAGATGCACTTGGAGGAATCGAAGCCGAGGTTCCTTATAAGCTTCTAGAAAAAGATGAAAACGATCAAAATACGGTGGCTCTAGAGCCAGGTTTACAGGAACTAGACGGACGTGAGGCATTGGCACTTGCTAGAACTCGAAAGCTTGATAATGACATAGAACGTGGGAAACGTCAGCAAATGATTCTTTCAGCTATCGTGAAAAAAGCGAGCTCTGCTACTTCCTTTACGAAATATGGAGAAGTGATTGAAGCAGTAGGAAACAACATGAAGACAGATATGACATTCGATGAAATGAAATCCTTCTTTGAATACATCAAGGGGGGGGCCCCTCAAATCGATACACTGACTCTTGAAGGCTATGATGATATGAGCACAGGTGTTTACTATTGGAAGCTCAAAGAAGAAAGCCTAGAAGAAACAAGGGATATCTTAAAGACACATCTTGGGATCATCCCTGGGTTAGACAATGTATCAGATAGCGATACCCATAATACTTTGGAAGGTATTGCAGTAGAGGATGATTCCATCAACTAAAAAATGCTCTAGGAGGATATAATTCTCCTAGAGCATTTTTCATTCATAGAGAAAGCCTTCTATTCTTTGTACAAGAATAGAAGGCTTTCTTTCGTATTATCGGTTTCCAATAATCTTTACTAAGTTTAGAATAGGTCGATAGTTTTTGCCGGCCAAGCCAACAACTTCTACGAATAATTCAATAGCTAAGAGAATAATAGCTAATAATAGAATTCCTCCCCAAACGGTAGCTTGGGAGAAGATCAATGCTGCGATGCCGAACATCGCTGCAATTGCATAAATAATCAATACGGATTGACGATGAGTAAAGCCTGCATTCAATAAGCAATGGTGTAAATGAGATTTGTCTGGAGAGCCAAGTGGCTGCTTCATACGAATTCTTCTAACGATTGCAAAGAATGTATCAGAAATTGGAACACCAAGCATAATAACAGGGATGATTAAGGCAATCACTGTTATGTTTTTAAATCCTTCTAGTGCCAATACGGAGATCATAAATCCGAGGAATAATGCTCCAGTGTCACCCATGAAGATTTTTGCTGGGTAAAAGTTAAATACTAGGAAACCTAACGTACTAGCGGCAAGAATTGCTGCCATCACTGCAACGAATGGGTTACCCATAATTACCGCCATTGCGGACAATGTAACTAAAGCAATTGCAGATACTCCTGCAGCAAGACCGTCTAAGCCATCAATTAAGTTGATTGCATTGGTAATTCCTACAATCCAAAGGATCGTCAAAGGAATTGCAAAGTAACCAAATTGTAATTGAAAGTCGCCAAACGGCAAGTTAATAAATTCAATTTGTAATCCACCATATATTACAACACTTCCAGCTGCTAAAAGCTGGCCGAGTAATTTCGCTTTTGCTGATATTTCAAACATATCATCCAAAACACCTGTAATAATTATGATTAAAGCACCTAGGAGTAACGCCTTATCGTGTCCACCGTCAGGTCGATATACAGCGAACGCTACTACAAAAGCCAGGAATATAGCTAGTCCTCCAAGTCTCGGCATAATGCGCGCATGAACTTTTCGGTGATTTGGCTTATCAACTGCACCAATGCGGAACGCTAATCTTTTTACAAGTGGAGTAAATAAGATGGATGCAACAAATGCCAGAACCAATGTAAAGGCAAGCATCAATTCTTCTCCTCCTCACAATGTCTATTATTATGTTCAAACTCTCTGTATTATAGCATGGAAATAGCTCATTACCCAGATTTTTTTCAATTTAATTTATTGGACGCTTAAGTCGCCCAGTTAGTTTCATGAAAATGGTAGTAGCTTCTTCAATTTTTAATAAAAGAAAAGCTCCCGCAAAGGTAATGGTAAATATAACTAATCCCACTATAAATGTTAACCATTTATAGTCGAAAATAAAATACCTATTTGATAAATAAGTAACAATACCTATGAGCACAATAGCAATAGCTATCTTTCCAATTCCCTTATTACCCGAATTGAAGAAAGTTAATCCAAATTTATATTTTGCGTAAAGAGTAAGCATCATATAATTGGTTGCGGAGGATATAAGCGTTCCCCAAGCAATCGCTTGAACTCCTAGAGAATCTAAGAAAAAGTAAGTAAACCCAATATTAATGAGGAATACGTTAATCAAACTGAAGATTACCGGTACATAAGAGTTTCCTTCTGCATAATAGAACCTGGTCACATATGTGTTAGCTGCCAAGAAAAACATCGTCAGCACAAATGTTTTTAAGACAGGTGCAGTAATGGCAGTTGATTCAGCTGTAAATTTGCTGTACTCATAAATAATCTGCACTAAATTTTCTGCATAGAAGTATGCATAAACAGTAACCGGCACTAAAAGGATGATTAAATAGCGTAATCCCTTCGTATAAAGCGCTTTAATCGATGTATAATCTTTCTCCGCTACCTTTTTACTTAGCAGTGGATAAATGACCGTTGTCACAGCCGTCATTAAGATGGCCTGTGGAAATTGCGTAAGCTTGGTTGCATAGTTAACCGCTGATACATACCCATCTTCTAAAAACGCAGAGAATATACGCTGAATGATCGTATAAAATTGGATGGTTGCTCCTCCAAGCATAATCGGGAGTGCCATGATCCAAAACTTCTTCGTCGATTCATCTTGTGCAAAAGAAATTCCGACAGGATTTATTTTCAGCTTTCGATAGCCCACAATTAAGAAGAAAATCATCAGCACTGCACTCAAGAGTGCCCCTACACCATAGCTCATTGCCCCAATCCAGTAAAAACCAAATAAAGCAATGATCACAAATGCAGCATTGTAAATTAAAATAGCGACACTGGATAGATGGAACTTAGCATTCACATTTAAAAGCCCGCTATACCATGAAGATAATACTAAGAAAACCGTAGAAGGAATCATCCAAAAGGATAGATTTCTTAATAGAATATATTCATCGCCATCAAACTTTGGAAACAGTAAGTGAAGCAATGGGTCAATGAATATCAACATCAATGCAGTTAATACTAAGATAACACTGCTGATTGTTGTAAAGGTTTGCTTCACAAACGCCCCTTGATTCGTTTTTGTACGGTTATATACCGAAATAAAAGCGGTAGTAAACGCTCCCCCTACCACTAAATATAAAAAGTTTGGAATCATATAGGCCGAAATGATGCTATCTGCCGTATCAGTTGTCCCAAACTGATACCCGATGACCATTTCTCGGAAAAACCCAAACATCTTTGCAACTACATTAATGACTGCGACAGCACCAATAATTTTGACAAACTTATTCATGATCTTACTCCTTGTTCTATCGCAGTTTCATAGATAGCTTTCAATCTTGTAATGATGTTTTTCTCATCATGCAGCTGCAGCACTTCCTCCGCTTTCTCTCTATTATAGTAGTCAGCAGAGTGAACGTCCGTCAGCATTTCATTCGCAAGCGATTCTACCTCTTTCGCATTTACTAGATGTCCCGCTCCATTTTCCAGTAACGAAACAAGCCCACCAACTCTAGAAGCAATGACAGGTGTTCCTGTAGCAAGTGCTTCTAACGCCACGAGCCCAAAGCCCTCTATATGGGAAGGTAGAACAAACACATCACTCGCTTGGAACCAAGTAACAAGCTGAGATTGTGTTACTGGATCAACGAATAAAACCTTATCACTCACAAGAGGCTGAATTCTTTCAATAAAGGCAGTATCTCTTCTAGAGCCGATGACTGCTAGCTTGATATTTTTATCCGTTTTAGCTTGTACCATCTCAAAGGCTTTTAATAGCTCCTCTACTCCCTTTTGCTCAATCACATTACCGACAAAGGAAAATAGAAACTCATCCGTATTCAAGCCAAGAGATGCTCTTGCCTCGTCTTTGTTTCCCGGCTTGAAAACCTCTCTATTTACTCCCATACTCATGACGGTAATTTTATTGCGATCTATTCCAAAATCCTCATGAATTTGATCAGCCAAAACTGGTCCCACCGCTATAATATGAGCACTTTCCTCTAATATTTTCGTTGTCCAATTACGAATTCGCTCGTTTTTTTTCGCCATACGTTCAATATCTCCGCCATGAGCCGTGACTACATAAGGAATCTTCCAGAGCTTTTTCAGTAATAAAGAGAACATACCAGAAGGAAACACGTAATGAGCATGTGTAATAGAAATAGAGCTTTTATTAGCAGCACCTATTTTCAATACTTGAAGTGCCCATTTAAGATATTTTTTTAATACATTTTTAGCACCTGTTGCTGGATTCGTATTAACCCCTACTAGTGTTTGCACTCCAGCTTTTTGAAGTGCCTCTACCTGATTTTTCACAAAAATACCGTATGATAAGTGTTGCTGGGTAGGGTACATATTGCTAATGACAAAAACCTTTTTCATTATTTTTTCACAGCCTTTTGAAATTGAACTGTACCACCCATTGCTTCCTGATGAAGATGAGCGGAAATCTTTTTCGTATTCTCCACTGTATCAGCCCAGTCGTTTTTCATTTTGCCAAATGCTTGGGCAAACAGATTGCTATCCTGTTCGATGGCATCCATAGAGAAGCAATACTCCCCTAACTTCGCTAATTGCATAAAGTCATTTACTTTTTTATGGTATGCCACAGCAATAATCGGTGTTTGTGTGTCAGTTGCTAGAATTAAAGAATGTAATCTCGTTCCTATCACAACATCCTGCTCCATCGTCATTTCTAAAATAGCTTGTGGAGGAAGATTTCGATCAACAATCGTTACATTCTCCTTAGAATTCATCTTCTTCAAGATATCCTTTGTGACATCAGCATCTTGTGGATATTTTGTCGCAAAAAATGTTATCTCTACGTCTTGCTCTGCAGAAAGATTGTCTAAGTTTTTGGCCATCCCAGAAATATAAGCGTCATACTTCTCATCATTACCCTCTGGCCAATAACTTGTATTGTAATAAGGAACTGCCGTTACTCCAATTTTCTTAGGAGTCTCTGCATGCACCTTGCCTTCTCTTTGAAGCGTGAAGGCTGGGTCTCCAATAATAGCTACCGGCTTTTTCACTCCGATTGCCTGTAAAAGCTCCTTCGACTGCGGGTCACGAACCGACACACTGTCTGCATGCTTACACATATATCGGATAAACCATTTCCCTAGTGAGGTATTCAGTGGACCAGCTCCACAGCCATATACAACATAGCTAGTCCCAGCATTTTTCGCCATCATTGCGTAAGAACCGTATAGTGGAGCCTCTCTTTTATAAAGGTCCATCAAGATACCGCCACCACCAATAACAAGCAAATCAAACCCAGCTACGTATTGTTTGTTTGTCTGATATGTTTTGATAAATGTCTTTGGGGCATTTCCGTTTTTGTAATAAAGCGGATAGCTTTGCACGTTGTATCTTTCAGCAGTTTGAGCGGGGTTATTACTAAATACGGTGATATCCTCACTTTTAATGGGGAAAGTCTGAAGTAATTGCTCTATAATGCTTAATAAAATAGCTTCGTCGCCATTGTTGTCGTTTCCGTAATTTCCTACAATACCTATTTTCATAAATTCCATCCTTTTTGATACATGATTATTGATTATAACATAAGAAAAGGGCATCCGCCTATTCTGTCCCGACAAGCAAGCGAGGAGCGCCAAGTAGCCATTCCCTCAGCCACCACAGTCGTTTTCATTCTATTTCTAGTAGGCAATTTGTTTGAGATTATCGAACACTCACCTAATGTTCACTTTCCTTTGATAAACATCTCAAAAGCAAGGAAACGAATATGGTTATTCGCCATTACTTGTGGTTGATTTCCATTCTGGCTGGACGCTTTCCTGGGGGCGCGGCTCCAACTAAATTGTTTCGCATGCTTACGAAACAATTGGATTTTCCGCACGCGCTTATCCCCTAGGAGTCGCCAGCCGACACTTCAATCAACTTTTTCTTATAGGTAAATCCTAGCTTTTGGTGATGAACCTTCTTTTTGTAATTTAATAATTAAAAGTTAGAATTAGTGGAATCACTATTGGTCGGAGCAGCGTCGACGACTCAACCAGGATGAGGGAGACAGGTAAGACATAGCACGTAGCAATCGGCTATGGCTTACCGCTCATCCTGTAGAAAGCGTCCAACGTAACGGAGATCCTAGCCTCTACCCAATAAGAAAGCAATTATAATTCTTATGACGCAGATAGTTATAATGCTTCTGTTTTGTTCGATCTTATAAATCACTAATCAGAGAAGAGGCGGAACAAAACTATGTCCTTTCTTGATATGCTCTGTCTTTTTAGAATTTATTAATCAAAATTTAACATTAGTAGGATTACTATTGGTTCGGAGCAGCGTCGGCGACTCCGGCGGGAGCAAGGTGATAGGTAAGACAGCACAACCACGCGCGTTAGCGATGGGTGCTGGCTTACCTTGTGGAGGGAAAACTAAGAACGTCACATCGTGTGACAACGTTTTCCTGACCAACATCCTGTTGGCCTCCACTCCAAGCGTCCGACGATGCGAAGATCCTATGTCCATAAAAAAAGTACTTATAATTCTATTAGATAGAATCATAAGTACTTCCCATAAATTTGCATCAGTCGCAGTTTTTTATCGATGAATCGAACGATATAAGAATACGCTGAAGTGCATTCTGGTTACTGGCTTACTTGGTTTAAATGTACCATCCTCATATCCAGTCGTGATTTTATTATAAGTTAATGAAGAAATAGATTTGTGTGCCCAATAGTCTGGCTTCACATCCGAGAATGTTATTGCAGAAGTACCTGTAAGCTTATAAGCATTTGTAAGAATAGCAGCCATCTGAGCTCTTGTTAATGTTCCTTGTGGGTCATACAGATTATTTTCCTTCCCACCTACAATACGAGCATTTGCTACTGCAGCAATCTCTTTATAATAACGATGAGTTTTTGGTACGTCTGCAAAACCTGGGTCGGTCACATTTTCTAAGTCTAAGTTCAATGCTCTGCTAATTAAAACAGCCGCATGCGCTCTTGTCAGGTTCTCCGAAGGCTTGAAGGTTCCATCTTCATAACCATTAATATAATTATTGCTCGTTAAATACACAATTTCTTTTACATATACATTTTCGTCACTAATATCCGTGAATGGAGATTTTAGCTCAGATGTCGGAACCTGTACTTCCACAGCAACAGAAACCTTTTTCGTTCCAAGCTGTGCAGTTACTTTCCCTTTACCTGGCTTATTGCCCGCTGTAAATTTACCATTAGCAGTAATTTGGCCGATATCGCCTTCAACAGACCAAGATAGCTGATTGGCATTATAAATTAAGTTGTTCCCCGTTGCATCCTTTGCAGTAGCTGAGAATGAAAGCGAGCCTCCTGTATTCACTGTTTTCGCTGAACCAATCGATAAAGTGGAAGGTGCAGCTACGACACTCACCGGAAAGCTTTGAGTTGCCGTATCATAGTTAACATATACTCGATCTTCTCCTGGAGATACAGCAGTATAAGTCGTCCCTCTTGTTGTCACAAGATTGTTGTTAGAAGAAAGTGTTACCTGTGCAGGGTTAAGTTTAATCGGATTATAATGTGCATCCAACACATAGTTCACGCCTACTGTAACCGAAGCCCCTACTAACAATGTTCCAATTTTATCTCGAGATGCGCTAATGATAGCCGGCTTTCCAGTTGGCGCAGTGCTGATTGCCTCTAAAATAGTAGAAACCTTTCTCTGCGTGCCACCTGAAGGTCTGTTTGCTAATACAACCGTGTTGCTTCCATAGTCACGGATACCCATTGTAGTAGAGCCGCCACCATCCAAGTTAATGGCACGATCGACACCTAGCTTCACCAGATAATCAGCAAACTGAGTTAAGGACATCTTTTCTACCGTAACAAGATGAACCTGCTTTTTATCACTGCTGATAGCAACCGCGCTTCTAGGGACAATCGCTTTTGCCCTTGAACTGTTTGTATTCATTGTAATATAACGTTTACCATCTCTTACAAGCATTGGACCACTTCCCAGCATATACTGAGACTTTTTCCAAATTTTATTAATATCAAATCCAACAGTAAGTGTTTCTCCTACCTTTACGTTACGGAAAATATTAATCCATTTGGAGCCATTTACCGCAAGAACAAAGCCGTTTTTTGGGATAGGCGTAGTTTGTTTTACACCATAATCGCGTATCTCTGTTACTTTCCCAGTAAGCGTTTGACCAAAATAATTGCTAGTAACTGGTTCATCTGTAACAACTACAATTTCCATCCCATATTCATTTGATCCAGTACGGTCCTTATAGTATTGAGGAGTAAATACTATTGCCTCATTTGATTGTCTTTCTCTATTTAAACCGCTAGCTTCATAGGTTTGATTGTTATATGTAAGATTTACATCAAAATCAAAGCTTTCAATTTCAGCTGAGCCATCCTCTTTTATTCCAAATGCAATAGGTGAACTAACATAATAGGACTCTGAAGTAGAGATTACTCCACCATTAAAAATCTCATTATTATGTGATAGTAAATACATCGGCATTTTGTAGTTATTTGCACTAGAACTCATTTCAAAGAAACCTGCATTTATAGCCCCAACGACTCTGTGTCCCTCAACCGAGTCTCTATTCGCGATAGCAGTAGTCGTTGCTAAACTATTAATAGGTTTAGGTAATCCTATCTTTAATGCTGTGTAGGGATCTTGAAGATTAACAGCTATATGATTGACAGAATTGCTCCCAGAAGTATATTTCTTATACTGTACACCCGAGGACAAAGGCATATCCTTATTTGTTACCTGAAAAGCCATCGCTTCGACAGGAATCACCAAAATCATTAGTGCAACAATTGCCACAGATATTACTTGAAGTTTTCTTTTTAGCATGTCAATTCGCTTCATTGATATGGAAGCTAAACACCATCCTTCTCTCATTTTTCCTAAGCATAACAAAATAACCCTTACTTTTCTATGAATCTATCGATACATTTTGAAATAAAAGGGAGTTTTTTTAGAGAAAAGTAGGTAATTTGATGTGTTTTGTCTGTAAATTGATAATTTTTACATATAGTAAGTTTCTAGTTGCAAAAGGAAGATTTGACCCCTACAGGAAAGTTTACTTGGCTTTCTATCCATTATAGGATGGGAGATTTTCTGGGGTTAGAGGTTCTTAGGTTAGTTGCAAGTATTTCTGTTTTCATTGCACTTTTCTTTGTTTTAGTTGCGCTTATCTATACTTTTGTGTGCTTATCGTGTTTTTAGTGGCAAAATGGGATAAAGTGGTAACCATCGACATTCACTCATCCTCCACAGAAATGGAAGTAAAAAGGAAATACTTGCACTTCCTCAGAGGTTACTTGCTATTATGGGAATATTACTTGCTATTGCTGTTTGTTTACTTGCACAACGTGGGTAGTTACTTGCGAAACCTACTGATTTACTTACGATGCTCATATAAATGTGGTCTCACCAGAAATTTCCGACTGTACGGTCTGCTCTCACTGCATAGCCGCTCTCTCCTATCCCCCTCCCTTCAGCTCTTTACATACAAAAAAGCCAGGTTCACGAGAGAACCTGGCTTTTCATTTATTTATCTTTGAATTCAATTTTTGGATACCAATTTTGCATTGCTGCAAGCGTTCCGAATAAAAGGAAGAAGAAGACGGTATAGCCTTTTAGCTCCCAAATATTATAGTACAGGCCGGAGAATCCGGTTGAGAACCAGAGAGCAATCATGAACTTCCCAAGCATTGTATGTCTTTCTTTCCATAACAAGCCTAGCATTCCAAGTAAAAATCCTGCAAATAATAGGACACCAACCACACCAGTTTCTGCGATTACCTGAATGTATTGGTTATCTGAATAGAAGTTCTTGCCTCCATAAATATCGGACCGGATACCGTAATTATCGTAAATCGGCGAGCCATAAGATAAAGTGGCTGCACCACCAAATGTTCCGAAGCCGGCTCCTGTTAATGGATAATCAGACAGAACCTCAAATCCTTTTTTAATATAGAAGAAACGTCCGCTTTGCGTCATCAATTCGAGATTTTCCTTCGCAAAGGTTTCTTCGATACGACCGCCAATACTTCCTACGTTGTCCTTCGGGGCCTCTAAGCCGAGACTCTGAAAATAACTTAGTCCCCAGTTCACTGGGAAGTAAACTAAAATCATTGCAGCAACTCCCGCAATGACAAGTTGCTTAATGAGCTTCCACTCTTTTGAAAGAAGAATGAATACAACCGCTAACACAATTGCTGAAATCCAAGTACCACGAGAATAGGTCATCGTGAATACTCCTAAGAAGAGTACGAGACTAGTTGTTAAGAAAATCTTATACGATTTATACTTATATAAATACATCAAGAATAGTACTGCTGCAATTCCAAACATCAGTATTAGTGCAAGTGAGTTTGGGTTTCCAGGTAGTCCATAAATACGCACAATGTTTGTAGCAGAAAGTGTTTTATACTTCCACACGTCAGGCAATAGCCATTGTCTCATAGAAAGCTTTTCGACAATCCCATGAAGAGATACAAGCCACGAGGTAAATACAGTAACCCATGCTAATCTCACGAGCCAAGTATTTGGCAACAAGGAACGTGACAAGATGTAATAGATTAAATACATAATTAAGAAGGTTCTTAACTGAAATATTACGGAGCTTATACTTACGTCATTTAAAAGCCCTATAATTGAGCCGAAAATTAAAAAAGTGAAATAGATCCATTCAAACCATTTAAACGTAAGCAAGCTTTTCAAATTGAACTTACTTGATATAACCAGCTTTGCGAAGGCTGTAAAGATTACTAAATCTCCTATTAGCTTCAAGCCCGGATTTATTTCAATTAGTATTGGTCTAATTGATACATAGGGAATTAAAAATAGAAGCGCCTGAAAAGGTTTCAAATAAGAGAATACGACAAAAAATAGCGATGTCAGTACAAGAGCAATATTTGTCGGCAATAGTAGACTGACAGCCATGAACAAACATGCCCCGATGAAGGTATATAAATCCTTCTTTATTAGATGTTTATTTATTTGTGACATTGATTTATTACCCTTTCTAGTTCGTAACTTTATAACTCACCCATTATAACATCATTTTTACTTATTGACGCAAAGAATTCATAACAAATTGACAAACAAATTAAACCAGTCAATATACCCTTAATTTCTCCTAACCATTCTGTTAAACTAAAAATAGTTCGAAAAAGGGAGGGAATAGACATTGTTGAAGAAAAGCATAATTACTTTGTTGGCTATTCTTGTCATTTTTAGCCAATTATCTTTAAACTCTGCACTTGCCAGTGACATAGATAATCATCAGATGAGGCATGAATTATCCTATTGGGCTAATAAAAATGTTATTAGACCTGACTCAAAAGGCAACTACAATCCAAACAAAGCCGTAACTCGTGGAGAATTTGCCTCTTACATAGCAAGAGCTTTCGAATTACCAGCTTCTACGAAATATCAGTTTAAAGATTTAAAGCCAAATACTTCTCAAACAATAGAGATTCAAAATGCAGCTGGAGCTGGAATACTTGGCGGATATCCTGACGGAACATTTAAGCCAGAAAAAGAAATTACTCGTCAACAAATGGCTGGGATGCTCTATAAAGTTTTTAGATACTTACAACTTCCAGTAGAAGAAGTTCAACTTACCTTTAAAGACTCTGCTAAAATCGATCCTTCTTTTACAAAAGCAGTCTCTGCTAATGTAAATTTGAATATTATCCGAGGAAGTAATGAGAAGGCTGGTGTTTACTTCTATCCAAAAAGAAATGCTACCATCGCACATGCTGCAGCATTCTTATATAGAACAGTAGCTGCAATTGATCTGTTAAAGCCTGAAATCGAAGAGCCGACTCCTGAAAATCCGACAACACCGCCCGTTGAAACAACAACCTACCAGTTGGATACAGTGGTAAATGGACAGCTTATTAGTGGGAAGAAATATAATACCTATGAAGAAGCGTTAAAAGCATGGTCTGGTGGTAATCAAGTGATTACTCTTAATGATAAGATCATTAAAATGAATTCTGGACTCGCTGTTACAAAAGGTTTTACAAATATATATAATGCAGATAAAATTACCTCCCCTACCTATACAACTACTGATACTGAGCTTCAATATATTAGTAGTGATAAGGATTGGGTGCAAATTAAAATCGCAGGCCGAGAAGGCTATGTGAAACAGAACGATGTAAACCTATTACCTTATACGATGGTAGGCGAAAACAGAGCTTACTATGAAGTAAGTAATGGGGAGCTACGTCATTCTATCTATAACCATTCTAAGAAAACACGTGTTAGCTATGTAATGGGTGTGGCTCCTACATTCTTAGTGCCCGGAAAAAAATATTATAGCTGGGACGGTGTGAACTTTATTAATACCAACAGCGTGAAAGTTGGAGAAAGCTATAACTATTATCAATTCCTTCCGGTAAGATCTAAAACGAACTATACCGCTAAGGAAATAGATAGCTATATTAATGAGAAGCTTGCAGCACTAGAGCGCAGCTATATAGTTAACCCAAATAACGCAAACCTTCTTGTTTATAAGGACGCAACGAAGAAAAGTAAGTTGCTTGGCTTAGGAGAAATTCTTAAAAAGATAGAGGCTGAGCACAACATAAATGCGTTAATGATTTTAGCTTTAGCTCAGCATGAAAGTCAGTATGGATTGAGTAGTCATGCTCAAAACTATAATAACCTGTTTGGCTTATATGTTTATGACTCGAATCCAGCGAATAAAAACTTCGCTTCTGTAGAGGCAAACGTTTTAGAATTGATTCAAAAGTTTTGGAATAAGAATTACATCCCACCAAATGCACCTTATGCAAATGGTGCCGTGTTTGGTAATAAAAACATAGGTTTTAATGTGAAGTATGCTTCTGACCCTTATTGGGGAGCAAAGGCAGCTGGTCACTTCTATAATATTGATAAAGCACTAGGATTTAAGGATGCTAGAAACGCTTATCGAATCGGTATGACGACCACTGCTGGTTTAAATGTACGAAGAGATCCATCTACTAATCTGGCAGCAGCTTATAAGTATACCAACAGCAACATGCCAGTAATCATTTATGATACAAGTATTCCTGGCTGGGTACAGGTAGGCTCAGACTTAGTAGACCCTACCCCACTATATATCTCTAATCAGTACATCAAAGAATTAAATATTACCAAGTAACAGGACGAAAGACTGAAAACAGCTATGTTTTCAGTCTCTTTTTATATTTATAAAAAATACTTTTATATCTGGTGTAGGAAGAGGCTGGGACAAATTGAATGAGAAGCACTGGTATTTCTATCTAATAGAATTATAAGTGACTTCTTTTTTTGTGGACTTAGGTTCTCCACATCGTCGGACGCTTGGAGTGGAGCCCAACAGGATGTTGGTCAGGAAAACGTTGTCACACGATGTGACGTTCTTAGTTTTTCTAGCTTTAGAATAAAGTTTGATTAAAAATCATTTTAAATTCTTGATTTTACTGTATATAAAAAGCCATCGTTTTGAATAAAGATTAATCAAAACGATAGCTTTCTTTTATTTTTAAGGACTGTTGTTTATAAAAAAGATTGATTATTTTAAAACTCCTTATTTCAGTAACGCCCCCAAACCTTTATATATTATTCGCGGATTTCAGTTATACTTTTTCCACTTAAAAATGCGTGTCCCATTGTTAACTTTTTTTCTGTTTGAAATCCATACTTTTGATAAACTTTTTCTATTGATTCATCTATCGGAAAAACCCAAAGCCTTTTTATGCCTCTATTTATTGCTTCTTTTTGTATAAACTGAATAACTTCACCAATTAATCCTTTACCTCTGAATTCATCAATTGTAGCTACGCTTTCCATTCTAGCTTGCTCTCCATCTTCAAAAATACAAGCAGTTGAACAAGCTACTCCATCCAAGCGAAGAAGATAGTGTGTGAAGGAGGAATGATTGAATTGTTCTTTAAAAACTTTCTCAATAGTCTCTTTTCCCCCAAATTCTTTAATACTACATTCTATATCTAAAGCTACCTGATAGTTTTCTCTTGTCACTTTTTCAATAGTAACTCTCTTATTATTCTGAATTTCTACGACTCGGTTATTCCATAATTGAACAGGACTAATAAGTTCCTCATATCTAAAATTTCTTGTTTTTAATTCAGTAATGAGATTTTGCTGGTTCTCTATATTATAAATATAAAACCTTGGTATGATCTTTTTAGACTGATAGTAACCAATAACCTCGTCTATAACTGACTGTGGTTGTAAACACTCATCAATAATATGGGCGTGATTAGAATCATAATAATTTGGTTGATTTTCATTACAAAATAACATTCCCCAGCTAGTATCAATTCGTTCGGAAAAGGTTTCATAGTATGAAATATCTAGCATCAGCATTTCTTGTAAATTTAGCATCTGGTTCCCCTTAAGTTCTCAAAAATTTAATTAATATCATTCGAATTATAGCATAAATATTCCAAGTATTTATCAAGCTAACCTGTCCCGTTAGATCAATATGAAAAAGAGTTCCCTAAGCAACCCATTGATCTTTACTAAAGCACACAGTTAGTTGAAGATTTATTATGTAAGAGTTGGTTTGATATTCAGTAATCCCAAGTCAACTGATGTCTCTATATAACCTATTATCTGATTGAATGTAAATACATTAAGTTGTTCATTTATAACTTCCTTATCGTACTCCATATCTCCTAATGCAAAAGGAACAAATTTTTCTACATCTTTAGATTTAACTTCTTCTAAATCTAGAATTGTAGGGAAATAACTAAGGTGTTTTTTAAGTTCATCTGTAAAACCATAGTACTCTAATAATTTTCCATTTAGTAATCGGAAGTCATTATGATACAACTTATATAATCCTTCATCAGCATCCATTCTGTTCCTTAACCAAGAAAGGTTAAAACCTCTTAGAAATATATCATCAGCAATTAAATGAGTATAGTACCCTAATAAATAATGATTTGTATTTTCTACTCGTGAACTATATTTACGTAAAAACCCTTTATAATCTACGCTTCTTGAATAGTCTTGGACTTCACCTATCAAGAAATGTGATAAATTCTTTTCTTCATATGAAAAAACCGCATCTGGAGCAATACTTCCAAGCAAAAATGATGTTTTATCTTCTATCAATAAAGAATCTGCAATTTTATTACCAATAATCAAGTGCATTATTCTTGAACCCAAAATACTCATCCCCTTTACATGAATATTCTAACATTATTATCTGTATCCTTGTTGAACTATTCTGTCCCGTTTGTTTAAATGTATTTATTAACAAGCATTATCTGATTTAGTTAAATAAAACAAACCTTAGAGATTTTAATCAATCTTTTTTTATAAACGGTTAAACTAGTTGAATTCCACTTTCAGAACAGGTCTTAAACGTCAGCCACTGAAAATAATCAGAGCCTATAAATCCCCCTTATTTATTTCCATTTTTTACACTTATCATTTTATCTCCACACCTAGCAATCACCCCTTGTTATTTTCCATATTCCTGTAATCAAAATAGCTAAAAAAGCCATCTCACCAAAAATGGCGAAATGACTTTTTTTATGTTTATTTATTTGATAACCGGGTACAAGATTAATAGTATTAACGGTTTTCTGCTCGTTCTATGAATGTATTAATATGCTTAAATGTTACATAGTCATTAAGACCATAAGAACCGTCCGTTTTACCGATTGTGATACCATTTTGCGCTAAGATTTGGACATAGTCATAAGCCCAGTGGTCTGATTTTACATCTTTAAATTTCCAAGAACCTTTTCCTGGTTTTAGATCATATGCTTCTACTAATACTTTTGCGATTTGGGCTCTTGTGATTGGTTTAGATGGGTTGAAGTTTCCTTGATCACCGGCGAAGATGTTTGCTTCTGTTACAGCATTGATTGCTGAAAGGTATTTTGAGGATACTTTTACATCTTTGTAATAAGTAGAGCTAGATTTACTTTTTAGATTAAGTGAATTTGTAAGCTTTTGAGCTACTTCTGCTCTGCTTGCATAGATACTCATGTCGATGGAAGCCGATTTTACTTCTTCTGTTAACACTCGTTTTGCACCTACATATTTACTTCCCCAGTAATATGGGTCATTGATAGATGCTACACTAACACCCTTTGATGTTGACGAGTTGATGAACTGATTTCCACCCACATAAATTCCTACGTGAGAAACTCCTTTTCCAGTTGTATTAAAAAATACTAAATCTCCAACTGCTAAATTACTCTTTGCTACGCTTTTCCCAACTTGATATTGAGACGCTGCCGTTCTAGGTAAATCGATTCCTAAATCTTTGAATACTCTTTGTACATAACCAGAGCAATCAAATCCTTTAGTTGTTGTACCACCATATAAGTAAGGCACTCCTAAATAAGTATATGCCTGAGTTTTAATTTCACTTGGTGTAGCTGCTTCTGCTACCACTGCATTATTAATCAAAAGGATTGAGGAACTAAGTAAACATATTTGAGCGATTTTCTTAAACATTCTCTTTATATCTCTCCTTAAACTTTCTACCCTGTTATACTAACATGTATTAAGCTAGTTAAACATTACAGTTATATTTCAATTGAATAACAGTAAACGTCATAAAGTTTCATAGTTTTGGGAAATCCCTTAAAAGATGGTACAAAAAAGATGGAGTATTCTAGATTTATTTCATAAAGAAAGAGGCATCCCCTAATGGGATGCCTCTTTCTACTTTGACAGCTATCTGCTATATCGTATGTTTCTGCCTTGTTCGTTTCATTTCCGTCGCTCACAAAGGGTTAGTCTCAAATTCACTTATCAGACTCCCTTTCCTATTAAGGAGCGGAATAATATTGAACTATTCCGTTATAAATAGATTGTGCATAGATTTCTTGATATTTACTGTTTACGAGTTTATTAAAATCTGCTTCATTTGATATGAAACCTAGCTCCACCAACACAGATGGTATATCAACCATTCTATTTACATAGAAACTATTTTCTCTTACACCACGATCGGCCATTGATGCATTTTTGACTATTTGGCCGTTAATTTTCGTTGCAAGCACTTTACTTTCTGCTCCATTTTCATTGGAAGAAAGATTATAGTATGTTTCCGTACCTTTAGCTGACGTGCTAGTACTAGCATTTACGTGAATACTCACGTAAATCTCTGAAAAAGATGATTTTGCTAATGCTACTCGATCCTGTAAGGACGGGTAAGTATCGCCTTTTCTTGTCATAATAACCTTAGCGCCTTGGTTTTTTAACTTTTGCTCTACTAGTTTTCCAACATTCATCACAATCGTTTTTTCCATGACGCCTTTTCTTGTAGCTCCTGGATCTGTCCCACCATGCCCAGGATCGATGAGGATAATTCTATCCTTTAAAACACTTCCGGATTGGTTTAATAGTTTAAGATAAGTCTTATGTGTATAGCCTACACCACCAGCATACTCAATTTTCGCCCAAAATCCGTTGATACTCTTTACAGAAACCATATTCCCTTTCGTTAGCTTTCCAATAGTGGAATAGCTAGAACCAGGACCGCTACGAACATTTAATGAAGCTACGGTTACTTTCCCTTTTAAGCTGCTTGTCGAAGGGCTATCTACAGGTTTATCATTTGGATTTTCTGCATACTTTCCATTAATATAGCCTGGCATACCGTCAACCTTTACTAAGTACCAGCCATCCTTTTCTCCATAAATGTCCACAACTTGTCCCTTAGGGAAGGTGCCGAGTATTGGAGCTGTTCCAGTTGGCTTACTACGTACGTTTAAATCTACGGCAGTGATTGTCACTTTTCCAGTAGAATTTCCAATCACTTGCCCAAACCCATCTAAAAACATTGTATAGGCACTACTGATGTAATGTAGCTCACCATTATAATCGATTTGAAGCCACAAATCATCTACCTTTTCATAAACGTTTACTACATCACCGTTCTTTAGCTTGCCAACTACTTGTCCATCCATACTAGGCTCTGATCGTACGTTTAATGTGTCATTCTCAACAGTGACCACTGCAATAGCAATTGCTTGCGAACTATCTGGAACGGTAATTCCACCTACATCCTTATTCACGCGGAAGCTTTCATCTAATCCACGAGCGACAAATTGTGCAAATTGCTTTCTAGTCACACCTTGAGAAGGAAGGTATTTCCCTCCATCACCATGAGAAATTCCATAATAATATAATGCTTTTACATGGGTTGCAATAGATGCACTCTCTTTGATATCAGAGAATGGCATTTTTTGATTTTGATATTTGGTTAAGCTCAAATTGAATGCTTTTACTAGAGCAGTACTCATATCCTGGCGTGAGAAAGGTTTATTAATCCCAAAGGTTCCATCTGCATTTCCCTTCATGAAGCCCGACTTAACGGCTCTTTCAATATAACCAGATGCCTCTGTTCCAACTTTCACATCACTAAATTGTGATTTACTTACAATAAGAGGCTTTTGATTACTTGCCTCCACTAACATTTTCGCCGCTTGAGAGCGAGTTAAAACTTCACCTGGCTTGTATAATCTTTTACCATTTACTTGGTAACCTTTGATTATACCTTTCTTATATATGTATTCAATTTCTTGATATCCATCAGCGGAAACAGAAACATCTGAAAACGTTTGATTTGCGCTCACGTTCAATGAAAACGAGGCTGCGACCAAAAGAACAAGACTTGCAACGACCAACTGTTTGAAAAATACTTTCACTATTCTTCTCCCTTCTTACTAATATACCTAGATAGTAACAAAAGTTATTGGTAATTAATATCCTACATTTTTACTCAATTCTCGCTTTCTCCTCTATTTTTCTAAGTTTAAATGTGAAAAAATGGGGTAAAAGAATAAGAATTTGTCTATTACACAGTTATTGACCATATAATTTATAGTCGAACTTTGATAAAATTAAAATGTAATAATTGTTAAGGAGGAATAATTTTTGAAAAATTTGAAGTTACCTGTAATTCTTTTCGTTTTCGTATTGATTTTTGTCACATTCCAACCTTTGAATACACGCGCAGAGAATGTTGATCAAAAGTTTTTGGACATACATAATAATTTCTGGGCAAAAAGTGAAGTAACAAAATTAGTAGATTTACAGATTATCAATGGCTATCCAGACCTCCATTTTCGTCCTTCTGTAGATGTCTCACGTGGACAAGCTGCTAATCTCCTAACTAGCGCTCTAAAGCTAGAAGATGCCCCCTACCAACCAATTTTCACGGATGTAAGCAGCAAGTCTAGTCATCTAAAGGGGGTTATGGCAACATATAAGGCTGGAATCTTTAATGGTAAGCCCGACAAAACCTTTGGAGTTGGAGACACGCTAACTAGAGAGCAAATGGCCTCCGTTATCGCTAGAGCATTTGATCTGCAAGACACTGGAGAAACTATCACCTTCAAGGATGATGCGAAAATCAGTGAATCACATCGTGAAGGTGTAAAGCTGTTAGCTCAGCATAAAATCACAACTGGTAAGGAAGACGGAACCTTTGACCCGAAAACTGGAGTAAACCGTGCAACCTTCGTTGTGTTCCTACACCGTGCAATGGTTTCAACAGGAATGATTGAGCCTACTTACAACGTAACCTTTAATAATCCTGAACAAAATGGCAATATGACTGTAAGCAGAGAAATTCAAAATATCGTTTCTGTACCTTTAGCGGAGGACTTCGACACTCTTCTACGTTCCCAAAATGAGATGCGTTACCTTGGAGAGAAAACAGTTAAGCATAGCTATGCTACTGACATTGTTCATACCTATCGTATTTCGAATACAGGCGCAAGTATAAAAATTACCAAGCGAGTCTTTCCAAACGACGATTATATGGTCTTTACGAATCTAGTGAATACCTCAAAATCTGCAGTAAATGTTGATTTTATTTTAAAGGATTCCCAGGTAGAGAGCTCTAAGCTAATCAGCTATGATCGTTATCCTATTAAGAAGAATGAAGACGATACGTTTGGCTATGACCCTACCACTTATCCAAAAGGAATTGTCGAAAATACCTCAGTAGACGCTGAGCCAAATCAAACGATGTTTAGTAGATTATATCGTTCAAAAGAGCTAAAGCTTGTCTATCCTAATAAAGCAGTAAGTACTACAAGAGATCTGCAAGCAGAGATTGATGCATTCTCAAATGTTCTGCTGGGGACAACCCAGATGACAGTTATCCCTCTTTCCTCTCTTGGCAATGATATCGTGGATTACTGGTTTATGCACTCGGATGGCCTTTTATTTAAAACAAGAGAAGCAATGGACGCTTGGATGCACGAATCTGCAATAAACTATCGCAAACGTAATGATTGGTATACCCCTGAGGGGCCATATAATAAAATGGCAACCACTATTGAGCCAATGCCATTATCCTTTAACGGCTTCGGGAGAAATCTCTTAATGGTCAAAGAGGATCGAGTATTATTACGACACGAAGAAAATCCACAGCGTTACTTTGAAAACTTATTAATGAACTCCTTTGTAAACTTAGAAATCTTTAAGGGAGATGAACTCTTCTGGCAAACAGAGGTAACAAGCACCTACTTAAAGAGTCTCTATGGAATTACTGCACCGTTTATCGATACAAGATTTAATGAACAAATTGCATTATTCTTATACAGAGCCGGGAAAGATTTTAACATGCCTGATTACAATCAAGCCCTGAAGGATTATGCAGACTTGCTAGTAAAGCAAAAGAGTCAAGGAAATATCATCTCAGTAGATTCACAGTCCTACTATATTTCCGACTACTTCCCAATGGCTCAAAAGGTAAAAACACACTCTTCTATGAACCATGTACTTGGTGGAATGAACATTTTACTTCAAGCATATCAAGAGTTTGGAGATGCAAGGTATCTAAACACAGCTACTAGCATTCAAACAGCAATTGAGAAGGACAAGAAAAAATGGATTAGACCAGACCATGATATCTGGTACAAAATCTCTCCTGAAAAAGAATTTGTGGGTCGGGATTATAATCATTTAACAGTAGAAGACTTGATCAACTCTTATGAGCTATGGCAAGATATTAATCCAAAGCATCTCCCTGTAATCAAGGAATTAATAGAATCAAAGGTGAAATACCTCGATAAGAATAAACTAGGGTATTCTACTAAAATGAGACAAGGCTTTGAGAGACTAGATATGCTTCATTTATTACCAGCTGGCTCTGAATTCACAGACGCAAACTAACACGAAATGCGTAAGCGCCTGTTCTGCCCCGATAAGCAAATGGGGATTGGCAAAGCGTTGGAGCTAGACATAAAAAACAAGAAACACTAGGTTTCATGGCAATAAAACACAAAAAAAGCTGTCCCAAAATGCACGTGATGTGACTTTTGGAGACAGCTTTTTACTATCATTTAATTGTTCTTTCCATCTGAATGATATACAACCATCCCTACTATGAATTCTGCTAAATGTTCATCAATGGTTGTTCTAATTTCTTCAACAGATTAATTATCAATTAGCCGAACAGAATAAGGCATTTTCAGCTAACGGTTACTTTTAGTTCAATAAGGACGTAGAATATTTGTCAAAAAGCGGTTGGGGCATAAACCTATGCCCTCTTGATGATCTATATCCTTTTGTTATTTGTTAATCAAAATTGTAATTTTTAGTGAATAACTATATTGGTTCGTAGCAGCGTCGGCGACTCCTGCGGGAGCAGGGTGGTAGGCAAGACAGCACAGCCGTACGCGCTAGCGTTGGGTGCTGGCTTACCTTGTGGAGGGAAAACTAAGAACGTCACATCGTGTGACAACGTTTTCCTGACTAACATCCTGTTGGCCTCCACTCCAAGCGTCCGACGCAGCGGAGAACCTGAGGTTCAAAAAATAAGAAAGCACTTATGATTCTGAAGTGACCCCTAAAAGTTAGACACGGTTATTTCATCTAGGCAGCTTGTGTAAAATGAGTTCGGTATTGTACCGGACTCATTTTTAATTTTGCCTTTATGCGTTTCGTGTTGTAATACTTTATATACTTTTCTAATTCGACCTTAAAATGCTCCACACTTTGAAATTCCTTTAAGTAGAGAAATTCGGATTTCATAATACCAAAGAAGTTCTCCATGATAGAGTTGTCGTAACAGTTGCCCTTTCGAGACATACTCTGCTTGATGTTTTTGGATGCAAGCACGTCCCGGTATTTTTCCATCTGGTAATGCCAGCCCTGATCTGAGTGCATGAGCAGCTTATGTTTCTCAGGCAGGTG
>NZ_JBWQPU010000006.1:0-204383 GCF_056620325.1 Psychrobacillus sp. Z3-81
CGAACACGGAAGTTAAGCTCTTCAGCGCCGATGGTAGTTGGGGGTCTCCCCCTGTGAGAGTAGGACGTCGCTAGGCACTAAGTCGTCACCGATTTAATCGGTGGCGGCTTTGTTTTTTTCTAAAATAAAACTTATATGACTCGGCAATTACTTTAAAGACTGTAAATTTGCTTAATCATTTATTCTAAATAAAATATCTATTTCCAGTAAAGAGAACTCTTTTATAAAGGGTTCTCTTTTTTATTATCCGAAATATTGTTACTACTAGGTGTTCAACTAGAACACTTGTAGTATACCTCTATTTAGTCTTATAATTACATAATACATTCCATATTTAGGAATCTAGAGGAGGCTCGCTAATGATTTATGTAATTAGGCATGGTCAAACTGACTTAAATAAAGAGAGAAGAATGCAAGGTAGAATGGGTTTGCCTTTAAATGAACATGGATTAAAACAAGCATTCGCATTAAAAAATGAACTCGAAGGTATAAGCTTTGATTACATATTTTCTTCTCCTCAAGAGAGAGCTATCCAAACTGCCGAAATTGTATCTGGAGATAAACCTAACATTGATGAAAGGCTTGATGTATATGATCTAGGCGAAGCTGATCGAGTACTTATAAGCGATATAAAAATGTCAGGTATCCTTCCAGATAAGGAGATATATGCGGGTGTTGAAGAGCCAAGTAGTTTTATTCGAAGAGTCTTTGAGTTTATGAAGGAATTAGAAAATAATTTTCAAAATCAAGAGGTCCATATTCTGATATCTGGACATAGGTGTACAACCGGGTGTATTGGGGCATATTTCGAAGGAGTACCTACTGACGGAAACATTTTAAAATTCTCATCCGAAACTGGATCTTATAAAACGTATCATTTTACATCTAAAGAAGGGGCTTCCAAATGAAGTACTTTCTTTTTTATCCTTATTTTCTTTTGGTAGATAAATTTAATTACTCTAGTATTCGCTTATAAAACTAATTAGGTTAATCCAGAAATAATTCACCAAGTATCAAGTTCATTTAGGATAGGGTACCCCGATTTTAATTAGGAACCGCTTTCGCATAATCTTTAGAATTCAAAAGTGCTACAATCAGGGTCATTTTTGCTACAATCAAGCTCATTTTTACTACAATCCCTCCTCACACTATCTCTAGAATCTCAACTGCTATAATCAGCGTCACTCTTACTTCAATCCCCTCAACTAATCCCACTTCCTTACAACCACACTTTTTCCCTTCAGCGATATGATTGATTCCATTCATATCGGGTATACATTTACTATCGATTTAATAACCTATCCATTGATGATCAACAGGATTATACAACTAAAAGTAAGGAGCTGGTACTATGCTAGAAAATGCATTTCTCATGGTAGCAATTATATTTGCTATTAACATCGTGTATGTAACACTTTCCACTACTAGGATGATTCTTACCTTAAAAGGGTATCGATATGTTGCGGCATTCATGAGTATAATAGAAACAACTGTTTATATAGTTGGGCTTGGTCTGGTATTAGATAATTTAGGCTCGATTCAAAATCTAATTGCCTATGCACTTGGATTCGGGACTGGTATTATTGTTGGTTCCAAGCTTGAAGAGAAGCTTTCCCTTGGGTATATTATGGTTAACGCCATCTCCCAGCAAAGTGATGTAAATAACCTGTCTAAGGTATTGCGTCATGAAGGTTATGGTGTGACCGATTGGACCGCCAATGGACTAGAAGGACATCGACAAGCGTTACAGATTCTGACACCAAGGAAGCATGAGCTAAAGCTATATAATCGATTAAAAGAGCTAGACCCTGGAATTTTTATCATTGCATACGAGCCTAAGACAATTCATGGTGGATTCTGGGAGAAGCGAGTCAGAAAGGGTAAATTATTTTCATGAAGAAAGAGACGAAATGGTTTGAAGTACAGGAAGATGAAAGTATCGCCACCTGTATGGAAAGAATGGCTGGGTTAGGCTATCAGGTAATGGGAAGAAAGGAAGAGCCCATATTTACGGAGATTGACGGAAAGCCTGTACCAACTAGACAATTAATCCTGTTAAAAGGAATAAAAGAAGTAGATAAGTAATAATATCATTTAAAACACGAACAATTTATTTGTTCGAAAAAAATATCGTTCGTTTTTTTGCGTTGACGTTACATAGTTAACTTGTTAAAATGAAGCTAGTACTAAACAATATCCCCATATATGCTAAAGAATGGGCTTTAGCGTCTCTACCAAGTCACCGTAAATGACAGGACTATGAGGGAAAGCAACTTTTGGATAATGCTAATAGGACGTGTTTTGATATGAGTAATACATGCACTTCCTATTAAGTAAGCTATTCCTTGAGTAAATTGCTTTTCTTCCGTAGAGAGCAGTTTATTCGGGGAATTTTTTTGTTTAAAGGAGCGGAAGATATGGAGAACAAGAAAATTGGTGTCATTATGGGGAGTGCCAGTGACTGGGATACAATGAAATATAGCTGTGAAATATTAGATGAATTACATATTCCGTATGAAAAACAGGTGGTATCTGCGCATCGTACACCAGATTTAATGTTCTCTTATGCAGAGCAGGCTAGAAGTAGAGGTATACAGGTGATTATAGCTGGAGCTGGAGGAGCTGCCCACTTGCCCGGGATGATTGCAGCGAAAACAACTATACCTGTCATCGGGGTTCCTGTTCAATCAAAGGCATTGAATGGGTTAGATTCTCTCTTGTCTATTGTACAAATGCCAGGAGGAGTACCAGTAGCTACAGTAGCAATAGGAAAAGCAGGTGCAACAAATGCTGGCCTTTTGGCTGCTCAAATATTATCAATTGAAGATGAGGGAATTGCAAATCGTCTCGAGAAAAGAAGGAAAGAAATAGAGAAACAGGTATTAGAAAGCAGTGGTGAATTGCAATGAGTAAAGTTATTTATCCAGGTCAAACAATCGGTATAATTGGTGGGGGACAGCTAGGTAGAATGATGGCACTTGCAGCTAAGGAAGCTGGATTTAAGATAGCTGTATTAGAGCCGACAATGCTTTCACCTTGTGGGCAGGTAGCAGACATTCAAATTGTTGCTCCCTATGATGATGAGGCGGCGCTAGAAGAACTTGCAGAGGTTAGTGACGTAATTACATATGAATTTGAAAATATAGATTATGCAGGGTTAAAGAGACTAACGGAGATTGCCTATGTCCCACAGGGCGCAGAGCTTGTGAGAATCACGCAGGATCGCATCTTAGAAAAGCGGGAGATTCAAGCAGCAGGTGTACCGGTCGCAAAGTTCGTTGAAGCACAAAGCTATGAAGAATTAGAGCTTCAAATGGAGCAGATAGGATATCCATGTGTAGTAAAAACGACTAGAGGCGGCTATGATGGTAAGGGACAACAAATTATTCGTACAAGGGAAGAGATACTATTAGCTAAGCCATTATTTAAACATTCTCCCTGTATCATAGAAGCGTTTGTTCCTTTCACAAAAGAAATATCGGTCATTGTGCAAAGAAATGCAGACGGCCAGTCATATTGCTTGCCCATTGGGGAAAACATACATGTAAATCATATTTTGCATGAAACGATTGTACCTGCTAGAATAAGCAAGTCTTTGGAAAACAAAGCGGTTAAGGCTGCTAAACAAATTGCGGTTCATTTAAACCTTGTTGGTACACTTGCAGTAGAGATGTTCGTACTAAATGACCAGAATATTGTAATCAATGAATTGGCTCCTAGGCCTCATAACTCAGGTCACTATTCTATCGAGGCTTGCAATATTTCTCAATTTCACCAGCATATAAGAGCAATCTGTGGTTGGCCCCTAAGAGAGCCAAAGCTTTGGTCAAATGCTGTGATGGTCAATATTCTAGGACAGCATGTAGCACCCGTAATAAATTCTATTAGCAAGTATCCAGATTGGTCTGTGCATCTATATGGAAAAGCAGAGGCCAAGGAAAACCGTAAAATGGGCCATGTCACGATGTTAACCAAAGGGATAGAAAAAACCTTAGAAGAAATAGAAAGATCAAATATCTGGTCTTAAGATGGAGGAATAAAACATGATTGAACGCTATACACGCCCAGAAATGGGAGCAATTTGGACAGAACAAAACAAATACAATGCTTGGCTAGAGGTAGAGATTCTAGCATGTGAGGCTTGGGCAGAAATTGGAGATATACCGAAGGAAGATGTATTGGCACTTCGTAAAAATGCCTCCTTCTCCGTTGATCGTATTTTAGAAATTGAACAGGAAACAAGACATGATGTAGTAGCATTTACTCGTGCGGTATCCGAAACACTAGGAGAAGAGCGTAAATGGGTACATTATGGACTGACCTCTACAGACGTAGTAGATACAGCACTTTCTTATTTAATTAAGCAAGCGAACGTTATTCTTCGTAAGGATTTACACAACTTCATCGAAATTCTAGAGAACAAAGCGAAGGAGCATAAATATACGGTCATGATGGGGCGTACCCATGGTGTGCATGCAGAGCCTACCACCTTTGGTTTGAAGCTAGCGCTTTGGACAGAGGAAATGAAGCGTAATCTGGAACGCTTTGAAGCAGCTGCTAAAACGATTGAAACAGGAAAAATGTCTGGAGCAGTAGGAACCTATGCAAACATTGATCCTTTCGTAGAGAAATATGTATGTGAAAAGCTTGGGCTTGCAGCGTCACCAATTTCTACACAAACGTTACAGCGTGATCGTCATGCGCAATATATGAGCACATTAGCTTTAATTGCTACCTCCATCGAGAAATTTGCAACAGAGATTCGTGGACTTCAAAAATCAGAAACTCGTGAAGTCGAGGAGTTCTTTGCGAAAGGACAGAAGGGATCCTCTGCAATGCCTCATAAGCGTAACCCAATTGGATCTGAGAACATGGCGGGTCTTGCTCGTTTGATCCGTGGATATATGATGACGAGTTATGAAAATGTTTCCCTTTGGCATGAAAGAGATATCTCTCATTCATCCGCAGAGCGTGTAATCTTACCAGATGCAACGATTGTATTGAACTACATGTTAAATCGTTTCGGGAACATCGTGAAAAACCTAACTGTGTTCCCAGAGAATATGAAACGCAACATGGATTCTACGCTAGGCTTGATTTATTCACAGCGTGTCTTGCTGGCTCTAATCGATAAAGGACTTGCACGTGAAGAAGCGTATGATACAGTGCAACCGCTTGCGATGAAGGCTTGGGAAACACAAACTGCTTTCCGTAACTTTGTTGAAAGTGAAGAGAAGATTACTTCTTTATTAACAAAAGAAGAGCTTGATGATTGCTTTGATTATAACTATCACATTCAGCATGTGGACATGATTTTTGAACGCTTAGGATTGAACTAAATATTTCTTTGAATTGTGGCAGTCTAACTGGCTGCCCTATTCAAAGGTCTATCTGATTTGGGGGAATTCATTGTGGAAAAAGGTCGTCTATTATACGAGGGCAAGGCAAAGCAATTATTCGAAACAGCGGATGAGAACCTATTATTTGTTTCCTATAAGGATAGCGCAACAGCGTTCAATGGAGAGAAAAAAGAAGAGGTAGATGGTAAGGGAATTTTAAATAATAAAATTACTACGATTCTTTTTGAACAATTAAAGAAGCAAGGCATCAACTCTCATTTTGTGAAGCAATTATCAGAGAACGAGCAGCTGGTCCGCAAGGTGGACATTATTCCTTTAGAGGTTGTCGTTCGCAATATAGCAGCTGGCAGTCTATCAAAGAGATTAGGTTTGGAGGAAGGAACTCCGTTAAAGCATCCAATTGTGGAATTCTACTATAAGGATGATAAATTGGGAGATCCACTGCTGACAAATGCTCATCTTGCACTATTAGATATTGCCTCTCCTAAGGAATTAGCGACCTTAGAAGCAATGGGCCTAGAAATCAATCAAGTACTTCAACCAATCTTTCAAGAGATTGGTGTCACATTAGTAGATTTTAAACTGGAGTTTGGAAAAACGGCAGAGGGAGATATCATTCTTGCAGATGAAATTTCTCCTGATACTTGTCGATTATGGGATAGCGAGACAAACAAGAAGCTAGATAAAGACGTATTTCGCCGCAATTTAGGTAGCCTGACAGAAGTTTATGAAATCATACTTGCCCGCCTAGGAGGACTTACTCAATGAAAAAAGTAAAAGTTTATGTGACTCTTCGTGAGAGTGTACTTGACCCACAAGGATCCGCTGTGATGGGAGCTCTTCATTCCATGAATTACAACGAAGTGAAGGATGTTCGTATCGGAAAATATTTAGAGCTTCAGGTAGAGGAAGAATCTCGTGACTTAGATATAGTAGTAAGAGAAATGTGTGAAAAGCTTTTAGCCAATACGGTTATTGAAGACTACCGTTATGAGGTGGAGGAGGTTACCTTCCAATGAAGTTTGCGGTAATCGTTTTTCCAGGCTCTAACTGTGATTTAGATATGTATCATGCGATCAAGGATGAGCTTGGAGAAGAAGTGGAGTATGTATGGCATGATGAGAAGGACTTAAGCGACTATGATGCAATTTTACTCCCGGGCGGGTTCTCTTATGGTGATTATTTACGTTGTGGGGCTATTTCAAGGTTTTCAAATGTAATGTCGGAGGTAGTGAAGGCTGCAGAAGCAGGGATTCCGATTCTAGGTGTTTGTAATGGGTTTCAGGTTTTAACTGAGGCAGGGCTTCTACCTGGGGCATTGCTTCGGAACAAAAATCTTAAATTTATGTGCCGTACTGTTGGTCTGAAGGTAGCAAACAATGAAACGATCTTCACTGCTGGCTATGAAAAGGAGCAAGTAATCCAAATTCCAATAGCTCACGGAGAAGGAAATTACTACTGTGATGAAGAAACATTAGCGTCTTTGAAGGCAAACAATCAAATTGTATTTACTTATGCGGATAACCCGAATGGTAGTGTGGAAAATATCGCAGGTATTGTGAATGAAAGAGGAAATGTCCTTGGTATGATGCCTCACCCGGAGCGAGCGGTAAACGAATTGATGGGTGGAAATGATGGCTTAGCGTTATTTAAATCAATCGTCAAACAGTGGAGGGAATCTCATGTCAATCTTGCTTGAACCGAATCCGGAGCAAATAAAGGAACAAAAACTATATGCTCAAATGGGGATGTCTGATGCAGAATTTGAACTGGTAGAAAAAATTCTAGGCAGACTTCCAAATTACACGGAAACAGGATTATTTTCTGTGATGTGGTCCGAGCATTGCTCCTATAAAAATTCAAAGCCTGTTTTACGTAAGTTTCCAACAAAGGGTCCTCAGGTTCTACAAGGTCCTGGTGAAGGAGCAGGAATTGTTGATATTGGAGATGGTCAAGCGGTTGTTTTTAAAATGGAATCTCATAACCATCCCTCTGCTATCGAACCTTACCAAGGAGCAGCTACTGGAGTAGGAGGAATTATCCGAGATGTATTTTCCATGGGTGCTCGTCCTATTGCATTGTTGAACTCTCTGCGTTTTGGAGAGCTGAAAACTCCTAGAGTAAAGTATTTGTTTGAAGAGGTTGTCGCGGGAATTGCTGGCTATGGGAACTGTATAGGTATTCCTACGGTGGGTGGAGAAATTCAGTTTGATGACTGCTATGAAGGCAATCCATTGGTCAATGCTATGTGTGTTGGGTTGATCAATCATGAGGATATCCAAAGAGGCATAGCAACCGGTGAAGGGAATATCGTCATGTATGCTGGCGCGAAAACTGGTCGTGATGGAATTCATGGAGCAACATTTGCTTCTGAGGAATTAAATGAAGACTCCGAGCAAAAGCGTCCTGCTGTCCAAGTTGGAGACCCTTTTATGGAAAAGCTTTTATTAGAAGCCTGCCTAGAAGTAATTAAATCAGATGCTATTATTGGTATCCAGGATATGGGTGCTGCTGGTCTTACTTCCTCTTCAGCAGAAATGGCCTCAAAGGCTGGTTATGGAGTAGAGATGAATCTGGATCTGGTTCCACAGCGTGAAACTGGGATGACGCCATATGAAATGATGCTCTCTGAATCTCAGGAGCGTATGCTAATCGTCGTTAAAAAGGGACGTGAAGCTGAAATAGTCGAAATCTTTGAAAAGTACGGACTTGACTGTGTTGCAGTAGGGAAAGTAACAAACGATAAAATGCTTCGACTTTTTCATAAAGGAGATATTGTGGCAGAGGTACCAGCTGATGCCCTTGCTGAAGAGGCACCTGTTTACAACAAGCCAACGAAGGTACCAGCTTACTTTGAAGAATTCCAAGCGATGGAGAATGAAGAGCCTAAGGTCTCTAATTACAAAGAAGCATTACTACAGCTTCTTCAGCAGCCGACCATTGCATCAAAGGAATGGGTTTACGATCAATATGACTATCAAGTAAGAACTAGTACGGTAGTAACTCCAGGCTCTGATGCCGCAGTAGTACGTGTACGAGGTACAAATAAAGGCTTGGCTATGACAACAGACTGTAATTCTCGTTATATCTATTTAGACCCAGTAACTGGAGGAAAGATAGCAGTTGCTGAGGCCGCTCGTAACGTTGTCTGCTCTGGGGCAAAACCACTTGCTATCACTGATTGCTTAAACTTCGGGAACCCTGAGAATCCTGAAATCTTTTGGCAGTTAGATCAATCTGCAGAAGGAATTTCAGCAGCTTGTCTTGCTTTGGAGTCACCAGTAATCGGAGGAAATGTTTCCTTATACAATGAGCGAAGTGGCAGTGCCGTGTATCCAACTCCAACGATAGGTATGGTTGGACTTGTGGAGGATCTTGCTCATGTTACGACTCAAGTAGTTAAACAGCCTGGAGACGTTATCTACTTAGTTGGGGAAACCAAAACAGAATTCGGCGGCTCAGAGCTACAAAAGCTTCTGGAGAAAAGAATTTACGGAAAAGCTCCTTCCATCGATTTAGAGGTAGAGGCAGCTCGTCAACAAGCTATATTAAAAGCGATTCAAGCAGGAATCGTCCAGTCTGCTCATGACGTAGCAGAAGGTGGACTTGCTGTTGCCCTTGCCGAGAAAACGTTCGGGGCAAAAGGGCTTGGATTAGAAGTGACACTAGAGGGATCAGTAGTTACAGCTTTATTTAGTGAATCCCAATCTCGGTTCTTACTAACCGTGAAGCCGGAAGAGGCTATATTATTTGAAGAAATGGTGACGGATGCGGTGAAAATTGGTAGTGTCACTAATACGAGCGAGCTTGTTATTTCTACAACGGACGGGGCTGAATGGATACGTGGTTCTGTAGAAGAATTCCATGCTGCTTGGAAGGGAGCAATACCATGCTTGCTGAAATCAGAGGCTTAAATGAGGAATGTGGCGTTTTCGGTATTTGGGGACACCCCCAGCCTGGTGCCATGAGCTATTATGCATTACACGCTTTACAGCATAGAGGGCAAGAGGGTGCTGGTATTGTCGTGACAGATGGAAAGTACCTTCGTGCAGTAAAAGGAGAAGGGCTGGTCAATGATGTATTTTCTAATGGGAAGCTAGAGTTATTGGACGGCCATGCAGCTATTGCACATGTTCGTTATGCAACAGCAGGTGGTTCTGGTATAGAAAACGTACAGCCACTATTATTCAATTCAACTACCGGAAGCTTGGCGATTGCTCATAATGGCAATATCGTGAATGCTACACGCTTAAAGCGAAACCTAGAGCAACAGGGCAGTATTTTTCAAACGACCTCCGATACAGAGGTGTTAGCTCATTTATTAAAAAAGAGCAGACTGCCATCCTTTGAGGAACGTGCGAAGCAGGCACTTCGATTAATTGAAGGAGCATTTGCTTTCTTGATTCTCACAGAGGACGGCATGCTCGTTGCACAGGATCCACAAGGGATGAGACCGTTGTCGCTTGGCAAGCTGGGTGCTGCTTGGGTAGTAGCTTCTGAAACAAGCGCCTTCGATTTAATTGGTGCAGAGCTGATTCGCTCCATTGAACCTGGTGAACTACTAATTATCAATGATGAAGGTTGTCGCTCAGAGCGATATGTTGAGAAAAGGGATCGTGCAATTTGTACGATGGAATATGTCTATTTCTCACGACCAGATTCCGATATCGATGGAATCAATATTCATATGGCTAGAAAGCGTCTGGGAAAACAGCTTGCTAAGGAAATCCACATAGAAGCAGATGTCGTTACTGGAGTACCGGATTCCAGTATCTCAGCAGCCATTGGTTTCTCGGAGGCAACTGGCATTCCGTATGAATTAGGGTTAATTAAAAACCGCTATGTTGGTAGAACATTTATACAGCCTTCTCAGGATTTGCGTGAGAGAGGAGTAAAAATGAAGCTATCGCCAGTTCGTCAGGTAGTAAAAGGGAAGCGAGTGGTAATGGTCGATGACTCGATTGTTCGTGGTACTACTTCCAAACGTATAGTGAACATGCTGAAGGAAGCTGGAGCGAAGGAAGTTCATGTAGTCATAAGCTCGCCGCCTCTTAAAAACCCTTGCTTCTATGGTATCGACATTAGTACAGACTCTGAGTTAATCGCAGCAAACCATAATATTGAGGAAATGTGCGAGTTAATAGGAGCAGACTCTCTTTCCTTTCTTTCTGTAGAAGGAATGGTGGAGGCAATCGGAAGACCACAGGGAGAACGAAACTGTGGACATTGCTTGGCATGCTTCACGGGAGAGTATCCGACAGATATATTTCCAGATACAAAATTACCGCATGAAAAAGAGCTTGTTCGATAGGAGGAAGTACGGTGTCAAAGGCATATGAAAAGGCTGGAGTTAACATCGAGGCTGGCTATGAAGCAGTAGAAAGAATGAAAGTGCATGTCGAACGTACGGCAAGAAAAGGAATCATGGGGGCTTTCGGAGGCTTCGGAGGAATGTTTGATTTGTCCTCATTGAATTTTAAAGAACCTGTGTTGATTTCTGGGACAGACGGGGTTGGAACAAAGCTGAAGCTGGCCTTTATGACGGATAAGCATGATACGATAGGCATTGATTGTGTAGCGATGTGTGTGAACGATATTGTTGCCCAAGGAGCAGAGCCTTTATTCTTCTTAGACTATGTGGCAGTTGGGAAGGCTGTCCCTGCACGTATTGAACAAATCGTCAAAGGAGTTGCTGATGGCTGTGTACAATCGGGTGCTGCTTTGATTGGTGGAGAAACAGCTGAAATGCCAGGTCTTTATGAGGAAGATGAGTATGATTTAGCTGGTTTTGCAGTTGGCGCTTGTGAAAAATCAAATATCGTAACAGGTGACCGTATTCAAAAAGGAGATGTCTTGATAGGCCTAGCCTCTAGTGGCATTCACTCCAACGGTTATTCATTGGTTCGCAAAATAGTATTTGAAGAAAATGGCTTAGAAGTAAATTCCATAGTGGATGGATATGAAACATTAGGGGAAATTGGTCAAGCTTTATTAACCCCAACCAAGATCTATGCAAAGCCTGTCATGGCCATGCACCAGGAGCTAGATATACATGGGATGGCACATATCACCGGCGGAGGATTCTATGAAAACCTACCTCGTATGATGCCGGACGGCTTAGCGGTAGAAATAGAGCTAGGATCATGGGATGTACTACAGATTTTTCAGTTCTTAAAGGATAAGGGACAGCTGGCGGATAAAGACTTATATAATGTTTTTAATATGGGAATTGGCTTTGTAGTCGCTTTACCAGAAAAAGATGTAGAACGTGCATTAGCAATAGCAGAAGCTCATGGAGAAAAAGCCTATGAAATCGGTCGAGTGGTAGCTGGTAAGGGTGTATTGTTTAACGGCTCTCATGATGGGAGCTTAGTGAAATGAGTCAGGGACCAAGGTTTGCGGTGTTTGCCTCTGGGAGTGGCAGTAACTTTCAAGCAATAATAGAGGCCATGAATAAGGGAGAGCTAAGTGGGGAGCTAGTACTAGTAGTTTCTGATAAACCAGATGCCTATGTACTGGAACGGGCAAAAACGACTGGAGTAGAAGCGATAGCGATATCTCCGTCCTCCTTTCCTTCCAAGGAAGCATATGAGCAAGGTATCTTAGAACAGCTTCTCGAAAGGGACATTGAGTGGATTGTGCTCGCAGGGTACATGCGATTAATAGGGGAGGTTTTATTAACCACCTATGAAAATCGCATCGTCAATATCCATCCATCCTTGCTACCGGCTTTCCCTGGGAAGGATGCAATTGACCAAGCGCTGAAGCATGGAGTAAAGGTTACTGGGGTTACCGTTCATTTAGTGGATAGCGGGATGGATACAGGACCTATCTTAGCCCAGCAAGCTGTTGAGGTTGTGTTGGATAATAAAGAAGCAACAGAGAAAAGAATTCATGCGGTGGAGCATGAACTGTACGCAAAGACATTACAACATTTGTGGGGTCGTTAGAAAGAGAACATTCATGAGGGACTATGAGGACAAGTGTGTCTCATCTTTTCCCTTTTTTCATTCTTGACCATGTATATGTATTTTGTGTATTTCTAAATTAAAGGAGGAAACAATGGTGTCTAAACGTGCATTGGTTAGTGTGTCAGATAAATCAGGGATTCTTGAGTTTGCAAAAGAGCTGGAGACGCTTGGTTACGAAATATTATCTACAGGTGGGACTGCTTCTTATCTAGAACAGAATGGAGTAGCAATCACCCCTGTTGACCAGGTAACAAATTTTCCAGAGATTTTGGATGGTCGAGTAAAAACATTACACCCAATGATTCATGGGGGCTTACTTGCCAAGCATGGTGATCCGTCTCACCAGCAACAGCTTACGGAGCATAGCATCACTCCGATTCAACTTGTTTGTGTAAATTTATATCCTTTCCGTGAAACTATTTCAAAGCCAGGAGTTACCGTAGATGATGCAATCGAAAATATAGATATTGGTGGACCTTCTATGCTTCGCTCAGCTGCTAAAAATCATCAATACGTGACAGTTCTTACGGATAGTAAGGATTACGAGGAAGTTATTGCTCAACTAAAGGAAACAGGGGAAACAACCTTTGAAACTCGACGTAGACTAGCAGCAAAGGTTTTTAGACATACAGCCTCTTATGATGCACTCATAGCAGATTATATGAACAATTTGACTGGGGAAGACTTCCCGGAGCTTTTAACACTTACATATGAACGCAAGCAAGCACTACGCTATGGAGAAAACCCACATCAGCAGGCGGCATTCTACCAAAAGCCACTTGGCTCCGATTTTTCAATTGCCTCTGCTAAGCAGTTGCATGGGAAGGAGCTCTCCTATAACAATATTCAAGATGCAAACGCCGCTATTCAAATGGTGAAGGAATTTGAGTTACCTGCAGCCGTTGCGGTGAAGCATATGAATCCATGTGGAGTAGGGACAGGAGATTCCATCTCTGCCGCTTTCCAAAAGGCATACGAGGCTGACTCCACTTCTATTTTCGGAGGCATTGTGGCACTAAATCGAGAGGTTGATGCTTCAACAGCGAAACAATTAGCGGGCATCTTTTTAGAAATCATTATTGCTCCTTCCTTCTCAGACGAAGCAATTGCCATTCTTACTGCAAAGAAAAATATTCGTTTATTGACTATCTCTTACGAACAGTCCAAAAAGGATAAATGGAATACTGTTTCTGTGGAAGGTGGCCTGCTTATTCAATCTCCTGATAGTTATGGATTGCAGGAAGCTGAGCTTAAAGTGGTAACAGACCGTGAACCGACAGAGGAAGAGTGGAAAGCAATGACACTGGGATGGAATGTTGTAAAACACGTGAAATCTAATGCCATTGTGGTAGCGACAGAGGATATGACAATTGGCATTGGTGCGGGTCAGATGAACCGAGTTGGCTCTGCAAAGATTGCACTGGAGCAAGCTGGAGAGAAAGCAAAGGGAGCGGCACTAGCTTCAGATGCATTTTTCCCAATGAATGATACCGTAGAAGCAGCTGCAAAGGCAGGTATTACGGCAATTATTCAAACTGGTGGCTCTGTGAAGGATCAAGATTCTATCGACAAAGCAAATGAATATGGAATTGCAATGGTATTTACTGGGGTACGTCATTTTAAACACTAAGGGGGCAAATGTATGAAAGTGCTTGTAGTTGGTAGTGGTGGTCGTGAGCATGCGATTGCTAGGCAATTTAAACATGCTCCTTCTGTAACGGATGTCTATGTTGCCCCAGGAAATATAGGGATGAGGGATGTTGCAAATCTTGTGCCAATCGATGCATTGGCTTTTACAGAGCTAGCAGCCTTTGTGAAGGAGCATGCAATTGATATAACCTTTGTTGGTCCCGAGCAGCCGCTAGCGGAGGGCATTGTGGATTATTTTCAATCTCAGGGATTGACTATCTTTGGCCCAACAAAGGCTGCAGCACAAATTGAAGGCAGTAAATCCTTTGCGAAGGAACTAATGAAGAAATACGGTATACCAACAGCCTCCTACGAAACCTTTTCAGAGGTGGCAGTAGCCAAAGCATACATCGAACAGATCGGAGCACCAATAGTAATCAAGGCCGATGGATTAGCTGCTGGAAAGGGAGTGGTAGTTGCCACGACCAAAGAAGAGGCTTTCCATGCGGTAGACGAGATGATTGGTAATCAGCTATTTGGAAAATCCTCCTCTCGAGTGGTAATCGAAGAATTCTTAGACGGGGAAGAATTCTCTTATATGTCTTTCGTGCATCAAGGACAGATTTATCCAATGGTCATCGCACAAGACCACAAGCGCGCATACGACGGGGATTTAGGACCGAATACTGGGGGGATGGGAGCTTACTCCCCAGTGCCTCAAATTTCAGATGAAGTGGTGAAAGAAGCTTACGAAACGATTGTAGTCCCTTCTGTCCGAGCTATGGAGGAAGAAGGAATTCCATTCACGGGAATATTGTACGCAGGACTGATTCTAACTTCCGAGGGTCCTAAGGTTATTGAATTTAATGCTCGCTTTGGGGATCCTGAAACGCAAGTAGTATTGCCGCGTATGACAAGTGATTTTGGAGAGTTTATGAAAGCTCTCATGAACGGTGATTCCTTTCGACTTGAGTGGTCAGAGGAAGCAATGCTGGGAGTTGTAATTGCTGCAGAAGGCTATCCGCTGAACCCTAAGAAGGGAGCAGCTCTCCCTGATTTAAGCGGGCTAGACGAGCTAGACATTTTCCATGCAGGGACACAGCTCCAAGGTGAGCAATATATTGCCGACGGGGGGCGTGTCATTCTAGTTGCCGCAAAAAGTAAAACTCTACTAGAAGCGCAGCAACAAGTATATAAAGGCTTGACTACATTAAAATGGGATGGCCTTTTCTATCGTAAAGATATTGGCTGGCGAACGTTTCAATAATAGATTTAAAAAAGGCATCAGCGGTGATGCCTTTTTATATGGATACATAGATATTTCAAGCGGACCTAGGCTATGCCCTTCCACCAATTTGAATGAGAGTAAGATCTGGCTAACCGAGAATAAATATGGGCCGAACGAGAGTAAACCGGCTATTTGAGAGTAAATCCCGTCCGAACGAGAGTAAGTTCCCGTCGAACGAGAGTAAAGGAAAGCCAACCGAGAGTAATGCCACAACCGATTCAAAGCGGACCTAGGCCATGCCCTTTCACCAATTTAACCGAGAGTAAAGTTGGGCTATCCGAGAATAAAACCCAGCCGACCGAGAGTAAGTTCCCGTCGAACGAGAGTAACAGAAAGACAACCGAGAGTAACGCCAAAACCAAATTCAAACCTAGACCGATATACTTCGGAATGAGCACTTCTATACCCATATAATCATGTATAATAAATTTAGTGAATATTCTATAAGAGGTGAAAAGTATCGTGCTGGTTACAGACTTAGTTGAGCTAGAAGAATCCGGAGTAGACGGCAATGGTTGTTACTGCCTTCGCAGTAAAGCAAAATCTGTTGGATACCAAAACAAAAATAATTGGGTAAAAAGAATGTTTCAGGATGGCCTTAAATATGTAAAACTAATGGAAGATGGAAAACCTCTAGGTTTCATAGAATACATCCCTATTGAGCATTCCACCAGAGTGGTATTTGGAGAGAATTATATAGTTATCCATTGTCTTTGGGTGCAAGTAACAGGAAAAGGACATGCATCCAGACTGATTCAAAAATGTATTCAGGATGCAAAGGAACAAAAGAAGAATGGAATCGTTGTGGTAACAAATTCTACTACCTCTTGGACACCGAGTAAGGAAATTTTCCTGAAAAATGGGTTTCATCAAATAGACCATGCTCCTAGTGATTTTGAGCTGCTAATATATAAGTTCGGGGAGTCTGAAGATCCCTACTTTCCGACGGATTGGAAAGAGAGATTGCGTCGCTTTGAGGAATTGACGATTTTAAGGACACCGCAGTGCCCATTTTTAGACATAGCAACTGACAATGTCTTAGAAGGGGCTAAAAAACTAGGGATAACAGCGAGAATCATAGAGATAGAAGATAGAGAGGAATTGCTTAAGCTGTCTCCTACACCGTATGGAGTTTACGGAGTGATTTTTAAGAATAATCTCCTGACCTACCATCGATTAACGATTCACTCTGCCATGAAAAAGTTAAAGTTGCTGCTGTAAACCTTCGCGCTTTCCGTACAGAATAGTACTATCTAACAATTTTACAAATTTGTACATCTTTTGTCTGGTATTTTATCAGAATTTACTAAAAATACAATTCAGTGCTTTGCTTTGCTAAAGTACTATGCTACTATTATTTTTATGAATAATAGTAGAAAGGAGTAGAAGCCATATGCATTACCCGCTTTGGAAAATCGAAGAGATTCGAGACCAGCTTGAAGTTATCAATAAAACAAAAGCTCCGGATATCCTCATTAAAAATGCTACATACCTGCATAGCCATTTAAAAAAATGGATAAATGGAAACATATGGATTAAAAAGGATCGTATTGTATATGCAGGCTTAGAAATGCCACTTATAACCGAGCATACAGAAGTATATGATGCGGCAGGACAAAAGGTTGTACCTGGCTATATCGATCCTCATGTACACCCCTTTCAATTGTATAATCCACAAACTTTTTCTGACTATGCAGCTCAGTTAGGCACGACGACGTTTATTGCTGATAATTTATTTTTATTCTTAATGCTTGAAAACAAGAAAGCGTTTTCAATTATGGATCAGCTTCAACGGTTACCCTTTTCTTTTTACTGGTGGGCTCGCTTTGATTCCCAAACAGAGCTGGAGAACGAGGAACAGCTTTTTAACTCCAAGACAGTTGGAGACTGGATTGAGCGTCCTGATGTGATAATGGGGGGAGAACTGACAGGGTGGCCAAGGCTTCTTTCTGGTGATGACCAGATGCTTTATTGGATGCAACAGGCTAAGAGAAATGGCATGAAAATTGAAGGGCATTTTCCAGGTGCATCTGAAAAAACATTGGCAAAGATGAGATTACTTGGAGCTGATGGTGACCATGAATCGATGACAATCGAGGAAGTAGAAAGAAGAATTTTGCATGGATATGCTGTGACTCTTCGCCACTCTTCTATCAGACCAGATTTACCTAATCTATTGAAAGATATTTTAGAGAAGGATTTACGCATCTTCGATCATGTCATGATGACAACGGATGGTTCTACTCCTTCCTTCCATCAAGATGGCTTGATGGATAAGTGTATCCAAGTTGCATTAGATGCAGGGGTATCTCCAATAGATGCTTATTTGATGGCTTCCTTCAATCCTGCGAAGTATTATAATATATCTAATTTACACGGGGTAATAGCGACTGGTCGATTTGCTAATCTAAATTTCTTGGAAGATGAAAACAATCCTGTTCCAGTTAGTGTGTTGTCTAAAGGAGTTTGGGTAAGGAAGGACGGTAAGAAGCTGAAGTGCTTTGATGAAATAGATTGGTCACATATCCCAAGCTTAAATTTAGACTTTAGCCTAACAGAGGACGATTTTCAGTTTTCTATGCCGTTTGGAATTGAGATGGTGAATGACGTGATTACCAAACCATATTCCATAAACGTAGATACAACGGACAATGAATTATCTACTAATCATGATGAAAGCTTCCTGCTTTTAATAGATAGAAATGGGAAGTGGAAGGTTTCTACATTGATTAAGGGCTTTGCGACCTCCCTTCAAGGCTTTGCATCCTCTTATTCTAATACTGGTGATATATTGCTCATCGGAAAAAATAAGAAGTGTATGCTACATGCATTTGAAAAGATGAAAGAAATGCAAGGTGGAATTGTCATTGTGGAGAACGAACATGTTGTTTGCTCTATTAATCTGCCAATCGGGGGAAGCTTATCGGACAAGTCTATGGAAGATCTCATGCAACAAGAGCTAATATTAAAGAGAGAATTAGCTGCAAGAGGCTTTAAGCATGGAGATGCAATTTATACGCTGCTATTTTTACAATCGACGCACTTGCCATATGTCCGTATTACACAAAGAGGAATATTTGATGTAATGAAGAAACAAGTATTGTTTCCAGCAGTAATGAGGTAGGAGGAAAACCTGTGTTAAAAAAATGGGGAATTGTGTTTGCTGTGAGTCTGCTTTTAGTAGGCTGTTCAAAAGATAAAATAGAAGAAGAAGCTGTGGAAGATGAGTTGGAAGAAGAAATAATAGAAGAGATAGAGGAAGAGAAGCCAGTTGTTTTGCCATACACTGCTCCATTCACTGGGGAAGGCTCAGAGGTTAAATTAACCCTGCGTCCAATTTTAGTGACCATTAATAACCATCCATTGGCGCGTCCTCAATCAGGATTGGAAGAAGCAGATATCATTTATGAGATGCTGGCAGAAGGGAATGTCACTAGATTTCTAGCCCTTTACCAAAGTGAGCTTCCTGCAGAGATTGGTCCTGTAAGGAGTGCTAGAGATTATTTTATTAATATTGCAAAAGGTCTAGATGCCTTTTATGTAGCACATGGGTATAGTCCTGATGCAAAAAGCATGTTAGAGTCTCGTGTAGTTGATCATATAAATGGAATGCAATATGATGGTATTCTATTTAAGCGGTCCTCTGAACGAAAAGCTCCACATAATTCCTATATTACAGGGGAGGATGTACTGGCTGGTGCAGAAAAAGTAGGAGCTTCTATGGAAATCGATAAGATTCCTTCTCTTTCCTTCTATGAATCGCCAGAGGGAGCGAAAATTGGCACTCCTGCTTCTAGTGTGACCATTCGCTATGGTTCTGGTACAAGCTTTGAAAATGAATATATCTATCAAGAAAATGAAGGAATATACCAACGAAAGTCTAATGGTGTTGTAACGGCTGATAAGGATTCTGAAACGCCATTAAAAATATCGAATGTCATTTTTATGGAAATGCCTCATCGGGTAATTGATAATGCAGGAAGACAAGATGTTACCTTAACAGGAGAAGGAAAGGCTTATCTATTCCAAGCAGGTATTATGAAGGAAATTGAGTGGAAAAATATCGATGGTGTATTAATACCGATGGAAAATGGCGTACCAGCTAAGCTGGTGCAGGGGCAAACTTGGATAAGCTTCGTTCCAACCAGTCCTGGCCTTTCCACCATGGTTAAGTATTTGCCATAGAAAGGGATGAAAGAAATGCAGATTGATAAAATAAAGGGGCCTCAAACAGACCAGCTATTTAAAGCAATACTACAACTGAAGGATATAGATGAATGCTACAGATTCTTTGATGATCTCTGTACAATTAGCGAGATTCAATCATTAGCACAACGGTTAGAAGTTGCACACTTGCTTCGTTTGAAAAAAACGTATGAGTCTATAAAAAAAGAAACAGGAGCAAGTACCGCTACCATTTCTCGTGTTAGAAGAGCATTCGACTACGGAAACGAAGGCTATGATGAAATGTTAAGTCGTCTTTATCCAGAAGAGCAAACCTTCCTGTCTAATAAGGAAGAGGAAAGAAAATAATAGCAACTTACTGAACAGCCATGTCTGTTCAGTTTTTTTGTTATAATAAAGTGATATTACAATACTAGACGTAGGTGAAAAAATGGACTATAAAGAATGGCGACATATATTTAAGCTAGACCCAGCAAAGGATATATCTGCGGATGACTTAGAGAAGGTATGTGAATCAGGTACCGATGCCATTATAATTGGTGGCTCTGACGGAGTAACATTAGACAATGTCATTGAGCTACTTATGAGAATTAGACGATATGCAGTGCCGATTGCACTGGAGGTTTCTACAATAGAAAGTCTTACACCAGGTTTTGATTACTATTTTATTCCAAGTGTATTGAACAGCAATGATACAAATTGGGTGAAGGATCTGCATCATGAGGCGATGAAAGAATACGGCGAGCTGATGAACTGGGAGGAAATTATTCCAGAGGGTTATTGCATATTAAATCCTGCATGTAAAGCAGCGGCTTTAACAAGTGCTCAGCCTGTAAATGCTGTGGAAGACATTGTTGCGTATGCCCAAATGGTAGAGCATATGTTCAAATTTCCTATTTTTTATATGGAGTATAGCGGGAAATATGGGGACGTGGAAGCAGTGAAGGAAGTAAGGAAGCACCTGCAGCATACGAAGCTGTTTTATGGCGGAGGAATCTGTACAGAGGCACAGGCAAAAGAGATGGCAAAGTATGCAGATACGATCGTTGTAGGAAATCATGTTTATGATAACCTAACAGAGGCACTAAGAACAGTGCAAGCAGTAAAAGGATAATTGAGTTAGAAGCCATAGAGAGTTATAATGTTAAGAACAAATGTTCTGTAAAAGGAAGTGTTCGTATGGAGATAATTACCAAAAATCTCTTGCAAGGGATGAATCCGGAGCAAGAAAAGGCAATAAAGACAACAGATGGACCATTATTGATTATGGCTGGAGCAGGCTCTGGTAAAACAAGAGTCCTTACTCATCGGATTGCTTATTTGCTTGTTGAAAAGGAAGTTTATCCGTCTAAAATTTTAGCGATAACTTTTACTAACAAGGCTGCACGAGAGATGAGGGAGCGTATAGATAAAATCTTAGGTCCTGGCACGGGTGAAAGTATGTGGGTGTCTACCTTCCACTCTATGTGTGTTCGGATATTAAGAAGAGATATCGACCGCCTTGGTTTTTCTCGCAGCTTTTCTATTTTAGATACTTCAGATCAGCTAACGGTGATAAAAAATATATTAAAAGAACAAAATATAGACCCAAAACGCTATGATCCACGTTCTATGCTAAATGCTATCAGCAGCGCGAAGAACATTTGTATAGACGAGGAAACATATGAAGCCCAAATGAATGAGCATAATCCTTTTGAAAAGACTGTGGCTCAAGTATACAAGGCTTACCAAAAGCGTTTGCGTAAAAATCAATCGTTGGATTTCGACGATTTAATTATGACCACTCTTACTTTGTTTAAGCGTGTCCCAGATGTTTTAGAATACTATCAAAATCGTTTTCAGTACATTCATGTGGATGAGTATCAGGATACGAATAAGGCGCAGTATGAGCTAGTTCAACTATTGGCACAAAAGTTTAAAAACATTTGTGTAGTGGGTGATTCTGACCAATCGATCTATCGATGGCGTGGAGCAGACATTCAAAACATTCTTTCTTTTGAAAAGGATTATCCAGAGGCTGAGGTCATCATGCTAGAGCAAAATTACCGTTCCTCTCAGCGGATACTTCAAGCAGCAAATGATGTCATTTCAAACAACCAAAGTAGATACCCAAAGGTTCTGCGGACTGAAAATATGGAAGGCGAAAAGGTTGAGTTATTTAGAGCGACAGACGAGCAGCAAGAGGCTCAATTTGTAGTTCAAAAAATACAGGAACTAATGGAATTAGAGAATAGAACATTAAATGATTTTGCCATTCTCTATCGCACGAATGCCCAATCGCGTGTGATGGAGGAGGTATTGGTAAAATCTAATATTGCCTATACGATTGTAGGAGGCACGAAGTTCTATGATCGAAAGGAAATTAAGGATTTATTAGCATATCTTCGTTTAATCGCTAACAACGACGATGATCTTTCGCTATCCAGAATTATTAATGAACCTAAGAGAAATATCGGTGCTACATCCTTTGAGCGAATGGCAGTATATGCCTTGGAGCAGGATCGCTCTATATTAGATGCATTGAATGAAGTTGATTTTATGGGCTTGCCTCCAAGGGCTGTTAAATCAGTGGTAGAATTTCATTCTCTTATTAGAAATCTCACACAGATGCAGGAGTTTCTATCTGTAACAGAGATTGTGGAACAGGTGCTGGATAAAACGGGATATCGTGCAATGCTAAAAAATGAGAATACAATTGAAGCGGAAAGTCGATTAGAGAACATTGAGGAGTTTTTATCCGTTACCAAGGCCTTTGAAGAGAAGAGCGAGGATAAATCGCTTGTTGCCTTTTTAACCGACTTGGCTTTAATTTCGGACATCGATAAGCTTGATGAAGACCAGGATGTATCGCAAGGAAACATTATCCTAATGACGATGCATGCTGCTAAGGGTCTAGAATTCCCAGTAGTTTTTATTATCGGAATGGAGGAAAACATTTTCCCGCATTCACGCTCCATTGGAGACAACGAGGAAATGGAAGAGGAAAGACGACTTGCTTACGTGGGAATCACGAGAGCCGAGGAAAGATTATTCCTTACATGCGCACAAGCTCGTACTATCTTCGGGCGAGGAAGCTATAACAGTCCTTCCCGTTTTATAGGTGAAATTTCAGATGACATTATAGAAGTGGTTGGCTGGACAAGAGACTTCCGCAAAAACAAAACGAGAGAGGTCGAATCAGTTTCACCTACTACCTTAAGACGTGCAGTCTCTAGACCTGCTTATCAAACAACTGGTGGCGAGAAGATGGGCTGGAAGGTTGGAGACAAGGCGAAGCACAAGACTTGGGGAGAAGGTATGGTTGTTAGCGTTCGTGGGGAAGGTGAGAATACAGAAGTAGATATCGCTTTTCCGAGCCCTACTGGAATTAAGCGCCTGCTTGCTAAATTTGCACCAATTGAAAAAGTATAATCTTACTTAGCGGAGGAAAGCCCAATGGAGATGAATAAAATAGAACGTGTGAAGGAGCTTCACAAAATACTTCATGAATATGGATATGCTTATTACGTATTAGATGCACCTATCGTGCCTGATGCGGTGTATGACCAATATCTGCAAGAGCTTATTGCTTTAGAAAAGGAAAATCCTGATTTAATTTTCCCAGATTCTCCTACCCAGCGAGTAGGCTTGACCGTAAGTGAGGGTTTTAAAAAAGTAACCCACGCATATCCCATGCTAAGCCTAGCAAATGCCTTTGATGAGGAAGACCTCCGTGACTTTGATAAGCGAATTCACAATATAATTGGTAGGACTCCTACTTATATTTGTGAGCTGAAAATAGATGGCTTGGCTGTTTCTCTTCTTTATGAAAATGGACAGCTTATAAGAGGGGCAACTCGTGGAGATGGAACTACAGGAGAAGATATTACTAGTAATATTAAAACCATTCGAGCTGTTCCTTTACGATTGAAAGATGAGGTCACCATTGAGGCTAGAGGAGAGGCCTACATGCCAAAATCCTCTTTCCTCAAGCTCAATGAGGCTCGTGCAGAACGGGGAGAAGAGCTTTTTGCCAATCCTCGAAATGCAGCTGCTGGTTCCTTAAGACAGCTAGATCCAAAGATTGCTGCAAGCCGGAATCTTTCTGTCTTTATATACGGACTTGGTGGCAATGGAGAAGAGCTAGGCTTAGAAACACACCTAGAGGCTCTAGAATTTATGAAGACGTTAGGTCTACCAACTAATAAAGAAACGAGAAAATGTGAAACAATCGAAGAAGTTTTAGCGTTTATTGAAGAGTGGACTGAAAAGAGAAATGATATCCCGTATGAAATTGATGGTATCGTTATAAAGGTTAATAACTATGCGGAGCAGGAGGAGCTCGGCTTCACAGCGAAGAGCCCACGTTTTGCAATTGCCTATAAGTTTCCGGCTGAAGAAGTTGTCACAACTATATTAGGAGTAGATTTGACAGTAGGTAGAACTGGTGTGGTTACTCCTACTGCACTACTTGAGCCTGCGCAGGTGGCAGGAACTACCGTTCAGCGTGCATCCTTGCATAACGAGGATTACATTAAAGAAAAAGATATCCGGATAGGAGATCGTGTGGTTATTCGAAAGGCTGGCGATATAATTCCAGAGGTTGTGGAGGTTATCACTCAAGAACGTAAGGGCCATGAAGAGCCGTACATTATGCCGACACATTGTCCAGTCTGTGACAGTGAACTTGTCCGCATTGAGGAGGAAGTTGCATTACGCTGTGTGAATCCTCAATGTCCTGCTCAAATAACAGAGGGTATTTACCACTTTGCTTCACGTAATGCAATGAATATTGAAGGTCTGGGTGGAAAGGTCGTAGAGCAATTATATAGAGCGGAGCTTGTGAAGGATGTTTCTGATTTATATAAGCTGACGGTAGAAGATCTTATTCAATTAGAGCGAATGGGTACAAAATCTGCAACAAATCTTGTTACGGCAATTCAAGGATCAAAAGAAAACTCGATGGAGCGAGTATTGTTTGGTCTTGGGATTAGACACATTGGAGAAAAGGCAGCGAAAATTCTTGCTGAAAAGTTTCATAGCTTCGATGCTTTGATGGCTGCTAATCGGGAAGAAATTACGGCAATCCATGAAATCGGAGAGAAGATGGCAGATTCTTTAGTGACTTATTTTGAGCAGGAGGAGGTTCGGGAGTTAATAGAACGTCTAAAAGCTGCAGGATTACCATTAAGATACACAGGAAAAATTATTGATGTATCCGCATTAGAAAATAGCCCATTCGCCGGTAAGACAGTAGTGCTAACTGGAAAGCTGACTCAGCTGACGCGAAACGAGGCAAAGGAAAAAATAGAATCATTAGGTGGCAAGGTAGCGGGAAGTGTAAGTAAAAAGACAGATTTAGTAATTGCAGGAGAAGACGCTGGTTCAAAGCTTGAGAAAGCCACTAGCCTTGGAATTGAAATCTGGGATGAACAAAAGCTGCTTGACCACTTAGAGGAATAAAAGGAGTTTTTGACATGGTCAAAAAATTTATGGGGATGACATCCCTAGCAACTCTGCTATTCGTAACAGGTTGTACACCTTCTACGGATGAGGGGACAGAGGTGCTTCAAACAGAGGAAGAGTCTAGAAAATCAGTCATCATCTCTGATGTGCAAATAGACGATAACTATTACAAAACACTTTTGCCATATGAAGAAAGTGCAAGTAGAGGTTTGGTAGTTTCCAATATGGCAACAAAATATGACATGAAGGAAGTAGAGACCGGCTTACTACGTCTTTCTCAAAACCAGTTTTCTCCAGATAATTACTTCTTTCAAGAGGGTCAATATTTATCAAAGGAGACCATTTCTTCTTGGCTAGCAAGAAGTAACCAGACAAAGGACGGATTAAATCCAGATGATATGGGACTAACAGGAGAAGAAAAAGCAAAGAAAGCACCTGTATATGTTACCCATATAGTGGAGCAGAACTATTTAGAAAGAGTAGATGATACCGTTCGCCTTGCAGGGATATCTATTGGTGTTTCTCTAAATTCTATTTATTACTATACCAAGGAAGAATACGGTGCAACCTATGAGGAAAAGCTTTCAGATGAACAAATAAAAGAAAATGGCCAGAAAATTGCTAATGAGATTGTAAGCAGAATGAGAGCAATGGAAGGATTAGAGGATATTCCAATCGTTGTAGGACTCTTCAAACAAAATAGTCGAAATGCAATTGTTCCGGGTACTTATTTTTCTTACGGAGTAGCTACCGGCTCAGGAATCTCCGATTGGGAAGAGATAGATGAAGAATATGTGCTATTCCCTACTTCAGATGCGGAAGAAAAATATCGTGATATCAATACAATGTTTAAACACTTTAAGCAAGACATTGACGAATATTTTTCTAACTACACAAGTGTCATTGGAACAGGATTCTTTAAGGACCAAGGTCTTCAGGAGCTATCGATTAACATCCCGATACAGTTTTACGGAAGCTCAGAAGTAATTAGCTTTACACAATATGTAGCAGGTTTAATACCAGCTCATTTTAAAAATGAAATGAATGTAGAAGTTCAAATCAATTCCTTGGATGGAGCAGAGGCACTCCTTATTAAAAAGTCAGGAGAAGAGGAGCCATTCGTTCATATCTACACCCAGTAGGTATGAACAAGGGCGCTCTGTTCAATTAGTGCGAAAAATGATATGATATTTCTTATGTTTATCGAATTCGGAGGTGTAAAAAATGGCAAATATCTCAAAAGAGGAAGTTAAGCACGTAGCACACTTGGCAAGACTAGCAATTACAGAAGAAGAGGCAGAAATGTTTGCGGAGCAGCTTGCGGCGATTACAAAGTTTGCGGATGAATTAAACGAGCTTGACACTACGGACGTTCCACCTACAACTCATGTATTGCCACTAGTGAATGTTCTTCGTGAAGACACACCAGTACCAGGATTAGACAGAGAAAAAATGATGTTAAATGTAAAAGACCAAGAGAATGGTCACGTTAAGGTTCCGAAAATTATTGAATAAATGAGTAAGGAGGGTAACTGATGTCATTATTTAAACACTCAGCAAAAGAGCTTCAAGACTTAATTCAAAAGAAGGAAGTCTCCATTGAAGAGCTTACAGCTGAATCCTTTCAACGCATAGAAAAGCTTGATGGAGATGTACAAGCGTTTTTAGCGTTAAACGAAAATGCAATCGCACAAGCAAAAGAAATGGATCAAGTTCCATTAGAAGAGAGAGGTCCACTATTTGGTCTACCGATTGGTATTAAAGACAATCTAGTGACTGAAGGAATCGAAACAACTTGTGCTAGTAAAATCCTAGAAGGATTCAAACCGATTTATGATGCAACTGTTGTACATAAAGTGAAAGAAGCAGGGCTTATCAATATTGGGAAAATCAATATGGACGAGTTTGCAATGGGCTCATCCAATGAAAACTCTGCATTTAAAGCAACACGTAACCCATGGAATATCAATCATGTACCTGGAGGTTCTTCAGGTGGCTCGGCTGCTGCGGTAGCAGCTGGAGAAGTACCATTCTCCTTAGGCTCGGATACAGGTGGCTCCATTCGTCAGCCAGCTTCCTTCTGTGGAGTAGTGGGGATGAAGCCAACCTATGGCCGTGTTTCTCGCTATGGCTTGGTAGCTTTTGCGTCCTCATTAGACCAAGTTGGGCCAATTACTCGTAACGTAGAAGACAATGCATTATTATTAGAGGCTATTTCTGGCCTGGACCCTTATGATACTACCTCTGCTAATGTAGAAGTACCTAACTTCACAAAAGCATTAACTGGAGATATCAAAGGCTTACGCATTGCTGTTCCAAAAGAATATTTAGGAGAAGGAGTAGGAGAAGCTTCTAAGCAAGCAGTGCTTGATGCCTTAAAAGTTTTAGAATCCCTTGGTGCAGTTTGGGAAGAGGTATCCCTACCACATTCTAAATACGCTCTAGCGACGTATTACCTACTTTCTTCATCAGAGGCTTCTTCTAACCTTGCACGCTTTGATGGTATCCGTTATGGCTTCCGTGCGGAAAATGTGGAAAACTTGATGGAGCTATATAAGCAAACACGTTCGCAAGGCTTTGGAAATGAAGTGAAACGCCGTATAATGCTTGGAACATATTCTTTAAGTGCAGGCTCATATGATGCTTACTATAAAAAAGCGCAACAAGTACGTACGCTAATTAAACAAGATTTTGATAATGTCCTTGAAAAATACGATGTCATTATCGGACCTACTACACCAACACCAGCATTTAAAATTGGAGAGAATATTAAGGATCCATTAACGATGTATGCAAACGATATCCTGACTATCCCTGTGAACCTTGCAGGTGTACCTGGTATCTCTATTCCTTGCGGATTCTCTAATGGTTTACCATTAGGTCTTCAAATAATCGGTAATTACTTTGATGAGGCTACTATCTATCGAGTTGCGCATGCCTACGAGCAAGCGACTAGCTTCCATAAACAAACTCCTCAAATTTGGGAGGGAATCAAACGATGAATTTTGAAACAATTATTGGTTTAGAGGTTCACGTCGAGCTGAAAACAGAATCCAAAATGTTTTCTCCATCACCAGCTCATTTTGGTGCGGAGCCAAATACAAATACTCATGTAATCGACCTTGGTTACCCAGGTGTTCTGCCAGTTGTAAATAAAACAGCTGTAGAATGGGGAATGAGAGCAGCACTTGCATTAAATATGGACATTGCGCCAATTACGAAATTTGACCGTAAAAACTACTTCTATCCAGACAATCCGAAAGCATATCAAATCTCTCAGTTTGATAAACCAATTGGAGAAAATGGTTGGATTGAAATTGAAGTAGACGGCAAAAAGAAACGAATTGGTATTACACGCCTTCACTTAGAGGAGGATGCTGGTAAACTTTCTCATGCTGGCGACGGTTATTCATTGGTAGACTTCAACCGTCAAGGGACTCCACTTATTGAGATCGTTTCAGAGCCAGATATTCGTACACCTGAGGAAGCTTATGCTTACTTAGAAAAACTGAAATCCATTATCCAATACACAGGTGTATCTGATTGTAAAATGGAAGAGGGTTCATTACGCTGTGACGCAAATATTTCCCTACGTCCTTACGGTCAAGAAAAATTCGGTACTAAAACAGAATTGAAAAACCTTAATTCCTTTAACTATGTTCGCCGTGGATTAGAGCATGAACAAGTACGCCAAGCAGAGGTATTGCTTGCTGGCGGTGTTATTCCACAAGAAACTCGTCGTTTTGATGAGTCTACTGGTAAAACAGTTCTTATGCGTGTCAAAGAGGGTGCGGATGATTACCGCTACTTCCCAGAGCCAGACCTAGTACAAATTGTTATTGATGATGCGTGGAGAGAAAGAGTACGCGCTGAAATCCCTGAGCTGCCAGATGCTCGTAAGAAACGATACATCGAAGAGCTAGGATTGCCTGCTTACGATGCAATGGTCTTAACACTGACAAAAGAAATGTCTGATTTCTTTGAGGAAACAATTGCGTTAGGTGCAGATGTGAAATTAAGCTCTAACTGGTTAATGGGTGAGGTATCAGCCTACTTAAATGCGGAGCAAAAGGAATTAAAGGACATCCAGCTCACTCCAGAAAATCTTGCAGGCATGATCAAGCTAATCACAGATGGTACCATCTCCTCTAAGATTGCGAAAAAAGTATTTAAAGAGCTTGCTGATAATGGTGGAAACGCAGAGGAAGTAGTAAAAGCGAAAGGCCTTGTTCAAATTTCTGACGAAGGTGCACTTCGCGAAATCGTTATTTCTACATTGGATGCTAACCCACAGTCCATCGAGGATTTCAAAAACGGTAAAGACCGTGCAATTGGCTTCCTAGTGGGTCAAATCATGAAAGCAACCAAAGGACAAGCGAATCCACCGCTTGTAAACAAGCTGCTTCAAGAAGAAATCGTAAAAAGATAATAGGGTGAGACCATTCGTCTGAGGACGAATGGTCTTTTTTATGATGGAGGAGATGTCCAAGTCCACTTGGGATTGATTGAGGCGTTACTCTCGGATGGCGGGACGATACTCTCGGATAGTAGAGGTTTACTCTCGTTCAAACGGACGATACTCTCGCATAGACCACTTTTACTCTTGTTCAGGAAGTTTACTCTCGTTCGGTCAGAATTTATTCTCGGATGGGAGTATTTTACTCTCGGTTAGAAAGGTGGGGGCATGTCTAGTGACCACTTGGGATTGATGGTGGCGTTACTCTCGGATAGACTCTTTTACTCTCTTTAAGGCGGACGACACTCTCGGATAGACTTCTTTTATTCTCGTTCAGGTTGTTTACTCTCGTTCGCTTAGAATATATCCGGATAGGGGTATGTTGCTCTCAGATCGTTGGATATAAACATTTTTGCATAGTTTAAAAATACTTTGATAGATGTACTTATAAAGAGCGACATAAGTGCTAGGTAAAAAATCGCGCTCCAATAAGCAGGTGACACTCCGCTTGTAGAGAGGTGTAAGCCCTAATGAGTAGTTTAATTTAGCTATTTTTTACAATAAATATAGATTGAATATAAAGAAAATTCAATCAAGTTATTGACATTAAAATTTTTATAGATTATATTTTCCATACAGAATAATTTTCTTCCAAAAATTTACCTCTATTATAAAACCAGGTTTTATAATATAAAACGCAGATTTGTAAACTTAGCGTGATTTTTATTAAAATTTTTAATGGAGTCTTAGTTTTAAAAAAGAAAGCGATTTCATATTATACTGAAACCGCTTACAAATTAATTTTAATAATCAGCTCTAATTCTATAAGCCGTTAAGTAATTGTTAGAAATCAGCATATAATCGGGCATAATTGGAAGAGTCCAGTTTGGAGACACCAGGATGGATCTGTAGCGGAATGGTAATTATAACCTATCAAAAGTCTGAATATTCTATATTGATATTCTATTAGAGGTGGTGACGTGGATGAAGTAAGCCCAGTTCAAAACTAGAGCAGGACACCTTGAAAGGTCTCTATTGAGCCAATTTTTTTTTGAAGAATATAAAAATGGCATTTTATATTATAAAACAAAGGGGAGTTACAAATGAAAAAAATATGGTTTTTAGGCACAGTATTACTTACAGCTCTTTTACTAATGGCTTGTGGTAACTCAGATTCAGAAACAAAAGCAGATGCTAAAGGCGAAGCAAAGACTTTAAAAATTAGTTTAGGATTAAATGACAAAACACCACTTTATCAGAGTTCGGTTAAATTTAAAGAATTGGTAGAGGAAAGAACGGATTCTTTAAAGGTAGAGGTTTATCATTCTGGGACCATTGCCGATGATCGTTCTGCAATTGAAATGCTACAATTTGGGACATTAGATATTACAATCCCATCAACAGCACCTTTTACAACATTTGTGCCAGAGTATGGAGTATTCGATTTACCCTTCTTATTAACCGATACAGATGTTGTGGATTCTGTATTACAAGGGGATTTCGGAAAAGAATTAGCAGAAAAAGCATCTTCCCAACAAGTATTACAGTTGGCATGGTGGGAAAATGGCTTCCGTCAACTAACCAACAGTAAGAAAGCTATTAAATCAATGGAGGATATGAAAGGTTTAAAAATTCGTACAATGGAAAATGAGATACATTTAGCTGCTTGGAAGGAAATGGGTGCTAACCCTATGCCAATGGCGTTCACAGAGTTGTTTACCGCTATGCAACAAAAAACGATTGATGGACAAGAAAATCCATATCCTACGATTCTATTAGAAAAATATCCAGAAGTACAAAAATATTTAACAGAGACTAATCATATCTATTCCCCATTTATTTTCTTAATCAGCCAAAAAACTTGGGATAATTTAACAGAAGAAGAACAGAAAATTATTGAAGAGGCTGCTTTAGAAGCTGGTGAGCATAATAGAGAATTATCACGTAAAACAGCAACGGAAGCATTAGAAGAGTTAAAAGGACAGATGGAATATACGAAATTAAGCGACACTGAAATCGAAAAATTAAAAGAAACTGTACAACCAGTTATTGAAAAATTTAAATCAAAAATTGGAGAAGAATTTGTTCAAAAATATATCGATGCAATAGAAAGTGCAAAGTAGTTTTCAAAAATGAAAGCTAGTACAAGTTTACTAGCTTTCATTCACTTAAAATTTGTCTTTATACATAAAGAGAAAGAAGGGAAATAATGACGGTTATTAAATGGCTAGATGAAAATGTTGAACGCCTGTTATTACTTATCTTGCTGATAACTATGAGTGTTGTGACTATACTGCAAGTATTTATGAGGTATGTTCTAGAAAACTCTCTATCTTGGTCTGAGGAACTTGCTCGTTTTTCTTTTATATGGCTGGTATATATCGGAATCAGCTATGGAGTTAAAAAAGCAAGGCATATCCGAGTAGAAGCCTTGTTGGTAGTTTTAAAACCAAGAGGAAAATATGTTATTAATTTAATTGCTAATTTACTATTTTTATTTTTTGCAGTATTCGCTGTATATTACGGCTTTACAATCTTTGAGGCTATTCATCAAAGTGGGCAAAGAGCTCCTTCTTTAGGTATACCGATGTCGATCATGTATCTAGGAATGCCGATAGGAATGCTATTAACCAGCATACGGCTTATACAAAGAATAGTCCTAGAAACGAAAGCTTTCAGAGAAGGTTATGAGCTTGTCGATACTGATATTCCAAAAATATAGGGGTGATATGAATGGGAGTAATACTGTTTATTTCTTTTGCAATTCTATTAGTTTTAACTGTTCCTATTGGAATAGCCTTAGGTTTATCTTCCATAGTTGCATTATTGGCAAGTGGAACTATTCCACTTGAATTTATTATGAAGGAAATGACAACCTCAACAAATTCGTTTCCTTTACTTGCGATTCCATTCTTTATATTAGCTGGAGAAATAATGGGGAAAGGTGGTATATCTACTCGGCTTATTGCTGTTGCTGAATCTTTAGTTGGATCAGTGACGGGGGGATTAGCTCTTACTGCTATTGTTACATGTATGTTTTTTGCCGCAATATCCGGTTCTGGGCCAGCTACTGTTGCAGCAGTAGGGGGAATTATGATTCCAGCGATGGTGAAAAAAGGTTATGATATTAAATTTTCTACAGCAGTTGTTGCTTCTGCAGGTTCAATAGGTGTAATCATACCTCCCTCTATACCGATGGTTATGTATGGGGTCTCTGGTAGTGTATCGATAGGAGATATGTTTATTGCTGGTATTATACCTGGAATCCTGGTGGGAATTGGTCTTATGATTTACGCATATTATTACTCCAAAAAAGCTGGATATAAAGGTTCAACTGAGAAAGTTTCTTTTAAGAATATTATTAGACAAATTTGGAGAGCGAAATGGTCGTTACTTATTCCGGTAATCATACTTGGAGGTATATACGGTGGTATTTTTACACCTACTGAGGCAGCTGCGATTGCAGTATTTGTAGGGTTTATAATTGGAGCTTTTGTCTATCGAGAATTAAAGTTTAAAGATATTACTGGAGTATTTATAGATTCAGCATTAATGACTGCTACCATTTTGATAATAGTAGGAAGTGCTACTGCTTTTGGAAAATTGTTAGCAATGGAACAAATCCCAAATAAAATAGCTGAAGCAATGCTATCTGTTTCTTCAAACCAGACGGTTATCATTTTGCTAATTATCTTGTTGCTGTTAATAGTTGGATGTTTCATGGATACAATTGCAGCAATTATTATATTAACGCCAATTCTACTGCCAATAGCAGTTCAAGTAGGGTATGATCCAATTCACTTTGGAATAATTATGATTGTTGCTCTAGCTATAGGGTTTATCACTCCTCCAGTGGGTGTAAATCTATTTGTTGGGGCTAGTATTTCCGGACTCTCCCTAGAAGCTCTATCGAAGAAAATAGTTCCATTCATACTAGTGATGACTCTCGTCTTATTAATCATCACGTTTATACCTTATTTATCGTTAGCATTCTTGAATTAAAAAGGGGGAATAGAAAATGCTTTTTCCGTATATTAATAGTCGGATTAATCCTTATAAGACAAATGTTCAAGGCAAAGCGAATGAGCCGATTACAGTTGCAGGGTTACTAGACAATGCTAAAAAGATTTTAGGTCCTTTCTATGAAGGAGGAGCTCCTGATTGGGCATTGGATGAAATAGTCAATCGTCTAGAAAATGATGCTCCCAGAATTGCCATAATTGGTGGTTCGGCTGACCATCCTGCTCACATTATGGATTATATGACTTCGTCCAGAGCAGCTATAAGAATATGGCAAAATGGCGGGGTTCCGTTTTATTTTTCTACTCCTGTAATGTGTGATGGGACAGCTCAATCCAATCAAGGGATGAGTTACTCTCTTCAAAGTAGAAATGCCGTAGCACAAATGATAGTCAATCAATTAGAAGCTCATAGTTATCATGGTGCATTTGTTATTCAAGGATGTGATAAGCAACCACTGGGTGTTGTAAGTGGTTTAGCTCACCTCGATAGACTAAGAAAATTTAGAGGAGATCCTTCTTTTTTTGCTACATTCGCTCCAGCCCATGTCTTAAAAGGAGGAACAATTCCAGAGGATGTAGTAGTTGCATTAAATGAGGTTTATAATAGAGCAGCTTCGATGGGTCATCAAGACATAGGTGATGATCTTAAGGATACGATGAGTTATATTTTGCAATGTTCCTCTAATACCTCGTTCCAAGGAGTTTTTGAAAGAGCGGTAGAAAAAAAGGTAATTACTGAAACGGAGCATAAATATTTTGAAAAGCGTTTAGCTGCAGCAACATGTGACAGCCAGGGTGGAGTTTGTGCCTTTAATGGTACTGGTAACAGCTCAAGACATTTAGTAGCAGGTTTAGGATTAGTACATCCTGATTTAGAGTTATTAGTGGAACCACCTAATCAAAAGCAGATAAATAACGCTATTGATGCAATGGCTACCATGATGAACAAGGAAGAGTTTGGAGTTGCGAGCCTAGTAGAAGCAAATATTAAAAATGCTGTGAGGATACATAGCGCATCTGGTGGATCCACTAACCTCATGATGCATATGGTTGCTGCTATGATTTATGCAGGTTTTAACTTTACATTATTTGATGTAGAAAAAATCTTAAAATCTCAACCTATTCCAGACTTATTTAATTACTCTTTAACAGAGGGAAGAGATATTTTTGCTTTAGCTATGCAGTGCTGTAGTGGTTCAAGTAGAGGGATGGAGACACTATTTTACGAGTTGCTTAACAATGGCATTAATATGAATCAAGATGCATTAACAGTAACAGGAACAACATGGAGAGAAAGACTGAAATATAGTGATAGTTTACCTGCTAGTAATGTAGAGGATAATCCTGTGATTCTAAATAATCCTAGAAGACCCTTTAGCGGTGTCGATGTTTTAAGAGGTAACTTTTTTGAAAGTGCTGTGGTGAAAATTAGTGGTATGCCAACTCCTCAGCTAGATCAATTTGATGACAAGATGGCTTTTGTCCTTTATTTTGATAATGAAGACGAAGCAAATAATTCTCTATTAGATTCAAATTATATTAATAGAATCAAAGAACAGGGATTATTCGAACATTCAAAAATATTGAGCCTAGTAAAATACAATGCTCCCGAAGAATATGATAGCTTGCTAGATAATTCTTATAATGAATTATTCGATTATATTACGAAAAAAGGTATTTTAAAAATTGCTGTTGTAATTGCAGGTCAAGGTCCAGAATCTTTTGGTATGCCAGAAATGTTCACCCCTATGCAGCATATAAACGCAAATAGAACGTTAAAAAGAATATGTACGATTATAAGCGACGGAAGGTATTCAGGTGTTACGTATGGTGCTGCTATAGGGCACATGACTCCTGAGGCATACAAGGGGGGGGGGATTGGCTACTTAAAAACTGGCGACATTCTTCATTTAGAATTACGAAAGAAAGAAATAAATTTGGTGAAATCTCTGAAAGAAGAAGTTGAATATGAAGAAGATATCTTGAAGGATTCCAGCCGTGAAACCTTATTTCTAGAACGAAATGGAAAAATGAAGATGAGACAAAAGCTGGTTGCAGCAGTAAATAGGATGGTTGGTCATACGGATGCCTCTAAAGGAGTAGTTCCTATTCAAGTTTATGAGGAAGCCGATCTAGAATATCATCATTAATTTTTCTACTTAAAAAGGAAGGTAAGAACTATGCCAATAATACAAGCGGTTGCTAGGGCTTTAGAAATACTAGAGATTTTTGATGAAGTAAATAAAGAGGTCTCTATCAAAGAAATTAGCATGAAACTAGATTTAAACAAGAGTACCGTTCACTCTCTTTTGAAAACACTGAAGCAATATGGTTATATTACACAAAATGAAGAAACAAGCGAATATTCCTTAGGCTGGAAGTTGTATGAAAGAGGAAATCTACTAGTAAATCAGATTGATATAAGAAGTATTGCTTCTCGACATCTTGAAAAACTGAATGAACTAACCGGAGAGACTGTCCATTTAGTTACAAGAATGGGGAAAGAGGCAGTTTATATTGATAAAATAAGCGGGCGCAATACGTTAGTGATTTATTCGAGAATCGGTAAGCGTGTTCCTTTGCACTCAAGTGCGGTTGGAAAAGTATTAACCGCTTACCTTCCTCTTTCTAAGTTAGAACAATTAATGAATCAATACGATTTTGAAAAGAGAACGAGAAATACAATTACAAACTATAATGACTATCTAATGGAATTGGAGATTGTACGAGAACAGGGTTATTCCATGGATGTAGAGGAGAATGAAAGTGGGATAATCTGTGTAGCCATGCCGGTGTTTGACTATTCTGGGGAAGTGATCGCTGCCATAAGTGTTTCTACACCTAAAGCGAATTTTTCTAAAACAAAGAAAAAAGATAACCTGCAATATTTAACGGATTGCGTCTCGGCAGTATCTAAGGAATTAGGATATCAGAAATGGGAGGAACGTGTCTAATGCGATTTATTCGTTATATTAATGAAAACGAGGATGTAGTTTCAGCAATAGTAACATCTAATTCAGAAGTTTATAAAATACCATTTAATAATTATGTGGAGTTTTATTATAGTTTGAAAAATCTCAATATCTCGTTAGAAGATTATATAAAGAATGAAGGATTGGTAGCTTTAAAGGGCTCGAATTTTGAAGATCTGAAACTAACAGTACCAATAGAATCGGAAGAAGTTTGGGCTTCTGGAGTTACTTATTTGAAAAGTAAAGATGCTCGAAATTATGAGGCTACCCAAGGGAAGTTTGACGAGGAGACCTTCTACGATAAAGTATACGATGCAGAGAGACCGGAAATATTTCTAAAATCAACTGCTAGAAGACTTGTTGGTCCTGATGACGAAGTATATATAAGAAGAGATTCTAATTGGCAAATTCCAGAGCCTGAGTTGGCGTTAATCATAGGTGAGAACAGTGAGATAATTGGATATACATTGGGAAATGATATGAGTTGTCGTGATATTGAAGGCGAAAATCCTTTATATTTACCACAAGCAAAGATATGGAAGAATTCATGCTCTCTTGGACCTGCAATATTAATCCCGGAGTTCATTGAAGATCCGTATTCTCTAGATATAAACTGTAGAATTTACAGAGAACAAGAATTGCTTTTTGAAGGTTCCGCTTTTGTTAATCAACTAAAGCGGAAATTAGACGATTTAGTACGTTATTTAACATATGATAATGATATATTACCTGGTACTGCACTTATGACTGGAACATGTATTGTCCCACCAAATGAGTTTACTCTTAAAGTTGGAGATCGAATTGAAATTTTCAGTAACAAAATCGGAACGTTACGTAATACGGTGAGCCAGAACTAAAGGAGGATCATTAAATGACAGAATACTCAAATTATATTAATGGAGAGTGGAGAAAGAGTAGCAGTGGAAAAAAGATAGAAAGTATTAATCCAGCTACACGAAAGGTTGTTGGTTATGTTCAATCTTCTACTGCTGAGGAGCTAAATGAAGCTATCAATTCTGCACATAATGCGAAAAAACAGTGGGAAAGCTTAGGTCAATTTCAACGCGGGCAAATCTTGTATAAGGTTGCTGCAAAACTAGAAGAAAACTTAGAGGATATTGCCAAGACGTTGACAGAGGAAATGGGCAAAACCTTTCCTGAAGCTATGGGTGAAACCCAAAGAGGTATCGCAATTCTAAAATATTACGGAGCTGAAGGAAGCCGAAAAGAGGGCGATCTAATTCCAGCTTCTGATAACAAAGCGCTCATGTTCACCAAGAGAATCCCTTTAGGGGTTGTAGGTGTTATTACGCCATGGAACTTTCCAGTTGCAATACCTATTTGGAAGATTGCTCCAGCACTAGTTTATGGTAATACAGTTGTCTTTAAACCGGCATCTGAGGCGGCTGTAACTGCTGCTAAGGTAATCCGGTGTTTTGCAGATGCAGGCTTACCTGCTGGAGTATTAAACTTTATCACTGGAAGTGGGTCATCCATAGGTAATGAGCTAATAAATAGCTCTAGAATTAACGGAATTACTTTCACCGGCTCTAGTAACACAGGGAAATTGGTTGCTGAAGCAGCTGCAAAAAATCTTGTCAAAGTTCAACTAGAAATGGGAGGAAAAAATCCTGTCATCGTTCTTAAGGACGCAGACATTAACAATGCAGTAGAAGCAGTACTAAGTGGAGCTTTTAAATCTACAGGCCAAAAGTGTACAGCTACTAGTAGGGTATTTATAGAGGAAGACATCTACGAAAGTTTTAAAGACCGCTTACTCAGTGAATCAGCAAAAATTACAATTGGTCCTGGTGTAGACAGTAATAGCTGGATGGGGCCATGTGCTAGTGAAAGTCAATATAATACTGTTCTTGATTATATTGATATAGGGAAAAAAGAAGGAGCCGAATTAATATTTGGGGGGCAATCACTTCAATCCGAAGCCCTGCCAGGATATTATGTAGAGCCAACTATTTTTGACAATGTAAAACCTAGCATGAGAATTGCTCAAGAGGAAATCTTCGGACCTGTGATTGCCTTGATTAAAGTGAAATCTAGTAACGAAGCCATTGAGTTAGCGAATGATGTGGAATATGGATTAAGTGCCTCTATATTTACGAAAGACATAGGTGCGGCAATGGACTTTATTGATGGAATAGAAGCAGGATTAGTCCGTATAAATGCTGAAAGCGCAGGAGTAGAATTTCAAGCACCTTTTGGTGGCATGAAGTCCTCTAGTACCGGTAGTAGAGAACAAGGAGAAGCAGCAAAAGAATTTTACACTAGTACTAAAACAGTATTTATTAAACGCGGTTAGGAGTTACATATATGGACGGAATAATTCCACCGATAGTCACTTTATTTAATGAGAATGGTGATATTGATAGCGATTTAAATAAAAAGATGGTTGATCATATTATTGAAAGTGGAGTACATGGAATTCTTCTACTAGGTAGCTCTGGGGAGTTTCCTTTTCTATCATTTGATGAAAAGAAGGCATATATTGCTGAGATGATTTCATACATCAATAACAGAGTACCGGTTATGTGTGGTGTAGGTGGGACGGTTTTACAAGAGATTATAGATTTGGCCAATTATGCAACCAGGTTAGGTGCTAAAGGAGTCATGGTGGTAAACCAATACTATTGGAATATGACGAATGAACAAATGGTTAAATTTTATAGTGAAATATCTAATCATGTTTCCAACGATATTTATTTGTATAATATTCCCCAATTAACAGGGCAGGAAATTCCTGTTGAGGTAATTGCTGAACTAGTAGAAAATTGTCCAAACATAAAAGGGATTAAAGAAACGGTGCCAACAATTGGCCGCATAAGGACTGTGATTGAGCAAATCACAAAAAAGCATCCTGGATTTAAAGTGTACTCTGCTTTCGATGAGCACATGCTTGATACTCAGCTTCTTGGTGCTGCTGGTAGTATCAATGGAACATCGGTATTTCTACCTGAGTTGTCTGTTCAATTGTATAATGCCATTCAAGATAAGGAACTATCTAAAATTCAAGCTATTCATCTAAAAATCTCTAAACTAATGGATATGTACACTTGGCATCCTAGTTTCTTTTTGACTATGAAGGAAGCTGTTCACCTGCGCTGGTTTCCGAATAGAAAAGTGGGTTATCGTCAACCATTCTTTAATTCTAATGATTTAATAAGAAATAAAATGAAAGATTTACTGCAAAATATTTTGGAATCTGAGGAGATAAGATGAACAAATCACAAAAACTATTAGAGAAACTAGGTTATCCCGTAAATGATTACGCAGAATTACCAACATCGGAAAAGCGTTTTTCAGACGGTGCACAATATCGAATAGAACTTCCAAGTGTGGAGGGACCTCTAGCTTTAAAAGAGACACTAAAAGCAATCGATGAATATGGACTTACTATTCATCGAATCTCTCAGGGGAGTGGGATCATGCTACAAACGGATGAAGAAATAAAAGAAATGTGTAAGCTAACTGCTGAGCGAGGGATGGAATTAAGCTTGTTCGTAGGGCCGCGTGGTACTTGGGATATTAGTGCTGGGCCATTGACAACAGCAGGAAAGTCTCAAGCGTTAAGACATGAAGGTGTAAATCAATTGGTATATGCGATGGAAGATTTAATTCGAGGAGCAGATTTGGGGCTAAAAGGTGCATTAATAGCGGATGAAGGTTTGCTATATATGACGAAAAAGATGAAAGAAGAAGGCCTACTACCGAGTGATTTTGTCGTAAAGGTATCTGTTCAAATGGGAGCTTGTAATCCTGTCTCTGTAAAGATTATGGAGGAATTAGGAGCTGATACATATAATGTTCCTTCATCTTTGACGTTGCAAAAACTTGCAGCAATAAGACAAGCTATAGATATTCCTATCGATATTTACATTGAAGTACCTGATAATTTCGGAGGTTTCTTACGCTATTATGAAATACCTGAGATTATTCGAGTGCTCTCTCCGGTTTATATTAAGTTTGGGTTACGTAACCACCCAGATGTATATCCATCGGGGACACAATGGGAATCTACTAACTTGGCTTTGGTTCGAGAAAGAGTGCGTCGTGCATCTATAGGAGTTGAAATGATTAAGCGATATTACCCAGAAGCCAAGAGTTCTGAACTTGGTGCATCAGGTTTAGGGATTGCTGAACTTAGTTAGGAGGAGTGACTGTTGAAATGGAAAGTAGTAATTACAGATTATGAACTTAACCAATTGAACTTTGAAGAAGCTGTATTCGCTGAAAGTGGTTTAGATATTGAGACTATTAAAGCCCAATGTCGGACTGAGGAAGAGGTTATGGAAGCAACAAGGGAAGCAGATGCCATTATCAACCAATATGCCCCTCTTTCCGAAAAGGTGCTAAGAAACCTTAAGAATTGTAAAGTTATCTCTAGATATGGAGTTGGCGTTGACACTATTGATTTGAAGGTTGCAAGGGAACTAGGTATTACAGTGTGCAATGTTCCTGATTACGGAATAGAAGAGGTTTCTAACCATACTGTAGCCTTACTTTTGTCATGGACACGTAAAATTGTCGAGTTAAATAACGCAGTTAAAAATGGCGTTTGGGATTTTAGTGTTGGTACACCAATCTACAGGTTTCAAAATCAAGTACTTGGGATATTGGGCTTCGGAAAAATTCCTAAAAAGGTAGTAGAAAAAGTTTTACCATTGGGTTTTAAAGAAATTCTAGTTTATGATCCATTTATTTCTGCAGAAGAGATGCAAACCTACGGAGTTAGAAAAATGGAGTTAAAGGATATTCTTCAGAATGCTGACATAATATCCATTCACGTTCCTTTGACTGAAAATACCAAACATCTAATTAATTTCGAAGTGCTGGAACAATTAAAAAGTGGAGTGTTTATAATTAACACTGCTCGTGGTCCGATTATACAAACGGAAGCTTTAGTCCATGGAATTAGATCTGGTAAAATAGCGGGAGCTGCTTTAGATGTGATAGAGATAGAACCAATCCCCTTGGACAGTGAGTTGATAACCTTACCTAATCTATATATAACTCCTCATAGTGCTTTTTATTCAGAAGAAGCAGTAGTAGAGCTAAGAACAAAAGCAACTCAAAATGTAGTAGAGGTTCTGAAAGGAATAAAGCCAACATATCAAGTCCAGTAAAGGAAAAACTTTTCGTACTACTAATTTCTAAAGAAAACTAATAGAATTAAATACTAATAGAAATGCAAGTGAGCACTTATAATTATATTTATAAGTGCTTATTATTTTTGTATTACTTTTATGTATAGTTTTCAAGAGTAATGGACACCTATTAGTTTCATCAACTTATTTGAATAACATTTTGAAAGAAAGTATACTTGATAAAAAGGGGGTAGTCAGATTGCAAACAGAACATGCGTATTTTGAAACTGCAAAACCATTGGATCGTTACATGGAGGACATGACTACGAAGAAAGAAGAGTCATTTGCGGTGTACAATAATTTTGATGTGCCGGCTGATGATGAATTTATTGAGATATTAAAAGTGAAGTCACCACATATACTTGTCATAACAGAAGACTGGTGTGGAGATGCCATGATGAATAATGCTATCTTACGTAAGATTGCTGAAGCTGCCGATATCGAGGTTCGGACAGTGCTTCGTGATGAAAATCTTGAGCTGATGGATCGTTATTTGACAAATGGTGGACGCTCAATCCCTATGTATCTATTACTAGACAAGGATGGAGAAGTACTTGCTAAATGGGGACCAAGAGCGGATAGTGTGCAGAGCTTTGTAATGGAAGGAAGAGCATCACTCCCAGCAAAAGAGGATGCAGCCTTTGAGGAAGCTCAAAAGAAATTTTACGATAATTTAATGCTTGAGTTTGTAAAGAATAAAGAATTCCACTTGGCTGTTTATGAAAGTATCCGTAACAGCTGGATGCAGGTTCTACAAAAATAAGAGTCGGCTATCGTCGACTTTTTTGGAATGTTGGAAACCTTCTAGGTGGTTTTACGGTCTTATTAATAGAATGAAATTGTAAAGAAGAAAGGAAATCAGTATGAAGCGTGCGAGGATTATCTACAATCCGACCTCTGGAAGAGAGCTTTTTAAGAAACATTTGCCAGAAGTGTTGGAGGAATTAGAGATTGCAGGTTACGAAACTTCTTGTCATGCAACAATTGGAGAAGGCGATGCAATAAAAGCGGCTGAAAAAGCAGTTGAAAATGGCTTTGATATTATCATCGCAGCTGGCGGAGATGGCACCTTGAACGAAGTGGTTGCTGGGGTAAGTAAGTTTGAAAAAAGACCAAAGATTGGTCTGATTCCTATGGGGACTACAAACGATTTTGCCAGAGCGGTACATATTCCCCGAGATATTGAGGCTGCGGTGGATATAATCATTAAGGGAGACTCTATACCTGTAGATGTCGGTTTAGTAAACGATCGATACTTTATTAACATCGCAGGTGGAGGAAGAATTACGGAGCTTACGTATGAGGTACCAAGTAAGCTTAAAACGATGTTAGGTCAACTTGCATATTACCTAAAAGGAATTGAGATGCTTCCTTCGATTAAAGCCTCTAAGGTACGTATTGAGTATGATGGAGAAGTATTTGAAGATGAGGCAATGATGTTCTTAGTAGGACTCACTAACTCAGTTGGTGGCTTTGAAAAGCTTGCGCCAAATTCAAGTATTAATGATGGGAAGTTTTCTTTATTAATATTGAAAAAGGTTAATGTAGCGGAATTCATTCGATTGGCTACGCTTGCACTTCGAGGAGAGCATTTAGCGGATCCACATGTGATCTATAAAAAAGCAAGCCATATAAAAGTGACGGCAGAAGAAAAAGTCTTGCTTAACTTAGATGGCGAATATGGTGGAGAAATCCCTGCAACTTTTCAAAATCTACATCGACATATTGAGGTTTTTGTTCCAATCAATGATATCCGAGAACAAGATAGACCTTAATCATATTAGCATTTACGATTTTATTGCTAAAAGTCGTAGGTGCTTTTTCTTTTATGCTAGTAAGGTATTACCATGTAAATTAATCATGCTTCAGAATAATAGCTTAACGGAAAAAATATTACCATTTCGTTACAAATTTTTATTTCAATATACAAAATATCTGTTTTATGAGACAATATTTTTGTAACAATTTATGATTTTATGTCAAAAACTTGGAGTGGTCGAATGTTTATAATTATTCGAGTCATTAACGGAACTACCGAGACATTGAAGAATTCAAACAGCCACGAGATGAAGATTTTTGATAACCCATACTCGGCACAGGTGTTTGCAAATCGTTTGAATCAAAACATAGTGCCTACTATGCAGTGGAAGGTTTTAGAGAAGAAAAAACTTAAACAATTTATCCAAGCAGAATAGTCTGCTTGATTTTTTTTGCCTAAAAATCAACTTTCCCCCCCAATTGCCCTATTTTTGATATAATGAATCTCATCATAAGAGAACGGAGAAATTACGTGAATACACCAGTAAAAAAGAATGATCGACTAACAGTTAGAATAGAGGATTTGACACATGACGGTTCTGGCGTGGCAAAAGTAGACGGCTACCCACTATTTATTCATGGTGGCTTGCCGGAAGAAACGGCAGAAATACACGTTCTGAAGACATTAAAAAATTATGGCTTTGCCAAATTAATAAACATTATCGACCCATCTCCCAATCGTGTAGATGCTCCTTGTCCCGTCTTTTACGAATGTGGGGGCTGTCAGCTTCAACACCTATCCTATGAAGGGCAGCTGAAGTACAAGGAAAACATGGTTCGCAATGTCATGCAGCGTCTAGGCAAAATTACAGCTCCAGTACTACCTGTTAAGGGGATGGACAAGCCTTGGGAATACCGAAACAAATCACAGATTCCTTTTGGCATGAGAGACGGAGAAGTGATTGCAGGGTTTTACCAGGCTAAATCACATAAGATTGCCGACACACCAACCTGCCTAATTCAAACTGATGAGGCAGATCAGCTGATGCGAGCAATAAAAGCAAAGGCATTGGAGCTAGATTTAATCCCATATAATGAAGAAACCAAAAAAGGACAGCTTCGCCATCTGATGGTCCGTAAAGGAAGAGCTACGGGCGAAGTAATGGTAGTGCTTATCACTAAGCATCCTCGTCTCTCAAAGAAAGACGAAATCATTCAGCTGATTCGTGAAATCGAGCCCAAGGTGACTTCTATTATGCATAATATTAACCCGAAGAATACGAATGTCATCTTCGGAGATGAGACAAAACTTGTTTGGGGCAAGCCTACCATTGAGGATAAAATCGGAGATGTTCGCTTTGAAATCTCAGCACGTTCCTTTTATCAGGTGAATCCTGAGCAAACCGAGGTGCTGTATAAACAGGCGCTTGACTATGCGCAGCTCACTGGAGATGAAACAGTAATCGACGCATACTGTGGAATTGGCACAATCTCTTTATTCCTTGCACAAAAAGCGAAGCAGGTATTAGGAGTAGAAATCGTACCTCAAGCGATAGAGGATGCAAAACGTAACGCTGAGCTTAACGGCTTTACAAACACTTACTTTGAGGCAGGTCCAGCCGAAGAGGTCATCCCTCGTTGGTACAAGGAAGGAAAGCAGGCAGACGTTTTAGTAGTAGATCCACCACGCAAAGGCTGTGACGAAGCGTTGCTCACAACAATTATTGAGCAGCGGCCAAAACGGGTAGTTTACGTGTCCTGTAATCCAGCAACTCTAGCACGTGATTTACGTATCCTAGAGGATGGCGGATATGAAACGAAGGAAATACAGCCAGTGGACATGTTTCCTCAAAGCACGCACTGCGAAGCGGTAGCGAAACTCTTTTTAAAAGTGTAAAGCCAGAATAAAGTTGTGGTAGAAAGAATAAAGTCATGACGAATTGAAAATAAAGATGTGCAAAAGGCATGAAACCAATTCAGAGCCAGGCAAGAAATAGGAAGGATGGGAACCAAGTTCCCATCCTTTTTCGTGTAATAAAAGAGAAAAAGGAAGGAAGAAAAGCGAGAAAAAACGAGAGGGAGAAAGGCTTGAGGAAAAGCAAGACGGGTTCAAATGAACCCGAAAAAAGAAGGGGGAAAGGGAGGGGGAAGGCAAGAGAAGAGCAGGACTTTATTATGAATAATAATAATGTGATGGCGGAAAAAAGAGAGAAAAAAATCGAGAAAATGACCGATTTGTGCAGGACTTTATTATAATTGGGAACGAAAGAATGCGGGTTCAAGAAGGATTTTTTAGCAGTACATTATTATGCTTGTACAAAAAGCAGAGGCTTAATATTTTGAGTAACCATTTCTTACCTTTAAATAAAACAAAAAATATGATTATTAAATACAAAACTATCATTTGTCCTTACAGGATGAATGGTGGTTTTTTGTTTACTGGAATGAAGTGAGCTAATGTAAAGCTCGGAAATATAGCCATGAATTACTACCAAAAAAATAGGAGATTCCCCTCGAAAGTTATAAAAAAACTGCTATGATAATAGAGTTTGATTTTAATGAGAGAGGAGATCTGTAGTTGAAAAATACAAGAAAAGTAGTGATATTTCTTATAATTTTGTTACTTACCACAAATTTCAACTTGGTGGTATCAGGTGCATCAAACATTAACCCCTTACCATTTGAAGATGCAAAGCTAGGTAGAAATAGTAACGCTTATTTATCTACATATTCAAATATCTCTACCCAAATGAAAAAAGACTTTATTCATAAAATTTCTACTCCTGCAATAGATGCAAGTGAAAAATGGGGAATACCTGCTAGTGCAATTATGGGCATGGCAATTCTGGAGAGTGGTTATGGAACAACAAGAATCGCTATACATGCGAATAATTTTTTCGGGATAAAAGTATGGGGTTATAACCCGAAAAACGCTTGGCAACTGAAAGGGCAACCAGATGAAGATTATGAGCCTGTACCTATTTTGGTGGATTATGGATATGACCGAAAAATATTTGACGAAAGTAAAAGAAGAGATAACTGGTATCGAAAGTTCAATTCTCATAAAGAAGCGATTGATTATTTAGCAGGAAACTTACTATTAAACCAAAGATATAGTTTCGCAAAAACAAACTATCAAGAAAGACTTAAAAAAGGCTGGAGCTTGGATAAAGCAGCGAAAGAATATCTATACGATATTGCCGAAGCCGGATACAATCATTTGGGTGGTGAATACTATCGAAATAAAGTAGGCAAGGTAATAGACGAATGGAATTTAACGCAATATGATAATAAAAAATTCCGAGATGTAGTAGGACATTGGGCAGAAAAAGAAATAATGTTTTTAGCAGAAAAGGGTTGGATTTCTGGCTACCCTGATGGAACATTTAAGCCGAATAAGCCAGTAACAAGAGCCCATGCTGCTAAAATTATCAGTAATTATTTAGGGCTTACTCCAACAAATGAAAAAATTTCATTTAGTGATGTCAATGGCGATCATTGGGCTGTAGATGTAATTCATTTAGTTGCTCAACATAAAATAATGAATGGAACTGGCGATGATCGTTTCGCTCCTAATGCCAATTTAACAAGAGCACAAATAGCACAAATACTTTATAACGCAGGTTTGTATGGCTCTTCTATAAATACACAAATGAATTCATTTATAGATGTAGGTCACAATCATTGGGCATACATAGCAATTGAAACAATGAAACAAGAAGGAATTTTAAATGGCTACTCTGATGGACGATTTGGTCCTAATAATTCCACATCAAGAGCACATATAGCAGCCATTATCTATCGATTACATGAAAAAGGGTTAAGTAAATAAAGTGAAACTTTGCCTTGGTGGGGGGGCTTTCCTCCCCCCACCAAGCATTAGTTGAACCAATCGGGCTTTTAGGGACAGTTGATCTCCCACTTAGCTGTCTCAGTTCTTTTGCCATCTTGAAGTGGGAGTCTTACTGTCCCTTAATGCGGGATAAAAGTATGGTAGTTTAAGAGGCACTTAATGGTGTCTCTATTTTTATGGTAAAAATTAATACTAATTATTATTGAAAATATAATATTTTTAAAAGATTATAGGATATTTCAATTCGTTATTCATTCTTTTCGCTTTACTTTTTATAGCAAAAAAATTTAGTATTTTAACTTCGTTATAATTATATATCCACGTAATTTTATTTATTTTCTATAAATTAACGAACGTTTTATATATATTTTTGTTAAATGTACGTATGTTATTGACAGTGTTAAATCTCGATGTTAATATGACTTTGTAAAAATTAAATACTATTCTCGTATAATGTTGGGGATATGGCCCGAAAGTTTCTACCAAGCTACCATAAATAGCTTGACTACGAGGTTGAGTATATAATCGAGAGAAAACTAATCTTTTTTCGTTATTTACCTTCCTAAAGTCAAGCACCGGTATAACTCGGTGCTTTTTTTAATTTTTACAGAGGATATAAACGAGATTTTATTGGAGGTATAGGTTATGAAAAAACTTAAAAAAATAGCGGTGGTTTTGATCATTGCTTTACTGACTGCTGTAATGGCAGCATGCGGAAATAAGGAAAACGCTGCAGATTCCGAAGCAAGTGGAGATGGGCTAAAAATTGCTATAGTTACAAGTCCTTCTGGCGTTGATGATGGCAACTTTAATGAAGATAACTATAACGGTATTTTGAGCTTTATTGAAAATAACCCAACAGCAACAGTGAAAGCTATCAGAGAAGAAACTGGAGATCCTACTGCAGCTGTTCAAGCTGTTGCAGATATCGTGGCAGATTATGATGTTATCGTGACACCTGGTTTCCAATTTGCCGGAATCTCCAGCATAGCTGTAGAGAATCCAGATAAAGTATTTATCCTGAATGACTCTGAGCCAACACCCGTTGGCGATCAAAAAACATTCGATAATGTATACGCAATGAACTTTGCTGAACAAGAAAGCGGCTTTTTTGCAGGAATGGCTGCAGCGCTTGAAACAAAATCCAATAAGGTAGCGGTTGTAAATGGAATTGCTTATCCTTCCAATGTAAACTATCAATTCGGATTTGAATCTGGTGTAAATTATGTGAATAACGTTTATGGAAAAAATGTAGAAGTAGTTGAGTTATCAGGTTATGCAGGGACTGATGTAACAGGTGAAAATGTCGGAGGTAACTATGCAGGATCTTTTGCAGATGAAGCGACTGGCAAAGTAATTGGTAATGCGTTGATCAAACAAGGTGTAGACCGAATCTTTGTAGCTGCAGGTGGTACTGGCAATGGTGTATTCACAGCTGTTAAGGAAGCGAAAGGTGACGTAAAGGTAATTGGCGTTGATGTCGATCAATTTGATGACGGCGTAAACGGTTCTGAAAATATCGTGTTAACGTCCGCGGTAAAATTTATGAGCATGAATATTGAAAAGGCACTGAATAGCGTTGTTGACGGTAGCTTCAAAGGAGGAAACGTAGTCCTTTATGCTGATACAGATTCTACTGGTTTCATAAAAGAGGAGGGCCGTCACCAGTTATCAGAGGATACACTTACTAAAATGAATGAAGCTTACGAATTGGTGAAAGCTGGCACAATCGTACCAGCGTCTAACTTTAATGGTCATAAACCAGAAAAGTTCCCAGGGTTGTAACTTTCCATAATAATAAAACGAACAATTAGAAGTTTATTGCTCCTGAATTAATATCAGGAGCGGTAAGCTTCTAAATTTTTCCTTGCATATTAGCGGTGATAAAGGAGGAGAAAAATGTCTGATTATATTGTAGAAATGAAACATATAACCAAACGATTCCCTGGAATTGTTGCGAATGATGATGTATCCATCGGTATAAAAAAAGGAGAAGTTTTTGCTCTGCTTGGAGAAAATGGGGCAGGTAAGTCGACTTTGATGAGTATGCTTGGCGGCATGTATGAACCGGATGAAGGAGAGATATATATCCGGGGAGAAAAAGTGATTATTAGTTCACCTAACCATGCGGCGAAGCTAAACATAGGAATGGTTCATCAGCATTTTAAATTAGTCCCAGATTATACGATTACAGAAAATATTATTTTAGGTGTTGAACCAATGAAAAAATTTGCGGGTATCTTCCCATATGTAGATATCCGAAATGCCAATCGTAAAATTGAAGAATTGTCTAAAAAGTTTGCTTTGGAAGTTGATCCTACAAAAAAGATAACGGATTTAACTGTCTCTATGCAGCAACGGGTTGAAATTTTAAAGGTGCTTTATAAGGAAGCAGAAATCCTCATATTTGATGAACCAACTGCAGTTCTAACTCCTCAAGAAATTGAGTTCTTGCTCAACGTTATTCAAGGCTTAAGGGATGCTGGCAAAACAATTATTCTAATTACACATAAGCTTGAAGAAATCAAGAAAGTGGCTGACCGATGCGCAGTATTGAACAAGGGCAGATTAGTTGATGTGCTAGATGTCAAGCAAACATCAATTCATCATATGGCTCGTTTGATGGTGGGCAGAGAGGTAAGCTTTGAAGCGGAAAAAGCTCCTGCTCAGTTTAAAGAGGAAGTATTAAAGGTAGAGCATCTGACTGTTAAAAATGAAGATGGGTTTGAAGTGGTAAAAGACGTATCCTTTACCATACGCGGTGGTGAAATATTTGCCATTGCCGGAGTTGCAGATAATGGTCAAGTGGAAATAGCGGATGCCATAGCTGGATTAAAGAAGGTGAGTAGCGGAAGCATAATTCTTGGTGGCAAGGACATTACGAATGAAACCATCAGAAATAGAACAGAGGATGGAATCTCCTATATACCTGAAGATAGACAAAGTTATGGTCTGTTTTTGGATTTTGATTTATCAACCAATCTGGCTTTAAAGCAGTATTATAAGAATCCTTTTTCTGTTAAAGGTATCTTGAATAAAGAAGAATTTGAGCAATTTGGCTCTCAATTGATAGATAAATATGATATTAGAAGTGGACAAGGTATCAAGACCCAAGTCCGTTCCATGAGTGGAGGCAATCAGCAAAAAGCAATCATTGCTCGTGAAATTGAGCTGCAATCCCCTCTCATGATTTTCGTTCAGCCGACACGAGGTGTGGACATTGGTGCGATTGAAAACATTCACAAAATGATAATTCAGGAACGAGACCGTGGAAAAGCGATTTTACTTATTTCATTGGAGTTGGATGAAATTATGAATGTAGCGGATACCATAGGCGTTATTTACAATGGTCAACTTCAAAAGATTGCTAGTAGAGAATCATTAACGACGAATGAAGTCGGTGAATATATGATGGGGGCAAAGCATGAGTAAAGATAAAAAGAAAAAAAGTTTAAAATATAGTCTTATTCGGCCAATAAGCAATGAGAAATGGCAACATATTTCCATTCCGTTAATCGCCATACTCCTAAGCTTTATTGCTGCAGCTATTGTTATACTTTTGATCGGCAAAAATCCTTTGCAAGCATTTTACAATTTGCTTCAAGGTTCAGGAATCTTGCCTAAGCCTTCTTACGCTGGCTATAAGAGTATGATTACTGACTTTCTGAGCTTATTAAATGCCATGACACCTCTTGTGTTTGCAAGTTTGGCAGTTGCTGTTGCTTATAGAGCAGGTCTCTTCAATATTGGGGTCTCCGGTCAAATGCTCGTCTCTGGTTTTTTGGCTACCATACTTGTTGGCTACAGTGGTTTAGATGCCTACATTGCAAAGCCTCTTGTATTAGTAATCGGGGTAATTGCTGGGGGACTGATGGGAGGACTAGTAGGATGGCTTAAATATAGATTTAATATCAATGAAGTCGTATCTACTATTATGTTGAATTATACGGCCCAATATGTCATTAGCTTTTTTATTCAGATGTATTATATCGACCCTGTCTCCAGACAATCTCAATATATATCAGAAGCAGCTAGATTGACTCTAGTGAATGTCGAGGTAGGAAATTTAAAAATGGACATTCCATTAGGCTTTATTCTAGCAATCCTTACAGCTATTTTAATAAAGTTTGTGATGGACAAAACGGTGGTTGGCTTTGAATTGAAGGCGGTAGGTTCCAACCGAAAAGCTGCAAAATACGCAGGAATCAATGTGGGAAGAAATACAATCTTAGCCATGGTCATTTCAGGAGGACTGGCAGGTCTTGCAGGTGTAACTTATTATCTTGGTTATTATTCTTCCATACAGCCAAAAGTGTTATCAAGTATCGGTTTTGATTCGATTGCTGTATCACTGCTAGGAAATTCTCATCCGATTGGCGTTATTTTTTCATCCTTTTTAGTTTCTATCATTGATCAGGGAAGCACATACATGAGTTCACAGGCTGGAATCAGACAAGAAATATCTTCTGTGATTGTTGGATTGATCTTATTGTTCAGTGCATGTGGTGTGTATATGAAATATAAAGTTAGCCAATTGAAGGAAAAAGAAGTGGAGCGAAAGGAGAGTGAAGCATGATGGATACAATAATTATGGATGGTTTATCCTTTGCTCTTCCTCTTTTTATCATTGCAATAGGCGGTATATATAGTGAAAAGAGCGGGATTACTAATCTGGCGTTGGAAGGATTTCAAGGTTTTGGGGCATTCACTGGGTCACTGGCAGCTGTTTTAATAGCAAATTCTTTCGGCATGGATGTTCAAAATCTTTTTTATGTGGCATTACTATTTGCTATGCTTGGCGGGATGGCTTTTTCCGTTATTCATGCCGTTCTAAGTATTAAGTTTAAAGCAGATCAAGTAATCAGTGGTGTTGTGATAAATATTTTAGCGATGGCACTTACGACATTCTTAACGACACAGATTAATATGCTTGTCTTTGGAGCTGCTTCCGACAAATTTCAGCTAGGAGTATCGGAACGTTTCACGATTGAAGGGTTAGCCAATATACCGATAATAGGGGCTATTTTTACAAATGTATATCCATTTGAAGTAATTATCGTAGTGATTGCCATATTTGCCTGGTATCTTTTATATAAAACAAAGTATGGCATGCGCTTAAGAGCTTGTGGCGAAAACCCTCATTCTGTTGATGCCGCAGGTGTAGACGTATCGAAAATAAGGTTTTCGGCAGTTTTAGTATCTGGCCTATTATCAGGTCTGGGTGGTATATGTTTTGCCTATTCTATTTCGGCAAACTTTTCTTCAAGTATCTATATGGGATATGGATTCTTGGCAATTGCTGCATTAATTTTTGGTAATTGGAGGATTCTCCCTACTTTAGCGGCATGCCTTTTATTTGGATTTGCCAAATCAGGAGGAGCTTTTGTAGCTCAGTCAATGGCATTGCCAAGTAGTTTCACCGATCTATTCATGATTCTGCCTTATGTATTGACGTTACTGTTATTAATCTTCTTCTCTAAATCAAACCGTGCTCCAAGGGCATTAGGTGAAATTTATGATAAAGGAAAGAGGTAAATAGGAGTACTAGGCGGCATTTCCGAATAAGATGTAACGACAAAGAACGAATTTCCTATAGGGGAATTCGTTCTTTTCTCTATGACAGTACTTAAGTGAATAAAAGAATAAGGAATAGCAACTCTTATTGCTCTTGGATAAGAACCACTTTGTCATAGCCACATTCTTTACAAACCATGAGGTGTGGGCATATTTGATCTATAGCAGTATTGGGATAACCGTCCCCCATTTTGTTTGTTTCTTCATCATTATAATGACCATATGGATCTAAATAGTCAGACACTTTACCCCCGTCGTCTAAGAGTATATGACACTCTGGACAATCGATTTCCATTGTTTTTAGTGCATTACATAATGGACAAATAGCCATAAACACACCTCTTTTACATAGTAGCTTGCTCGAATATTTATAGAATATGCACTTATTGAATCTAAAGAGTTTGGATGATTTATGCCTGTATAAAAGAAAATAAATGAAACAAACTATCTAGAATTATATATACGATTAAATGAGGTGAACCAATATTTGCACAGGATTAAGTATTCAATCTCAAGAGGGTAAATGGTTTTTTGGAAGAAATATGGATTTAGCCTATTTTTTCAATCAAGCAGTGATGATAATACCAAGGAACTATAAACTTCAAGATAGAGTGTCTGGTAACAGCGTAACAAATAAGCGGGCTATCATTGGGATGGGGACGGTGATAGATAATCATCCCGTTCTAGCCGATGCTATGAATGAAGCTGGTTTAGCTGCTGCGGGATTAAATTTTGAAGGCTATGCGTATTTTGAGAAAGAACCCGTTGAAGGAAAGAATAATATTGCGCCATACGACTTTATCCAATGGGTATTATCAAATCATGAAACAGTGGAAGAAGTGAAACGTGCAATCGAGCAGCTAGAGCTGGTGGATCGTCCAATCAATGAAGACACACCAGTTCCAATGCTTCACTGGATTGTAGTAGATAAGACTGGGCAGTGCATTGTAGTAGAAAAGACAAAGGATGGATTAATTGTGCATGACAATCACCTGGGAGTTCTAACGAACAACCCTAGCTTTGACTGGCATGTAATAAACCTAAATGAATATCTACATGTAACCCCGGTATCTCCAAAAGAAGCAAAATGGGGTGATCAAAAACTAAAGGCGTTAGGCGTCGGAGCAGGAACATTAGGTATACCTGGGGACTTTGCTTCCGTTTCTAGATTTGTGCGAATTGCTTTTATTCGCTCGCATATGCCAAATGTTGAAGGAGACGAGCAAGCACTCACCCAATTTTTCCACATGCTTGACTATGTGAAAATGGTCAAAGGTGGAGTCCTCACGGATGAAGGAGAAGAGGATTCAACGACCTATTCCTCTTGTATGGATCAAGAAAAAGGTATTTATTATTACAGAACATATGAAAATAATCGCATCAGTGCGATAAATATGCACAAAGAACAGCTTGATGGGGGAGAACTTAAAATGTTTCAATACCTTACTAGCCAAGATATCAATCATCAGAACTAATAGATGTAATGAAAATCCGCCTTAGTTGGATAACCCTAACTAAGACGGATTTATTAATGATAATAGCAATTCTTTTTTGAACTGCTTAATGAGTTAAATTATAGGCAATGAACTGCTGGATATAATTACTCATATTTTCATTATCTGAATCCTCATCCTGCTCTTTTAGAAGATTAATCTCTTTATTTAAAGTAGCCATTCTAACATCTAACGCAGCAGCTTGCTCTGCTACTTCTTTTAATCCTTGTCTAATATTTGGTGGTACCGTTTTGTTATATTTATAGAAAATCTTATGCTCAAGACTAGCCCAAAAATCCATTGCAATTGTGCGCATTTGAACTTCAACAAATACTTCACGTACACAGTCTGTTAAATAAACAGGTATTTTAAAAATAAAATGCAAGCTTCGATACCCATTTTCTTTTGGATGTTTAATATAATCCTTTGTCTCGATTACCTTAATATCATGTTGATTGCACAATATATCTGCTATCCGATAAATATCCTCCTCGAACGAACAAATAATACGAATCCCAGCTATGTCACGAATTTTGTCTTCAATTTCTTGCATAGACCATGCTAACTGTTTCCGTTCAATTTTCTGTGCAATACTTCTAGGGGTTTTCAGTCGAGTTGCTATATGCTCTATTGGGCAATAATCATGAATTAATTGAAACTCTTCTAGCAGTATAGAGATTTTCGTTTTAATTTCTTCTAATGCAAACTTATAGCCTAGCATCATTTTAGCAATGTCTTTTCTCCCTGGATTTAGGATTCGCTCCATATGTCTACCTCCGAAAATACAACAAACCACATACAATCAGATGTTTGAATATCATCAGTCGCAAATGCTATTTCTCCCAGAATTATTATAACACTCTAAAACTGAATACTTATGTAATTGAAAAGTCCGCCTTTCCAGAATATTTAGTTGAGACAGGCTGCAGAAACCGGTGCAAGATAAAGTATGTAGAGGATGGTATAATATGGTTGTAATGTTAGATGGTGTTTCTAGCAAAGCAGGTTGCAACATCTTATTTTAACCGCATACAGAGAAGGGGATATAACATGAAGAAAATACTCATGATCATACTGATAATAGTACCACTGCATATGATATATTCAGCAGAGAAAGCTGACGCTCAAACAAAAACAAACTTCTACTATGAAATCTTTATAGGTCCAACCGGGTCAAAAGAAGTGGCAATTAATGGTGCAGATTATAAAAGAGATTTAATCATTCCTGAAACAATTGATGGTTTTCCTGTGACTGAAATATCCAGTGGTGCGTTTTATATCGATACTGAATGGTTTGATTATGACAGACCAGATGCTTATGAAAGAATCGTTTCCACTGTAAAACTCCCGTCTACTCTTCGCCATATTGGGGAACAAGCGTTTTTAGGAAATAGTATCAAGTCCGTTACATTACCCGAAAAATTAGAGTCTATTGGTGATGAAGCATTTGCAGAAAACCTGCTAGAAGAGCTTGTGATACCGGAGAGTGTGACTGCAATAGGTGAAGATATTGCGAGAGGGTACGGGAAAGAAGTTGTAGTCAAATACCCTGCACATCTCGACCGGACACCAGACGATCAAGACGGGGACTTTACTTTTAAAGTGATTGAGAGAAATGGTGTAAGAGAAGCGCAAATTACAGGTTATGAACCTGCTGAACCAACAAAGGTTTTAATAATTCCAAGTGTATTAAAAGGGTTGCCAGTAACAGCAATTGGTCCTTATGCATTTGCAAAAACGGAAAAAGAAGCTCAGGAGCGATTTACGGAGGTGCATTTCCCAGACAGTATTCGCTCAATCGGACCGTATGCATTTTCCTACGCTTTTGTAAAAGCTAGTGCACCGCTTCAGCTTCCTAGTAATCTAGAATACATTAGCAATAATGCGTTTCGCTATAACGGAGCAGCATTTGCCAACTATGCATTAGAGCTACCAGGAAAGCTGAAGAAAATTGATCACAAGGCATTTTTAGGAACACAAATGAAAAGTGTAACGATTCCTAATTCTGTGACTCAATTAGGCTATGAAGTGTTTTCGAGGTCGGAGCTAAAGAGACTCACACTAGGAAGTGGACTGCGCAGTATTCCAGCAAGAGCATTTTCGTCTAACCAATTAACGGAAATTGAGCTACCAGCACAGCTACTTTCAATAGAATTTGGATCATTTGAAAATAACAAATTAAAGAAGCTAATAATCCCAGCGAATATGCAGCAGATAAGGGACAATGCATTTAAAAATAACCAGCTGCAGAGCGTCACATTTCTGGGCAAAGATATACAGCTGTACCCTGGCTCCTTTAGCAACAATAAAATCTCCAAGCTTGTTTTACCTAAGTCTATTAAGAACATCCCAAACTGGGCGTTTGAACAAAATAATCTTACCAATGTTCAATTGCCAAACTCTATTACAAGAATTGGAGAAATGGCGTTTTATGGTAATCAGTTAACAGCTGTTAAGCTTCCTACAACTTTACAAACCGTGGAGTCTGGAGCATTTGCTATGAATAAAATAAGTAGCATCACGTTTCCTAAAAACTTGAAGACCATTGAGTCTGCAGCATTTGCGGATAATGAGTTGACAAAGTTAACCTTCCCAAAAACAGTACAGGAAATTGGCTCAGCTGCTTTTGCAGGTAATAAACTAACCTCTGTTTCGTTAAGATTTGGCTTAAAAAGCATTGGAAGAAATGCATTTGCAGATAACCGATTAGCAAGCATTATGATTCCGAACAGTGTGACGAATATCGAAGCAGAAGCGTTTAATAAAAATAGATTAACAAAGGTTCAGATGTCAAATAAGGTGACGGTTATAAAGCCTGGAACATTTGCGAATAATCGCTTAAAGACATTTACTGTCCCGTCGAACATCACCAAAATCGAAGAAGGTGCATTTTTTAATAATAAGCTTTCGTCATTTGTGATTCCTGCATCCGTCAGAAGCGTACCGTTTGATGCATTCCTTGTAAATCCTTTAAAAACGATTACCCTAAAAGGAAAAAATACAAAAATCATCAAATCAACGTCTATTAAGAACCTTGTATATGACTATCACCGCGGCATTAAACAAAATACATTAGTCAATTTGTATACAACTAAAAACTATTCAAAGGCATGGACAAATTGGAATAAGGTTGAAAAACAACCACGCACGCTTTATGTGAAGTGGAAATAAATAAAAAGAATGGGCGGGTTAGAAAGTGTGTGCTTTCTGACCTGCCCGTTTTATGGAAAACATATGTATAGCAGATAAGTTCGAGATACGAGAGGAGTTTTCAGGAGAACTAGAAGGATGTTGCTGGAGTTCTTATTTATCCTGCTGCTTTTAACCAAGCTTTGCGGATTGCAAAATATCTTCGAACTGCTTCATCCTCATCGATTATTCCACGTTCAAATTGAAGTAAGTCACTCTTTAATTCAATTTCTATATGTTCCAGTTTAATTTTCATTTGTGGCAAGTTAATGCGTTGATTAAAATAGGGCAGGTTATCTAGCAACATGTCTGCAAGCTCAGAAAAAATTAAAAGCAATGCCCAAATTTCTTTATGACCATGATATTTCAACCAAGATGCAATGGCAGAGACGGAAACAAGGGAAACAATGATCTTTAACCACACGGTAATTCTTAATGCTTTTTTAGCTTTTTTATCCGTTTCATGGATTAATGCCTTCATTTCTTCATCTGTTTCCGTGTACATTTTAATAATATCTATATTTGTAATGTCGCCCATTAAAGTCACCTCTGGTATATGTTCTACACATCAAATGTTTTTATACATATAATATAGTGGTGATAATATGAATATAGAGTTGATAGCAGTTGTTCTTGCAGTGGTTGCTTATGCCTTTTCGGAAATCGGAATTGACAATGACCTTCTCGTTATTATTTTGGTTGCAGTTTTACTCTTTGATTTAATTGATCTTGAAGAAACGCTCGAAGGAGAAGAAGGTTAACATGTCAAACTCGAAATCCATTCCTTGCTATACAAAAATTTATAAGTATAGTTTCGGGAATGCGGTGGCAGCTTGTCTTTTGGTTCAATCCTCATAAGCCAATACTAGTGAGGATGGAGAATGTTGAATGAGTGCAAACATCATTTAATATTCTTGCGATAGGGCTGAATAAATGGGAAATCCTTTATGATGGGTTTCCCATTTATTTATTTTAGATAAACCCGCACGTAGGAGATTATCCATCTATAATTAGTTGACGAGAAACATGTGTGAAGATAAATTAAAAAAGCTAGGTTATACTATGAGATGACATTATTTTATCTACTTAATATCCGGAACTTATTGTTTGGATGTTTCTAATAAATGAAACATGGAATTAATTGTTGAGAAGAGAGGACTTGAATAAAAGATGAAAGAAAATTTTTGGGCAGATTTGCCGAAGCCGTTTTTTGTGCTTGCACCAATGGAGGATGTTACAGATGTTGTATTTAGGCATGTTGTAGCAAAAGCGGGTAAACCGGATGTGTTTTTCACAGAGTTTACAAACACAGAGAGCTACTGTCATCCAGAAGGTCAAAAAAGCGTGCGAGGTCGTTTAATTTTCACAGAGGACGAACAACCGATTGTTGCACATATATGGGGGGACAAGCCTGAGTATTTCCGCCAAATGAGTATTGGTATGGCCGAGATGGGCTTTAAAGGAATCGATCTTAATATGGGTTGCCCAGTACCTAATGTAGCATCGAGAGGGAAAGGGAGCGGTCTCATCCTTCGTCCTGATGTAGCTGCTGAAATCATCCAAGCAGCCAAAGCAGGGGGATTGCCAGTAAGTGTAAAGACAAGACTTGGTTATTCGGAAATTGAAGAGTGGAAGGAATGGCTAGCCCATATTTTAAGACAAGATATCGCAAACCTTTCGATTCATTTACGTACAAGAAAAGAAATGAGCCAGGTAGACGCACATTGGGAGTTAATCCCGGAAATTAAAGAATTACGTGATCAAATTGCACCGCAAACATTGCTAACGATCAATGGAGATATTCCGGATAGACAAAAAGGTCTGGAACTTGCGGAGAAATATGGAGTAGACGGTATCATGATTGGTCGAGGTATATTCAAAAATCCTTTTGCCTTTGAAAAAGAACCGAGAGAGCATAGTAGTAAGGAACACTTAGATCTATTAAGATTGCAGCTGGACCTGCATGATCAGTACAAAGAAGAATTACCACGTCCTGTTACTGGCTTGCACCGCTTCTTCAAAATCTATGTAAAAGGATTCCGAGGTGCTGGTGAATTGAGAAATCAATTGATGAACACCAAAACAACGGATGAGGTAAGAGCATTGCTTGACGAATTTGAAGCAAACCATGATTTAAATGAATAGGCTTAACGAAAAGAACGGATTTCTATAAAATGAAATTCGTTTTTTTCTGTTTTATAAATTGTAATTCCGTATAACATTAATAGTACATATATCTAGCAGACAATTTAGGATGGTTAGTCCTAACTTGTCTGCTTTTTTATCATAGCAGGAGTGAACGATCCACTCACGACCGAGAGTAAAGCCGACCCTGGACGAATAGCGGATCTAGGCCATGCCCTCCTCCCAATTTGAATGAGAGTAAATAGTCCACGAATGAGAATAAATCCCGCTCGACCGAGAGTAAATCGGCTAAATGAGAGTAAAGGTGGTCTATCCGAGAATAAATCACTCGCGAACGAGAGTAACTCCCAGCCGACCGAGAATAAACTACCCACGACTGAGAATAAAGCCGACCCTGGAAGAATAGCGGATCCAGACCATGCCCTCCTCCCAATTTGAATGAGAGTAAATCAGCCATGAGTGAGAATAAATCCCGCTCGACCGAGAGTAAACCGGCTAAATGAGAGTAAAGGTGGTCTATCTGAAAGTAAATCATCCATGAGTGAGAGTAACTCCCAGCCAACCGAGAATAAACCACCCGCGACCGAGAGAAAAGCCGACCCTGGAAAGAGTAACCCGCTATCAAAGAAGGAATCCTTATAAACGAGACTATCTATCTCTAGTAAGCTCTTAGATATCAATCGTCTAGTATTTCTTCATTGACATTATACCCTATAGGGTATAATGTGATGGTAAAGATATATTTAACTCTAAATAAATTAGGAGGCTACATGATGAGAAAAGTAGTGATTATTGGAGGAGTTGCAGGAGGTGCTTCTGCAGCTGCACGAATCAGGCGTTTAGATGAGCAAGCAGAAATAGTGATGTTTGAAAAAGGACCACATGTGTCATTCTCCAATTGTTCCTTGCCATTTTATTTAAGTGGAGTCGTACAAGATAGTAAGCGACTATTAATGATGACCCCAGATTCGTTTGAAACGAAGTATAATATTGACGCAAGAGTAAATAGCGAAGTAATCGCGATTAATCGTGATGAAAAGACGGTGACAGTGAAGCATGTACTGACAGGCGAACAAACGACAGAATCATATGACAAGCTTATTTTATCGCCTGGCGCTAGCCCAATAGTGCCAAATCTTCCTGGAACGGATTTACCTCATGTTTTCACTGTTCGTAATGTAGTGGATATCGAGCGTTTACATAATGCTATTGTGGAAAGAAATGCAAAAAGCATAGCGGTGATCGGTGGCGGATTTATCGGTGTGGAAGTAGCGGAAAACTTACGTTTAGCTGGTCGTTCTGTATCATTAGTGGAATTTGCACCGCAAATTTTAACTCCTTTTGATGACGATATGGTGCAAATCTTACATAAGGAAATGGTCGACCAAGGTGTCCAGCTAGTGGTGGAAGACGGCCTAAAAGAAATAACACCAACAAATATCAAGTTAAACTCTGACAACATAATTGAAGCAGATATTGTCGTGTTAGCGATTGGGGTACGCCCTGAAACATCGTTAGCAGCCGAAGCAGGACTAGAGATTGGGGAAACTGGAGCAATAAAGGTCAACCAAAACTATCAAACAACGGACCCTCATATATATGCAGTAGGGGATGCCATTGAAGTGTATCATCGCTTGATGAATAAGCCTACACGTTTAGCTTTAGCTGGTCCAGCTCAGCGTCAAGCACGTGCAACAGCGGATCACATATATGGGATTCCGGCTATAAACAAAGGTGTTATTGGGTCCCTAAGTATTCAAGTGTTTGATTATGCAGCTGCCTCAACAGGCTTGAATGAAAGAACTGCAAAACAAATAGGATTGCCGGTCGATGCGGTGTATGTAATCGCACCAGATAAGGTAGGGTTAATGCCATCAAGTAATCCACTGCACCTCAAACTAATTTATGAAGTGCCAACTGGTCGGATTATTGGGGCACAAGCAATCGGTAAAGGAAATGCAGATAAACGTATTGATGTAATAGCGACACTCATTTCAATGAACGGAACAATAGAAGATTTAAAAGAACTTGAGCTTTCCTATTCACCAATGTTCTCCACTGCAAAAGATGTAGTCAATTTAGCTGCGTTAGTGGCAACAAATATTATGGCAGGACGATTTAAACAAGTACGAGTAAGTGAAGTTCGTTCGTTAGTAGAAGCAGGAGCATTTATTGTAGATGTTCGAGAGCCAAATGAGTTTGCAAATGGAGCGATAAAAGGAGCAGTAAACATTCCGTTAAGTCTGCTGCGCGACCGAATGCATGAGATTCCAAAAGACGTACCTATTTATGTACACTGTCGTTCAGCGCAACGCAGCTATAATGCTGTGATGGCTCTTGTTAATAGTGGCTATGAAAATGTTTATAATATCTCAGGCTCGTTTTTAGGTATTTCTTTATATGAATATTTCCGAGATCAATCATTAAAACGAGAGCCAATCGTGACGCAATATAATTTCAAGTAGTACTTGATGCTGGCAAATGCTCAGGGAAAAGGAGTTTAAGATGAATTATTTAACAATCGGACAACTAAACATTCCAGTAGCTTGGCTGGCATTTTTTATTGCTGTACTTTATAGCGATTTTCGGAGCAGGAAAGCAGATCCTTATACAAATAAAACAATCGAACAGCTGATTCTCCTTTATGTAATTGTCTGGAAGGTTAGTTATCTCCTCTTTTCCTGGTTCGATTTTGTCAAAGCTCCTTTATCACTCCTTTATTTTGATGGTGGTGATAAAGGACATCTATTAGCACTTGCATTGGTTGCGGTCACTTTGTATAAAAAATGGGACACACTTGATTGGCAAATGCTTTGGGAATATTGGGCTCGCTTTATAGCAGTTTACCAAGTAATCAATTATAGCTTTCAAGAACAGTGGATTGTTGCAGTCATATGGGCACTCCTATTCCTAATGGTCGAATGTAGATATAATGGCTGGCTATTATTAGCACAGTGGCTTCCGTTACTTTGGTTAGGTGGCTTCGAATCTGGCTCAACACAAATTCACGCAGGCGTTTTATTGACGATCATATTGAAAATAAAACAGGCACAGCACCTCGCGATTATTGGAGTGTTAAGTTTAGTTGCCGTCATGTTGACTGATATCCCAAAGAAATCGGACTTAAAGGAAAGAGTAGCATTAGAGTTACTTACGGCTACTGGGGATGAGTACCGTCTGGCAGAGCAAGAGCAAACAATAACGGTCGTTAACTTCTTTGCAACTTGGTGTCCTCCTTGTAAGGCAGAAATGCCACATTTACAAAGCTTTGCTGAAGATTTGCCGGGCAATGTTGAATTGATTGGAATTAACTTAGCTGCCCGCGACAATGGAGCGGAGGCATTAACTCAGTTTATGGAAACATATGAAGTCACTTATCCAATTTTATTAGACGAAAAGGATGAGGTAGGCACCGCATTTCAAGTGATGTCTATTCCAACAACTGTGCTCTTAAACGAGGACGGACAGGAGCTAGACAGGATTGTTGGTCCTATAAGTGAACATGCTTTACGTGACTTAGTTGAGCAGTATCAATCCTTGTTAAAATGATTAGGATCATAAGCAAAGTTGCTGTTATTTTAAACAGGCGTCTCTGTGACCATGCCAGGATTAATGCTACATGATATCTTTCAAAGAAAAAGCTGAAGCTCGGCCAAAAACATTCCTTTTTTGAATGGGTATATATCCTTTTTCGATTTACTTATTAAAATTTCAGGTTAGTAGGAAATACTATTGGTTCGTAGCAGCGTCGGCGACTCCAGCGAGAGCAGGGAGCTGGCTTACCTAGCGGAGGGAAAACTAAGAACGTCACATCGTGTGACAACGTTTTCCTGACCAACTTCCTATTGGCCTCCACTCCAAGCGTCCGACGCAGCGGAGAACCTAAGGTTCCATTAAATCTAAGAATCTTAAGTGTTTTTTCCCTAATTGCTCCCCCCTCCTCTTATCTTCAACAAATCTTTCATTTGACACATACCCATGGGGGTAGTAGTATTATAATCAAATAAATAACTACTAATTCACCATTAAGAAATGAATAGGTAGAAAAGAGGTGAGATAATGCAATACGATACAAAAATCACAACAAGGGTAAAAAAGATAGAAGGCCAACTTAGAGGCATCTTGCGTATGATGGAAGAAGAGAAGGATTGTAAAGAAGTCATTACGCAACTAAGTGCTGTTCGCTCTGCTGTTGATCGCACAATCGGTGTTATTGTCACAGATAACTTAGTCGAATGCTTATCAAAAGAAGATGCTAAATCACTGGATAAGAATGCGATGGTAAAGCAAGCAGTAGATCTATTAGTAAAGAGTCGATAAGACTTTTTATTTTTAAACAAAATAATACCCATGGGGGTAAGGAGAAGTTTATGGAGAAGAAAAGAACAACAATCGTTTTATTTAGTGGAGATTATGATAAGGCGATGGCAGCTTACATTATTGCAAATGGTGCAGCAGCTTACGACCATGAGGTAACAATCTTTCACACATTCTGGGGAATCAATGCGTTACGCAAACAAGAGCCAATTGAAGTGAATAAAGGATTTTTAGAAAAGATGTTTGGTAAAATGATGCCACGTGGAGCTGAAAAGCTTGGCTTATCCAAAATGCAAATGTTAGGGATGGGACCAAAGATGATTAAGCATGTGATGAAAAAGCATAATGCTTTAACTCTTACACAGTTAATTGAAATGGCTCAAGAACAAGACATTAAACTAGTAACTTGCACAATGACGATGGATTTGCTTGGAATACAAAATGAAGAGCTTTTAGACGGTGTAGAATATGCTGGCGTAGCTGCTTATTTAGCGGATGCAGAAGACGGCAACGTCAATTTATTCATATAAGAGGTGACATATGGAAACAGCAATTTTAATAGGTGTCCTACTTGCATTTATTGCTTGGCGGATGATTCCGGCAAAAGGTGTGAAACAAATATCAACGACACAGTTAAAAACAATAATAAATGACAAAGAAAAGGTGTTTATTGATGTGCGTACACCTGGGGAATATAAATCGCGTAACGTAAAGCAATTTAAAAATATACCACTCGGTTCTAATTTTTCAAAGCTACCGAGGGATAAAGAAATTGTCGTTATCTGTCAAAGTGGAATGCGTTCCAAACAAGCTTGCAAGCAACTGAAAAAATTAGGCTATGAAAAAGTCACAAATGTCCGTGGCGGTATGAGTGCTTATTAGGAGGAATAAATGATGAAAACAATCTCACCAACAGAAGTAAAGCAAAAATTAGAAGCTGGAGCTGATCTAAATTTAATCGATGTTCGTGAAGTGACAGAAGTGGAAGCGGGGCATATCCCAGGCGTTACAAACATCCCGCTTGGTTTACTTGAATATCGAATGCAAGAGTTGGATAAGAATACTCCGTATATAATGGTATGTCGTTCAGGTGGACGAAGTGGTCAAGCAACAGCTTTTTTAGAAGCACAAGGCTTTGATGTAACGAACATGACTGGCGGAATGCTAGAGTGGACTGGGGAAGTAGAATAATTTTTTTACAAACATTTATACCCCTGGTGGTATTGGAGGAGGAAACAGATGATTAAATCAGATGTACAATTAGACGCAAAAGGGCTGGCTTGTCCAATGCCAATAGTAAAAACTAAAAAAGCAATGAACAATCTTACTGAAGGACAAGTTTTAGAGGTTCAAGCAACAGATAAAGGTTCCATAGCAGATTTAGCTGCTTGGTCCAAAGTTGTTGGTCACCAATATATAGGCACAAGAGAAGAAGGTGGGGTACTGTTCCACTATATTCGAAAAAGTAACCAAGAAACAAAGGAAGCAGAAAAAACATTTGAGCATACCGTTTCCAATGAGGATGCCGTAAAAGGGGAAGGCTTGATTTTAGACGTAAGAGAAGCAGCAGAATATGCGTTTGGTCGTATTCCTGGAGCAAAATCGATTCCATTAGGCGAACTAACGGAGCGGCTAAACGAGCTTGATCAAGAAAAGCCTATTTATGTCATCTGCCGTACAGGTACAAGATCAGACCTAGCTGCGAGCCAATTAGTAGAAGCAGGTTTCAAGAATGTTAAAAACGTTTTACCGGGTATGAGTGAGTATAAAGGCGAGCTAGAAAAAGACATGGATTGATATACGAAAGAATTGTATTTATTGGTTCGGGTAGTTACACTATTCGAACCAAAAAAATGAACGAAATTATACCTATGGGGGTACAACAAATGACGGTTACAGCTTGGACTGCAGCTCAGGTTGCACGCAAAGTAATAGATGACAAAGAATTATTTATCTTAGATGTACGTAATACAGATGCATTTGAAGATTGGAAGATTGAAGGACATAGATTTGACTATTTAAATATCCCTTACTTTGATTTATTAGATGGTGTAGAAGAGATTCTACCAAAGATTCCGCCTGATAAAGATGTGCTGGTCGTTTGTGCAAAAGAAGGCTCATCCATTATGGTGGCAGAAATGCTGTCAGAGGCAGGGTACAAAGTAGGTTACCTAGAGGGTGGGATGAAGTCTTGGTCCATGTATCTTGAGCCTATTAAAGTAGGAGATCTTACTGGAGGCGGTGAATTGTATCAATTTGTCCGCTTGGGAAAAGGTTGTCTGTCTTATATGGCTATTAACGGTGATGAAGCAGCAATCATCGATGCTGGAAGGTTTTCAGGTATATTTATCCAATTTACAGAAGATAAAGGCGTAAAGATTAAGCATGTTTTTGATACACACTTACACGCAGATCATATTTCAGGTGGTCGTCATATTGCTAGCCAAACAGGTGCAACGTACTACTTACCACCGAAGGATGCAGAGGAAGTTGTTTTTGAATACACACCTCTAACGGATGGTTTAATCGTAAAACTAGGTGCTTCGCAGATTGAAGTAGGAGCGCTATATTCACCAGGTCATACGATAGGTTCTACCTCATTTGTTATCGATGAAAAGTACTTGCTGACTGGTGATATTTTGTTCGTTGATTCCATCGGCCGTCCTGATTTAGCGGGTCTGGCAGAAGATTGGGTGGGAGACTTGCGAGAGACATTATATAGCCGTTATCGCACATTGGCAGATGATTTAATCGTGCTGCCGGCCCACTTCATGATTATAGAAGAGCTAAATGAAGATGGAACTGTTGCAAAACGATTAGGAGATTTATTTGCTGAAAATCATGGATTGAATGTAGAGGACGAGGAAGTCTTCCGTTCGATGGTAACGGACAACTTACCACCGCAACCAAACGCATATCAAGAAATTCGACTCGTAAACATGGGAAAAGATACACCAAGTGATGAGGAACAAGTAGAAATGGAGATTGGTCCAAATCGCTGTGCGGTAAGGTAATTAATCTATCAGTTTGCTGAAGCTTATCACTCATTAAATGAACCTAAAACGGAAAAGAGGAAACAAATATGAATATCACAAAAACTTTAGATGCAAAGGGCTTAGCTTGTCCAATGCCAATCGTACGCACGAAAAAAACAATCGATTCCATGAATTCTGGGGAAGTGCTTGAAGTATTAGCAACGGACAAAGGAGCTTTAAATGACTTTGCAGCTTGGGCAAAATCTGGCGGTCATACCATCCTCGAACAAAAAGAGGAAGACGGAGTGCTTACCTTCTATATTCAAAAAGCATAATAGCGTAAATAGCGAGTGGAGTAGAGTCCTACTCGCTTTTTTATAAGAAAGAAGGGACACAATATGGATATTTCTATTACATTTATAACTGTTATTTTTGCTCTTGGGTTTATAGGATCCTTTATCTCCGGAATGCTAGGTGTTGGAGGGTCTATCATTAAATACCCAATGTTATTATACATCCCACCAATGTTTGGTTTGGTGGCATTCACTGCCCACGAGGTTTCTGGGATTAGTGCTATTCAAGTATTTTTCGCATCGATTGCAGGGGTGTGGGCATACCGAAAAAGTGGTCTCCTCCATAAAGAACTCATCCTTTATATGGGTGTTTCAATTTTAATAGGGAGTTTTATTGGTAGCTATGGTTCAGGATTTTTATCAGAAGAAGCCGTTAATATCGTATACGGTCTCCTTGCAGTAATTGCCGCGGTGATGATGTTCATCCCGCGTAAAACGGTAGAAGATACAACTGTCGTTACTTTTAATAAATTACTAGCAAGCATATTAGCTTTTATTGTGGGAATTGGTTCAGGTATTGTAGGAGCAGCAGGTGGCTTCTTATTGGTTCCGATTATGCTAACCGTATTAAAAGTTCCTACAAGGGTGACAATTGCTACAAGTTTAGCCATTACGTTTATTTCCTCCATTGGGGGAAGTATAGGGAAAATTATTACAGGTCAAATTGACTATTGGCCAGCATTTATCATGATCATTGCTAGCATCATTGCAGCGCCTCTTGGAGCTAAAGCTGGACAAAAAATGAATGTGAAAATATTGCAATGGCTACTTGCCATTATGATAGCAGCAACAGCAGTAAAAATATGGATAGATATATTATACTAACTAAATGTGAAGTCATTTTCACAATATAGGTGAATAATCGTCAAATATTTATCATTTTGAGCAAGCATTTAGCGTTTATAATGAAAACTGCAGATACTATCATTTTGGAGGAAATTCAATGAAAAAGTTATTGTTTGCAGTACCATTGTCGCTTATGTTATTTGCATGTGGAGATAATGCTGTGCAAGAAGAGTCTAAAGAGGAAGATACGTCTAAGGAAGTAACAGTAGAAAACAAAGATAACAAGTTATCAAAAGCTGAACAAACAGAGTGGACAGCTGATGAGCGCTTACAAGAACCGACAGAAGAAGTAACTTGTTTCATGTGTAACATGAAAGTGTATACGAAGAATCATGAACAAGGAATTTTTTCTGCCCAAGCAATTCGTGAAAATGGAGAGATTGTGTTCTATGATGACATAGGTTGTTTGTTAAATGATGAGTATGTGAATGGAGTAGAAAATGAAAAGTTTGTACGTGACTATCATACATTAAATTGGTTTAACGTAGAGGAAGCGTATGCAGTAAAAACAGATTTGAAATCTCCAATGAACTGGGGATATATATTCTTTAAATTTGAAGAAGATGCAAATACATATATAGCTCAAAACGAAAACGTTGAGATTGTGGCGATAGATGAAATCCGTACACAAGCAATCGAGCGTCATAAGAAAAAACAGATGAATAGTGAAGGGCATAATCATCATTCAGACAAAGATACGATGTCTTCCGATGGTTCACCTGAGTAGGGAAACAAATGAAAAAGTGGAGTATTGCAATTTTATTTGGCTTTCTATTAGGAGGAATTTCCGCTCCAATAATCTTTGAGGCAAGTACGGATCATCATCACGAAACACCAACTTTTGTACGTCCAGAAATAAAGAAGAATAACGGCAAAAGTCGGCTGCAAAAATTAATAGACCAGACTGAACCAGGAGGCACGCTTCTCTTAGAAGAGCGTGTGTATCGTGGTTCTATATCTATTACAAAGCCTATTACAATTAAAGGCGTTGATGGGACTGAAATTCATTCCCTAGCTACTGCTTTAACAGTTTCAGATACGAAGGATGTAGTTCTCGAGAATATCAAGTTTCAAGCTGAGGAAAGTGCAATTGTAGTCAACGATGTGAAAGATATAACTTTTAACAATGTGCAAATAGATGATGCAATGTCCGGTATGAAAATAAACAATAGTGAAAACATTCATCTACTAAATGTACAGGTGATGGGCAAAGAGGGTCATTTTTCTACGAAGGATCATGCTGTTGCTGTCTATAACTCAGAAAAAGTTACTGTTACTGACAGCAATATTGATAACACAATGGACGGTATTTATTTAGAGAGTGTAAACGACATTCGCTTGGAGAATAATCACGTTAAAAATAGCCGTTATGCTATGCATATGATGTATAGCAATAATATAGAGCTACTAAATAATGAATTAACGAACAATATGACAGGCTTTATGATTATGATAGCGAATAACGTGCAAATAGAAAGCAATGTAGTAGCTAAGAATAATACACTCAATAGTTTAGGTGTCTATGTCTATGATGTGGAAAGCCTGAAATTTATAAACAATGAGTTACGTGAAAACACGATTGCAATGGATATACAAAATGCGCGTGAAATGGTGGTAGAACAGAACTTGTTTTCAACGAATGGCACCGTCTTGCAAGTAAAGCGCTCAGGAGAATTACTCATCCAGAACAATGAATTTCACGGGAATATTTTAACCGCCCGTACAGACCATCATGGGGTCAAGCTGCAAAGGAATTATTATGATGACTATGATGGAAAGGACTACGATGGGGATTTAATTGGAGATACCAATTATTTAGCGACAAACTCATTTGGACAATGGATGGTGCGAAAGCCTGTCTACCAATATTTTATAGAGTCTCCTAGTGTCGTTACTTTAAACATGTTGGACACAGAAGTAACGGATAACCAAACAAACGTTATTGTAGACGATCAACCTCTCATTCTAAAAAAGCCGTTCGAAATGGATATAGATATTCATATTTGGCAGTTACTAATCAGCAGCGCCGTATTAACAGGTATGTTGACCGTAAGGAGAAGATTGACATGAGATTATATAAGTGGATTGTTTTAGTTGTATCAGTTTTCATTTTATCAGCATGTAGTGAGGAAACTTTTGAACCAAGAGATATTAACCCAGAGGTCGATGTTTGTCATATATGCAATATGAGCATCACGCATGTTGACTATGCCGCGCAAATTGTGTTGAAAAATGGGGATTACGTAGTTTTTGATGATATAGGCTGTTTAATGGAGTATGTGTTAGAGAATGGGGAAGAGAAAGTCGGCGCTGGTTATATACGAGACATGAATTCTTCCCAGTGGTTAAATATTGAAGATGCAGTCTATGTATACTCCAAAGATTATTGGACACCGATGAACTATGGGGTTGTGGCATTTAGCTCTTTAGAGGAAGCAAATGAATATATGGAAGAGCAGCCTGGAGAGCTTGTACCTTATGAAGAGCTACTTACTTTTAATTGGGGAGTACATGAGCACTAATGAACAGTCAAATGATTTTATTAGAATGTAAGCAGCTTTTACGCAGCAGGTGGATACAGATTGTAACGGTTTTATTTTCGGTAGTATTTACAGCGATCTTAATGATTCAGCATATGGCTCTACCAGAAACGAGTGGCTTTACGCGGCAAACTGCATCCTTGATCAATATTTTACTGTTTTTACTACCTTTATTTATGCTGACAATTGGAAGTATGAATATAGCAAGTGACAAAGAAACAGGCTGGTTAGGATTGCTGAGAACCTATCCACTTACAATGGGTCAATATGTGATAACAAAGTATATCTCTCTTTGTTTCGTTTTCGCAGGTATTATTTTGTTTGTATTTGCGGTCGCACTCTTTGTAGGTAGTTTTTTTGGAGGAGTTAAGCTTCCTTTATTTGCAATTGGCATTACGGCACTTATGCTGATCCTTTTTAATGGAGTAAGTATCCTTGTAGGAAGCATGGCGAAAAGTCGATTGCATGCATTAGCAATGGGACTTGGCGTTTGGTCAGTTGTTACGCTGTTATTTTCCTATATTGTGATGGCTATTGGGACAGTTACGTCAGAAAACTTTTTACAAAAGCTTGTTGTTGCCACTATTCATCTTAATCCACTTGAATGGGTACGTTTTGGATATTTTGTGTTCTCCAAGCAAACAGCGGTTTTAGGACCAGCTTTTTATGATATATCGAAGTTTTACTCCTCTGCACCTGGGGTAATCTTTTTTGTTCTTATCTCCATCCTCTGGGTTGTAGGTACGTTACTTGCGGCAACAATTATGTTAAAGATAAGAGGGAAAAAAGCATGACAGTACAATTAAAGCATGTGACAAAGGCGTTTAAAGGAGACAGAGGCGTATTTGATGTAAATATAACCCTAAAGCCAGGTCATATTACGGCGCTTGTAGGGTCCAATGGTGCAGGGAAAAGTACAATTATCAATATTCTAACCAATTCATTAAAACCAGATCATGGGGAGATTCTGCGAGACTCACACGAAGTGCGATTTATGCCAGATGATATTGAATTTCCTAGTACGTTAACAGCAGAGGAGATTATTCAATTTCTAGGAGATTTAAAAAATGTCTCAAGGGAGCAGCAGATTGCATTATTAGAAAAAGTAGGATTAATAGAGGCAAAAAAATTAAAAGTTGGCCAGTTTTCAAAAGGAATGCGACAACGATTAAATCTAGCACAAAGCTTAATGGGGGACAGTCAACTTTATATTTTAGATGAACCTACTAATGGGTTAGATCCTTATTGGATTGCCCGGCTAAAGGCGATGCTAAAGGAAGAACGTAACAACCAGCAGATTGTTCTTTTTTCCACACACTTACTAAGCTTCGCAGAAGAAATTGCCGATCAGGTGATTCTCATCCATCAAGGCCGTATAATAACGGCTGGGGAAATAAAACACTTATTGAAAGAGGGGAATTGTGAGACCCTCGAGGAGCTATGGCTACAAAAGACTGAACAAGAAACGAAAAAATAGCAGGTGAGCATATCGCTAACCTGCTGTTTTTATATAGAGAGAGTAGTTTTTACATTTTTACAGTGCCTTTATCCATGTGGACGCCAAGCTTATCTAAAATAAACGCATAACATTCCGCTTCTTCACGGAGTTGATTAAAGCGTCCTGATGAACCGAAGTGTCCAGCTCCCATATTGGTCTTCAGTACAATGGTGTTGTCATCCGTTTTCATGGAGCGTAATCGAGCCACCCATTTTGCCGGTTCCCAATAAGCAACACGTGGATCATTTAAGCCAGTGGTAATGTACAAATTTGGGTAGTTTTTTGCTTCTACATTATCGTAAGGGCTATAGGACTTCATATAATAATAGTAATCTTTCTCCTTTGGATTTCCCCATTCTTCCCATTCCAATGTAGTAAGAGGAATAGATTCATCCAGCATAGTGGTCACGACATCTACGAAAGGCACTTCAGGAACGATGACTTGAAATAGCTCTCCCGCCATATTTGCTACCGCACCCACAAGCAAGCCTCCCGCACTGCCCCCACGAGCAGCCATTTTGCTAGAAGAGGTATACCCCTGTGCAATCAAGTGCTTTGCTGCTGCAATAAAGTCAGTAAATGTATTGCGTTTTTGTAGCATTTTTCCGTCTTCATACCAGGTACGTCCCATTTCAGAGCCACCGCGCACCTGAGCGGTAACAAAGATAATTCCTTTTTCTAATAAAGGGAGGCGATACGGGCTAAAATATGGGTTACTACTGTAACCGTAAGAGCCGTATGCTGATAAAATGAGCGGTGCTGGACCAGAATCAAGTGCACCTTCTTTATACACAACCATTAAAGGAATGCTTGTCCCATCCTCAGCCTCTGCCCATATCTGTTCCTGCTTGTATTGGGAAGCATCATAATCGCCACTGACTGGAGCAACCTGTAGACGATTTTTCTCGCCAGTGAACAAATTTAGCCCAAAAATAGTTTTGGGAGTAAGTAACGATTCGTACTGGATTAATATCTCTTCTGCATCATAGCTCTGTCCATTTAAAAGAGACAGTGTGTAGAGGGGCTCCTCCCATTCTAATTGCTCCAGTTGACCGTTTCGTAACACCCAAGCCTGTGTTAAGCCGTTCTCTCTTCCCTCGATAAGAAGAGCATTTTTAAATGGATACATGGATTGAAGAAAATGGTTTTCATTATACTCCACCACATTTTCCCGCATAGAAAAATTATTGATTGGACAGCGCTGGAGCTGGAAATTCACAGCATCTTCATTTGTAAGGATAAGGAGATCATCTCCCCAATGCTCGAGGTCGTAAATAATGCCATGACGTCGCTCGTCAAAAAGCTGTATTGGTGATAACGGGGCATCGGCATGTATCAAGCGTACCTCTGTTGTTGTGCTTGAATTAGAATAGACAAATATAAACTTCTCGCTCAGTGATTTAAAGATAATCAAGGAAAACATCACATCTGTTTCCTCATACAGCAACTCATCACTAGCCGCATCACTTCCTATCCGATGACGCCAAAGTCTATATGGTCGTTGAAGCTCGTCCACGGTAACATAAAAAATATAGTCTCCACAGGAACTCCACTCTACACTGCTATACAAATAGACATTTGAAATGGTGTCTGGCAAAAGCTCACCAGACTCTAAGTCTTTTATGTATAACATATAGCGATCAGAGCCATCACGATTCTCTAAATAAGTTAGTTTAGTATGGCTTGTATGTAACCGCCGTTCGGTTACGTTGAGGTAATCATTACCACTAGCCAAATCGTTTACATCAAGAATTATTTCCTCTTCTACTTCTGGTAAAAGTGCTCGACTGCTGGCTTTTTTTCGAGCATAAATGGGATATTGCTTATCTTTGTCCAAACGAGAATAGTAGAAATATGGTCCATGCTGCACCGGAATTTTGGTTTCTGTTTCAGGTACTCGAGCTTTCATGCTCTCAAAAATTTCTTCCGTATGTTTTGCAAGTGGCTTCATCACTTCGTCATAATACTGATTCTCTTCCTCTAAATACTGGATAACCTCTTGATTTGTGCGATCCCTAAGCCAGTAATAATCATCCTCCCGAATATCTCCGTGTATCATATGGGAATAGGGAATACGCTTTGCTACAGGTATTTTCATGAACATTCTCCTTTCTCTAGGGATATTTTCGTGATAATGAAGTAGAAACCCTCTTTTATATCTACATTTATTGGTTCATAAATAAAATTATGGAATTAGACTTACAGCATCCCTTGTCATTGGTTATATGCTGTATGATCCCTATTTGTAAAAATTATCTTACTATTATAATGGATATTCTCTCTCTTTCGTGTATATTAAGAATAAATAACAGAATAGTACGCGATAAAGGCTCACTATTAGAAAGGGATGAACGATGAAAAAAATTATTTTGTCTACAGAGAGTGGAGCAGATTTACCGAAAGACCTAATGGAAAAACATCAAATAAAAGTTGTACCAATGCATGTTGTAATGAATGGGAAGGATTATTTAGATGGAGAGGTTTCTGTAGAGGAAGTTTTTGATTATCATAGTCGCACGAAGAAAATCCCATCAACCACTGCAACTAATGTGCATGAATACCAGGAGTTATTTTCTAGTATTAGAGCGGAGTTTCCCGAAAGTATTATTATTCATATTGGATATACTTCTAAAGCTTCTGCATCCTTTCAAAGCGCCGTAATTGCAGCAGAGGACTTTGACGACATCTATCTTATTGATACATTAAATGTTACGGGAGGTTTAGCTGCCGTTGTGTTGTATGCAGCCTCTATCTTGGAAGAAGAACCTTCTATTGATCACGTTCATTTAATAGAAAAAATAGAAGCTATTGTTCCAAAAACGAGGCTTGCTTTTATCCCAGGGAGTTTGGATTTCCTTAAAGCCGGTGGTCGGGTAAGCAATATTGCTTATATCGGAGGGGCATTGTTAAAAATAAAGCCTTGTATCGAATTAAAGGAAGGAAAATTAGTTTCTACTAAAAAATATCGAGGAAATATGAGTGTGGTTGCTGAAAAACTTTTGCAAGATTATTTAGACCAATACGATATTAATAGAAACCAACTGTATCTAATTTATTCTATCGGACTAGATGAACAAATTAAGAGAAAAATAGAGGAAATGGCTAAGAAGAGTGGTTTCGAAAACATACGATGGATGCAAGCTGGTGCAATGATTTCTACCCATGCTGGTCCTGGTGGGTTCGGAATAGCAGGAATAGAATATTAAAAGTTGTACAGTACAGCTAGGATTTAAATAGAAAAAGAACGTGTTCCTGTAGTCAGGAATACGTTTTTTCCTTTTGCTTTGCTAATAAAAAATAGTGAAATTTTGAAACCTTTTCATGGCAAATGATACTCTAAGTATGTAGAAGGAGGGGAGAAAATGGAGCAGCTTATTACAAAGGCGATACAAGGTGATATAGATGCATTTGATCAGCTATTACAGCTAGAGAAGCCACGACTCTTGGCAAAAGCTTTTAAGCTAACAGGAAACCGTACAGATGCTGAGGATATTGTACAAGAATCAATAATTAAGGCATTTGAATCTGTTCATCAGCTGCGACAGCCTCATTATTTTTCTACCTGGTTATTTAGAATTCTAATACATGAGAGCTATGCTTTCTTTAAAAAGCGAGAACGATCATTAGGAATTGAAGTTAAGCTAAGGAATAATGCAGTGGTAACAGCAAGACCAGACCTATCTTCATTTGACTCCTTATATGAAGCTTTGTCCTCCTTAAAAGATGAGTACCGTACGGCAATCGTTTTGCACTATTTTTATGACTTTTCGATTAGGGAAATTTCATCTATGCTTGATAAACCAAAGAATACTGTAAAGACATATTTATTCAGAGGACGGAGAGAGCTAAAGCAACAGCTACAGCAAAAACTAAATCTCTCGATAACGAGTAAGGAGATGGCAAGTATGCTAAAGGAAGATTTGTCCAAGTTAGCAATCAGCTTTGTAGAGGTTCCAAAGCATCTAGAATTAGTAGTGGAGGATTATCAGTCAGATAGAGCTACTTATATATGGGCAAACAACAATCTGGATGACGGAGCTTCGGTGACTTTGGATTCAAATGGTCGATTAATAGTATTAAATAAGATTCCTTCAAACAAACAAGAAGGAAAAGTAAGCTTTCAAGATCAACAAAATATTGCTGAACAATTTCTGATAGCTCAGCACCCAGAGGCTCTTTCCTATTTAAAGCTAACCTCCTTTATTGAAAAGAAAGAAAGTACCCTATTTTTTTACGGGCAGCTAGTTGGTGGGATTCTGTTAGGAAAATTTCAAACAAGTATTGAGGTGAGTGATAATGGTGAAGTGATATCCTTTTATTACAAAGGCTACACGAAAACACCTCCAAGTATGCCTGATACCTTTATAGAAAAGAATAAAGTTCTGGACCAGATTGTAAAAAAAGAAACATGGCAATTGAAGTCTTACTATTTATCGAAGGATACATATAACGTGGAGAAATCAGCGGTATTCAAAATATATACAAACAGTTCGCTTTCCCAGCTATTTAATGCTAATACTGGCAAGCCAAACTACCTCGAAGATGAATATGATGCTGAAGTGACAACAATTCCTATTTCCAATGTCCAACCAATGAAAATGTCTAAATCTATTAAAGAGATAGTAGGTATTCCTGATTTGATGGTGTTAAAACGTGAACAGGAAACGGACAATGAATATTGGCAGGTATGGGGGGATGAAGAAGAAAATGACACTTCAGACCGCTCGTTTGAAGGATTCTTTCGCAATCAAACAGAAAATACAGTAAAGCTTAAAATGGATAAAGAAACGAAGCGTCTAAAGGAGTTCGTTTGGTTTAAGAGGAGAGAGGGCAATCTCCAGCTAAGCTATGAGCAATGTAAGCAAGTAGCATGTGCTTTTATCGCAACGTATTTTGCGAAATTCTTACCATATGTACACTTACAGGTAGAAGAGCCATCCTTTAATAATTCAAATAGAGCATTTTTTAGATTTCCATTACATGATAGGAGTGGAATGCCAATAGAAGGAGAGAGCTTTTACATATCGGTGAACCGAACAACGGGTCTTATTGATATGTGCAATGGACCAGCTATACCAATCGAATGCTTGGAAGTCGACTGTAATCAACCAGTTTTACCAATAGAGGAGCTACAACAAGCCTTTAGAAAAATCGACGCCTGCTTAACTTGGTCTGTTAATTATGAAGCTGAAGAGCCCTTTGAAGAATTAAAATATATGGTTTGTCATGCTGAGTCTAAGAGAAGGATTGTAGGTATCAATGCTATTACAGGTGAATTAATTACTTATCAATTTTAAAAACGAATTTTTTTGTTTTTAATGGAATAAGTAATGAAAAGCTGTACATATTAATCAAGAGTTCACTTTGAACCATAGGAGGCGGAACGAATGAGCAAGATGGATTTAGATCCGAAATCTCAGAAAATCCACCATAACTGGACACGGTCGAAGCATCAAAAATCTCAAGTAAATGGGGAAACAGAGGTAACTCTTCATAACCAGTTACTAAGAATTGCTGCGAAAGCTAAACAGTTTTAACTATTGTCTTAAGTGAATCATACCTCCATAAAAGCTTAGACTTTTATGGAGGTATCAATTAGTTAAAGGTTCTACAATTTGTGTGGTATTCTATTGTTAGCAGTGACGAATTCCATTCTTATATAATAAAGCGAAAGTAAAAGATTAAGATCCTGTTCTTACTTTGAATGTTTCATTACATAGCCTAGAATCCAGATTGGGAAAGTGATAATCAAAAATAATGTATAAAGAATTACTCCAACATCGCTTTTTTGTTTTTTCATTAATGTACCGTCCTTTTTATCTACTTTAACTATTTCGATATAATAATATTCTTATAAATTGTCATAAAAGTCTATAGAATTAAGGAATATTATTTTTTTATTTTTATTAGTAAACTTTTGATTATCTTAAGTTGGGCTGTATAGAATTCCAATAACCCATTTCTTGCAGTTACTAAAAAGGAAGATTTTTATAGATTCTTATTTTCATATAGAAACAGTGATGGTATATAAAATGAAGGGAGAGAGAAACATGGATTTAGACTTTTTTTGGCTAGCGATTGGGATTGCTTTAGCCGGATATTTTATAGGTGAGGGCTTAAAGGGCTCAAAAAATCATAAAAGCATCCTAGAGGAGGGAGAGGAATACGATGCCCATGAGCTCATCAGGCAAAGCGATGTCCATTATTTTATGGGGATATCCAAGGAGGATGCAGCAAAACTGATTGAAGAGCACCCAGACATCCCACATATTTTGATAAATAACCATGTTTACTATCCAAAGGCAAAATTGCGAGAGTGGTTACTTGCTTTAAATAAATGAAACAAAGTATGAATTCTCTTAGTAGGATTCATGCTTTTTTATTGTCATAAAAACAGAAAGTCTAAATGCGGTGGTTATCCATTCATATACTACTATATGCGATAGATAGTAGGTGACGAATATGAATAACCGAGATCCAAATACAAGAAATGATAACCCGACAAACCAAAACAATGATCGTACAGAAGGGAGTTCTATGCCAAACTGGGATAATTTAATGTTCAGTGTAACTCCAAATAGTACGACATCATTTACCAGCTCCGGAAATTCAAGAATCGCTGCTATCGCAGGAGGGTGGATGGAGGCTGTTGGTACCATTATCGCTGCTATTGGAAATACTCCATCTTCTATTTTTTCTCAATCAACGTTAAATGGTTTTCGCTTAGTTGGAAATACATTACAGGCGAGTGGAAGCGCTCTAGTAGCAGAAAATCAAGACCTATTGCTCGATGTAGTAGGGGATCTGATACAGGCTGCAGGAAATATAACTGTTATAGCTTCTATATTGGATGAGAACGAGCAATCGAGCCAGGTTTTAGGTACACAGGGAAATCTTCTGCAAATATTAGGTGCAGGCATATCCCTTAATCTGCAGCCAAATCTATCCTTTCCGGAAGTTATGGATAATATCGGCAATATTATTCAAGTAATAGGGAATACGATACAGGTATTTTCGAACACTGACACGGAAGAAGGAGTAACGATGAATGCAGTAGGTTCTTGGGTGCAAGCAGTTGGGGCTGTAATTTCAGCTATTGCAGGTGACTATGAATACTAAAAATGCATAGATTTAAATTATTGTTTTTGCGGAGGACTTGCCTTTTTAAAAGTCTTTAGGGAGAAGTATTATTATTAATTGAGTTACTAAAATAACACTCTCTTTTTATATTGTCTTGATTCTATGATAAGTTTCATATTCCCATGGCTCGTCGTAAGTGGTCTGTCTTCAAATGATTTTGAGGCGGGCCCTTTTTTTCTCTGGAATATTGAATCTCTCATTCACATATCTTAATTGTATGGAAAAAGAGATTTGCATGGAAGGGTGTGAGATTACTAGAAGGAATAAATATTAATTTCCTAGCCAAAAGAGTTAGAACACTACGAATATCTCTCTAAACTCTCGATAATGGAGGATTACTAATGAATGCTACTAAACACAAACAACATGTACAAGCAATAAAGAAAGAACTAGATGCGAAGCCTAGAGGGTTGACAGAGGATGAGGTAAGAGAAAGACAGCGGAAAGACGGATTTAACGAGCTTCAGGATGGAAACAAGAAAAGTGTTGGGCAGATTTTTCTAGAGCAATTTAATGATTTTTTAGTCATCATTTTAATTGTAGCAGCGGTTATTTCAACCTTTTTAGGGGAGATTATGAGCTCCTTTGTCATTCTAATTGTCATTCTCTTAAATGCAGTCTTAGGGACAGTACAGTTTATGAAGGCAGAAAAATCATTAAATAGTCTAAAAGCGATGGCTGCACCTGTTGCGAAGGTAATTAGGGAGGGAGTCATGAAGGAAATTCCTGCTAGAGAGGTAGTAGTAGGAGATATTCTTCAATTAGATACTGGTGACTTTGTGAGTGCAGACGGTGTTCTCATAGAGTCTCATGGCTTGCAAGTAAATGAAAGTCATTTAACAGGTGAATCTGATGCAGTAGATAAGATCACGGATATGAAGGGGGAAAAGATTCACTCTCTTGGTGACCAGAAAAACAAAGTATTCTCAGGTAGCTTTGTGACAAGTGGGCGTGGACGAGCTATTGTAACCTCCATAGGGATGAAAACGGAAATAGGGAAAATTGCAAATCTATTAGAAACTGCCCAAGAAAAGAAGACTCCTCTTCAGTTAAGTCTTGATGATTTCGGGAAAAAGTTGGCGATTGGAATCATCCTTATTTGTGCGTTTATATTCATCTTAGATATAATCCGTGGCAGAGAGCTTGGAGATTCTTTTATGTTTGCGGTATCCTTAGCCGTCGCTGCTATTCCAGAGGCCTTAAGCTCTATCGTAACCATCGTTCTTGCTTTTGGTACACAAAAGATGGCAGAAGAGAATGCAATTGTTCGTAAGCTTCATGCGGTGGAAAGCCTAGGAAGTATTTCTGTGATTTGTTCTGACAAAACCGGAACACTTACGCAAAATAAAATGACTGTCCAAAAAATATTCCTTAATGAGGCTGTTATTTCTCAAGAGGACTGGAAGCTTGGTAATGAACTGCAAAAGACATTTATGCATATGTCATTACTCTGTAATAACTCCATCAAAAACGGAGATAAGGAGATTGGAAGTCCGACTGAGCTTGCATTAGTAAATTGGGGAAGAAAATCTGGAATGGACGAGGAACAGGTAAGAGGAACATTTCCAAGAGTAAAGGAAGTCCCTTTTGATTCTACCCGAAAACTAATGAGTACTGTAAATAAGATCGGTCATCGTTATTTGATGATTACCAAAGGAGCAGTTGATGTATTACTCCCTCGTATAGATAAACTGGAGACTGGACAAGGAGTAGCTTTCATAAGTCAGCAGCAACGCAATCATATTAATCGAGTGAATGACGAATTATCAAGTAAAGGATTACGAGTGTTAGCACTTTCATATAAGGAAGTTAGAGACGGTGAAATAAGCGAGGAAGATGAGAAGGATTTAACCTTTATAGGTCTGATTGCGATGATAGATCCACCTAAAGAAGAGACAAAGCAAGCAGTAGAAGATTGTATTCAAGCAGGAATTCGACCAGTGATGATTACAGGTGATCATAAGATAACTGCAATGGCAATTGCAGAGCAAATAGGAATATTAAAGGATCCTTCTGAAGCGATAGAAGGAAAGGATATTGAAGGATTATCCGATAAGGAATTACGGGAGCTTGTTGGTCGTGTTTCTGTATACGCACGAGTTACACCCGAGCATAAAATTAGAATAGTGAGGGCTTGGCAGGAGAAAGGAAATATTGTAGCGATGACAGGTGATGGTGTAAATGATGCACCAGCGCTGAAGCAAGCTGATGTCGGAGTCGCTATGGGAATTACAGGTACTGAAGTTGCGAAGGATTCCTCATCCATGATTTTAACAGATGATAATTTCTCTACTATTGTTCGAGCAGTTTCGAACGGTAGAAGTATTTATACAAATATAAAAAATGCTATTTTGTTCCTTCTCTCTGGAAATGCAGGGGGGATGTTAGTGGTGCTTTATGCTACTTTATTTGCATTACCAGCACCATTTGCACCGGTACATTTATTGTTTATTAATCTATTAACAGATAGCTTACCTGCTATAGCGATTGGCTTAGAACCGCATAATAAAAAAATAATGAAAGAAAAGCCGAGGAAAATGAATGAACCCTTACTCAACAAGCAGCTTGCTTTACGAGTTGGTTGGGAAGGGCTCGTTATCGCAGCCGTAACTATTCTTGCCTTTCAAATTGGTTTACAAAGTGGAGATGCATTAGTAGCTAGCACCATGGCTTTTGCAACGTTATGTTTATCTAGGCTTCTTCATGGATTCAGTTGTAGAGCGAGAGAATCCGTTTTTGAATTAGGTCTCTTCTCCAATATTGCTGTCATCGGTGCCTTTTTGATTGGTTTCATTTTGTTAAACGTGGTGTTAAGCTTCGAGCTGTTAGAGGTAGCGAGAATTAGCCAATCTCAATTAGTAGTCATTTATGGTCTAGCCATCTTATCCTTTGGTATCATTCAGCTAGAGAAAGTTCTAATAAAAAGAAGAGAAATAAGTGAATAGACTTTAAACAAAGTTGGATGTGGCTTAGCCGTATCCAACTTTTTAACTAGGGTAAATAAAGTGTAGTAGTAAAAAATGGGTATAAAGTATTTGTTGAACAACAAAAATCATATAAATATCTTTTTGTTTACATATATAGCTCTATAAACACAAAATTTTTTTGATACTTTGTGATTATTTGAACATTCTTTCTTGTGTCGATATTCATATTGTGAAAGAAAATATATAGGAGGTAAGACATGAAAATAGCAAACTTAGATAAACAGTTTATAGGTGGAGAATGGGTTGATGGTGGAAGCAGCAATGTACTAAAAAATATTAATCCATATAACGATGAAGTTATCAATACATATAAGCTAGCCAATGTACAAGATATAGACAGTGCTTATCAGTCAGCTCAACAAGCCAAGTTAGAATGGGATAAGGTAAACCCTTATAAAAAGCGTGACATACTGGAAAATGCAGTTCGCTATATTGAGGACAATGAGGAAGAAATTGTCTCCATTATTATGGCTGAATTAGGCGGTACAAGATTAAAAGCAGCATTTGAAATTGGATTAGTCAAAAATATCATCAAAGAAGCTGCAACCTTCCCACTAAGAATGGAAGGAAAAATTCTCCCATCTACCATTGATGACGTGGAGAATAGACTTTACCGTATTCCAGCAGGAGTAGTGGGAGTCATCAGTCCGTTTAACTTCCCATTCTTCCTTTCTATGAAATCTGTTGCACCAGCTTTAGGAGCAGGAAATGGAGTAGTGTTAAAGCCGCATGAGGATACACCGATCATGGGTGGAACTCTAATTGGGAAAATCTTCGAAGAAGCTGGAGTACCAAAGGGTTTAATAAATGTAGTGGTAACTGATATTAAGGAAATTGGGGATGCGTTTGTAGAGCATCCAATTCCAAGAATTATTTCGTTCACTGGCTCCACACAAGTCGGAAGCTATATTGGACAGCTGGCAGTGAAAAACTTCAAAAAGCCATTATTAGAGCTTGGCGGAAACAGTGCATTCATCGTATTAGAGGATGCTGATATTGATTATGCAGTGAACGCAGCTACGTTTAGTAGATTTACTCATCAAGGTCAAATTTGTATGTCCGCAAATAGAATTCTTGTCCAGAAGTCTATTTACAAAGAGTTCCTTGATAAGTATGCGAAAAAGGTTTCTTCTCTAAAAGTAGGAGATCCAAAAGATCCAGAGACAATCATTGGTCCAGTAATCAACGATCGTCAAGCGAAAAATCTATCAGCATTAATTGAAAAAGGAATCGAGGAAGGTGCGACACCTCTTGTAAAAGGTAACATTAAGGGAAGACTTTTTGAGCCAACTATTCTAGCAGACGTGACGACAGATATGACAGTTGCACAGGACGAGTTATTTGGACCAGTTGTTTGTGTTATTCCCTTTGAAACGGAAGAAGAGGCGATCGACATTGCGAACAATACTCGCTTTGGCTTAAGTGGTGCTGTTCACACATCTAATCTTGAGCGCGGAGTGGAATTAGCGAAAAAAGTTCATACAGGTATGATTCATGTAAATGACTTAACAATAAATGACGAGCCAATCGTTGCATTTGGTGGAGAAAAACAATCTGGTCTGGGGCGCTTGAATGGTGAATGGAGTTTAGAGGAATTTACAACGTTAAAGTGGATCTCCGTGAACTATGGGAAAAGAATCTTACCTTATTAAGAGGAAACGAGGGGAATCACTATGTCCGAGCATGAAGTAATCAATGCGTTTGTGAAGGTTGCTCCACTTCTAAATAGTCTAATTCAAGATGATATTACTATCGGAATTTATGATACAGAAAAGTTGATTATTAATATTCCTGCAAAAACCTTTGCTTTAAATGTAACCCCAGGAGATCCGCTGATGGAAGGGGATATTGTCACTAACGCTATCCGAACAAACAGTCAGCTATCTGCGATTCTACCAAAGGAACTGTTTGGGTTCCCGCTCATTGCGCGTGCGATTCCTTTGCATGATGAGGAAGGAAATGTGATAGGTGGGGTAGGAATCGGTACTAGCTTAGAAAGAGCAAATAAGCTATTTGAAATGGCTGAGAGTTTTTCTGCCATTGTAGAGCAAACAGCAGCATCTATTGAAGATATTAGTGACTCGGTTACACGGTTAGCTGACAAAGTAACAGATGTCACTGGACAAATGAAGGATGTTAGCTCTAGCGCAGAGGAAATTAGTGAAATATCTACAGTCGTAAAGGGAATTTCTGAGCAGAGTAACCTGCTTGGTTTAAACGCTGCCATCGAGGCTGCACGTGCAGGTGATGTAGGTAAGGGATTCTCCGTTGTTGCGAATGAAATACGGAAGCTTGCGACGAATTCGAAAGAAAATGTAAATCAAATAAACGGTATTACGAAAAATATTCATGGTCTTCTATTAACGTTAAATGAAGCCTTCTTAGAGATTAACACCTTAACGGATACACAATCTGGCTCTATTCAAGAATTTTCTGCTACCATCCAAGAAATAAGCTATAAAGCACAGGAATTAGCACAGCTAGCAGAAGAATCTCTCTTTGGGGATAAAGGAAAAGAGTAAATGTGGGCTGGATACAAGATTGACGGTTTTATTATATTGTGCATAGAACCTTCTAAGTAATCCACACTAAAGTTGCTTTTTAAACTTATCTTTAGGAGGATTCATATGCCAAACAGAAAACCAAATCCAGATGACAGATCAGATAACGCTCAAAAAATAAAAAAAATCATCAAAAATACGGAAGAAAATTTACATGAGGCAGAAATTAGCATGGAGTTTTCCAATCCATCTGAACGCCAGATGATTGAAGAAAAAAATGAGCGACGCAAACAATCGATGGATTCGTTAAAAGCAGAAATGAAGGATGAGCTTAATAAGTAAGGATACTGCCTAGAGGCTTTCGAGCTTCTAGGCTTTTCTTTTTGTTCTTTTTCTAAAAAATCAGGTGTGTTACAATTTTTTAAATACAATGAACAGTGGAGGTGGTATTATGCAATTGACAATCCGTGCAACCGGGCAAGATGTGCAAATTATTTCATATCTACTTGCAAAGAACCCTAATAATATATATGAGCGAAGCAATAATGGACATTTGGTCAGAATGTTTTTTAGCAAGTTTTTAGAGGAAGAAGTGGAGGTAACTTTTTTTGTGACACCGGATCCTATTGAGCTTTCAAGAAATAACTCTCAAGCTTATGATATTACTTCTTACATCAATGATAGAGAATTTGTGGTGAGCAGTATTTTTTGCACTTTCATACGCTCGGCAATAGGAACAGCTCTAAATGGGAAACCAAAAGAGGAATACGCACAGTGGGTAGGACATTCATTCCCATTAGAATTCGGCTTTGGCCCACTTGCTTCCAACCTCTCTGATCAGCAAATAAAAGATTTGTTTGAGCCACTAGGATACGAGGTTGGAATAACATATGGGAATACAAACTATCAGGTAAATTTAAGAGAAAAAAGCTCAGCAAGATACATTTCTATAAAAGGATTCACCACATTGCAAGATGGGGTAAGGCAGTTATTTGTCTTAATTCCCGTCTTAGATGACTACAAGCACTATTATATTGATGAGAAGGAAGTAGAGAAGATCGAGAGGTATGGAGAAGGCTGGCTTGAAAAACATCCGCTTAGAGAATTTATACTTCGGAAGTCGCTTCGTTTCCAGGAACTATACAACCTTATATCGTTAAATGATTCTAAATCAGTAGAGGAAGAAAATCCGAAAGTCCGCTTGAACGAGCTTCGTTATCAGAAAATAATTGAATGCATTCATGATTTGGATAATAAAGCAACGGTAGTCGACTTGGGAGCTGGCGAAGGGAAGCTATCTGTGCTTTTAGGCTTCGTACCAGGCGTGAAGGAAATCCTTGCTGTGGAGCCTTCCGAATCGGAGAGAATCAAAGCATTAAAACGTTTTGAGGAAGTAAAGGAGATGGAAAATTTCCTTTCTCCAAATGCAATCATGGGTTCTTTATTTTATTATGATGAAAGACTGGTAAATAAAGATGTTATCGTCCTTTGTGAGGTAATCGAGCACATTGACGAGGAGCGCCTTCCGAAGGTTATGAGCACCATATTAAATGAGTATCAGCCAAAGGCATTGATTATCACAACACCAAATAGGGAGTATAACCAGGTGTATGAAATGGAAACAGAGCATCGACATGATGATCATCGTTTTGAATGGAATCGAGAAGAATTCCAATCATGGTGTAACAAACAAAATCTAGGTGCTTATGAATTATCATTTGAAGGAATAGGTCAAGAGCATAACTTATACGGTCACCCAACACAGCTTTGCTTATTTAAGAGAAAGGAGTGTGAATAATGGATATCAACATACCTTACGCTGGGATTGTTTTATTAATAGGACCATCTAATAGCGGAAAAACCACGCTTTTGAAACGCTTGGTAAAAAAGAGCCAGATACTGCCGTCAGAGATCGTTAGTTCAGATGACTTTAGAGTCTTGGTTAGTGATAAAGACTTTATTGACTATAACCAACGATCAAAGGAAGAAGCAGATAGTCTTTATGATGAATACTTGCAAATCTCTAAGGAAGCTTTCATGTTAATGGATGATGTAATTGAAAAGAGAGCTAAACTAAATAAAGTCACCTTTGTCGATGCAACTCATCTACATCTTGATGATCGAAAAAGATATAGAGAAATCGCTCGCCGCCAGCATGTACCGATTACAGCTATTATGTTTGATGTAGAGCAAGAGACTTTGCTGCAACGAGATGAAATGCGTGAGAATCCAAGAGGGAAGCGTAGAATCAAACAGCAGTTCCAGACATTTAAGAGAGAAAAGCGCTTTATCAAGAAGGAAGGGTATAGAGCGATTTATATAGCTCGTGAGGAAGAGATAAATCTCAAAAGGGTTAGTCAAAATCCATTATATATAGACGTCACAAATGGGATTGATATTATTGGCGATATCCATGCTTGTTACGATGAAATGATTCAGCTTCTTGATAAGTTAGGATATGAACAGAATGAAGAAAACTTATATATTCATCCAGAGGGAAGAAGATTTTTATCTCTTGGAGATATTATGAGTCGTGGTCCAAAATCATTAGAAACGATGCAGTTCTTTTTGCGTCATATTCAAGCGGGGCTAGCCTACATGATTGATAGTAACCATGGGTGGAAAATAGCTAGATGGTTAGATGGCAAGAAGGTTACGTTGAGTCATGGAGATGAGAAGGTTGCAGAGGAATTAAAACGATATGAGGAGAGCGTTGGGGGAGAACAAGCTTCCGAATTGAAGCATCAGCTAAAAACTCTTCTGTTAAATGCTCCATCTCATTATGTGTTAACGAAAAACAATGTTCCGACATTGGTATGTACGCATGCGGGAATCAAAGATGAGTTCATAGGGAAGCAATCACATGATATCAGTGATTTTTGTCGATACGGGGATACAGCGGGACTTGATGCTAACGGGAAACCGATTCGAAAGGATTGGACTACCAATCATCAAACTTGTGTAATGATTGTTTGGGGTCATGATCCGAAGTTAAAGCCTCTTGTGATAAATAATACGGTGAATATTGACCAAGGTGTAGTATTTGGTGGAGAGCTGACTGCATACCGTTACCCTGAAAAAGAATTTGCGTCAGTGAAGGCCCGCATGGATTACTCGAATACAAAGGACAATCCTTTAGTGGAAATGAAACAGAAACGGCTGAACCCGCCCAACATTGCAAAGTTCATAAATGGATTTACTGTGATGACAGAAGGATACGGGGAAATTAAAGTGCAGAAGGAATATGCGATTCCGGCTCTTGATACAATATCACACTATACGATTCCTATAGAAGAACTAGTATATATCCCACCAACGATGAGTCCAAGCCCAAAACCTTCCGTTTTAGAGGATTATCTAGAGCATCCTCGAGAAGTCATTGACTATTATCGTAGCATGGGTGTCGAGCAGATGGTTGCTGAAAAAAAGCATATGGGTAGCCGTGGGATTCTCCTGCTATTTAAGGATATGCAAGCTGGGCTTCATACTATCGGAAAAGAAACACTTGGCGTCATTTATACAAGAGCTGGTAGAAGGTTTTTCTCTTCGGAAGTTGAAAAGGAAATTTTACACAGATTAAATGCAGCTTTGGTAGCCAGTGGCTATTTTGAAAAACATCAGACGGAATTCATTCTAATAGATGCAGAAATTATGCCATGGAACTTGAAAGCAAAGGAACTAATTAGCAGCCAGTATGCTCATGTGGCGGAGAATGCTATATTGGACCGAACGATTTTAACGGAGAAGCTTAAAAAAGCGGTTGCTGGAAATGAAAGCTTGAAGGGCTGGTTAGAAGAATATGAAGATAAGCTAGACAATGCACATATTTTTAAGGAGGTCTTCCAAAAATATTGTTGGGATGTCGAAGATATAAATAAAATTCAAATAGCGCCTTTTCATATTTTGGCACATAGTAATCAAACCTTTTTTCACAAGCCGCATACTTGGCATATGCAGATGAATAAAGAGTTAGCCACGCTGGAAGATTTGTTCGTAGAGACAGAATATATGGTAATCGATGATGAGGCAAGTGAAGAAAAAGTGATTAAGTGGTGGAAGGATATAACGAGTGACGGACATGAAGGAGTAGTAATCAAGCCAGAGAATTATATAACAACTTATAAAGGGAAGCTAGTGCAGCCTGCTATAAAGGTGAGAGGGAAAAAATATTTACACATTATATATGGGATGGATTATCTATTACCCGATAATCTTGCTAGGTTAAAAAATCGAAACACTACCAAGAAACAAAGGCATGCTTTGAAAGAATTTTCGTTAGGGTTAGAAGGGATTAAGCGTTTTGTAAATGAAGAATCTATTGAAAGAGTACATGAATGTGTGCTTGCTACTATTGCAATGGAAGCTGATCCGGTAGATCCGAGATTATAAGGTTACAGAAAACTCGTTCAAGTTGAGCGAGTTTTTTGGTGTGTTCCTCACCCTAAAATAAATTTATTCATTCCACTTAAAAGCATAACTCTTAAATCTCTCGAATAGTTTAAGAGAACATATAAAATAGGTGGAATGATAATATGAAAACAATCGTTATTTACTCGTTGAGCCTTATTTATCTTTTATTGTCCTTAAGAATAGATTCGATAGGCATAATGGGAATCTATATTGTCGTTTCTATCTCTCTTTTCTTTTGGGGAAATTATGAAAGGCTTAAGGTAGTGAAGAAAAGAAAAGAGGAAGTAGAGCGGGAAAAAGAAGAAATGCTTAGTGATATTGTACACACACATAGTGTTGTTTCAGGAGACTCTTTACAGGCTTTAATGCTAGATGAAAATTTACATTTATTTTTTTATGCAGAAAAGGAAGAAGATGATGAGCCTTTTCAAGTTAAGAAGTTTACTTTTCCACAGGTATTAGAGGTGGCCATTTTTGAGGACGGAGAGCTTCTAGCTATTCACCCGAAGGATGGAGTTATTTCAGGTGAAATAGAGATGGATGAAGAAATGGATAAGGAATTGGATGAAGAGTATGAAGAAATAGAGGATGAAGAGGATTCTCCAATACTTAGCCTGCGTATAGCAGTGGATGACTTATCTACGCCAATACTTGAATTTATTTTTGTCGAAGATGATCCACCAACAGAGGAAGAATACGAAGAAAAGTTAGAAGAATGCAGAGCATGGTACCAAAAGATGAATGTAATTATTCGGAGGAACGAGCGACTTCGGAAAAAATCATAGCTCAAAAATTGTTTTATATGAAACTCTTAGGGAAGTAGAACAAGGAGAACACTTTACTAGGAGGGATTACGTGAGTAAAACAATCTTCATAACAGGGGCAGGCAGTGGACTTGGAAGAGGAGCAGCAATTGGTTTAGCGAAGAAAGGCCATCGATTGATTGCCACTACAGAAACGACATCCCAAAAGACAAGCCTTTTAAGGGAAGCCGACGAGTTAGGCTTAGATATGGAAATATTTAAGCTGGATATACAAAATGCTCGTGATCGAGCTCAAATAGATGAATATAATTTTGATATATTTGTTGCAAACGCTGCTATCAATGAAGGTGGGCCATTAGCTGAGGTCCCGATGGACAGAGTTCGAGAATTATTTGACGTAAATGTATTTTCTACACTTGAAACAGTCCAACACGCAGCACGTAAATTAGTGGAAAAGGGCAAAGGGAAAATCATTTTCATGAGCTCAATGGCTGGGATATCATCAACACCATATGTTGGTCCCTACACAGCGACAAAACATGCAATTGAGGGCATCGCCAAGACATTGCAAGCAGAATTAGAAAAACACGGGGTACAAGTAGCTACGATTAATCCAGGGGCATATAATACTGGCTTTAATGATAGAAGCTCGGAGGAAATATACAAATGGTATGATGAGGGGAAACATTTTACAAGACTTCAGGATATGAAGGAGCAAGAGAAAATGTTGGAGGACCAATACGATCCTCAGGATATGATTGAAAAAATGATTGAAATCATTCCGCTTGATCACCATAAGTTCCGAACTGTATGGCCGGAGGAAATGATTGATCAGCTGAAAGACGCAGAAAAAGAGCGTTGGGACATGGATATATAATAAAGGTTGGAGAATTTCATATACTTTTTATGCCAAACCGTTCATTGTCGAGGACAGTGGACGGTTTGGCATTTTTTATGTGAGCTTAGATAAAAGGAATTTTTTTGTAGCTATCGAATAATGATAGAGAAAGGGGTGGAAAGATGGAACCGAGATTTGAAATGTTTTCAGAGGTACATTTGATGATGATTCTCTTACTAGTAATATTAGGTCTATTATTATTTATTTTCAGAGGGAAATTATCTGTTTTCTCAGCTAAGCGACAATTACTCGAACGCTTGGTTGCAGTTTCCTTACTTTTCATAGACATCCTCTATCATGTTTGGCTTATCCAATCAGATAGGTGGCAGCTAAGCAGTGCTTTACCACTGGAGCTCTGCAGCTTAAGTCTGTTATTAACGATTGTATTGCTATGGACAGGTAACCATAAAATCTACCCATTTGTTTTCTTTGCTGGCATTGGAGGAGCTCTCCAGGCGGTTGCTACCCCTGTTTTAGATATGGGATATCCACATTTTCGTTTTTTCCATTTCTTTTATACGCATTTCGGTATCATTCTAACAGCTCTATATTTTACCTGGGTGAGAGGCTATCGCCCGACCTTTAAAGGGGTCCTGAACACTTTGCTTGTTCTAAACTTACTCCTACCAGTAATTATATGGATCAATAAACTGGTAGGCGGAAATTATATGTTTTTACAACGAAAGCCATCCTCAGGGAGTATTCTAGATTTTCTCGGCCCCTATCCTTGGTATCTTCTTTCTCTAGAAATTATAGCGTTACTAATCTTTACGATACTTTGGTTAATATTTCGGACATATAAAAAAGATCCTGTATAAGGATCTTTTTATTCTAAAATTTTTTGTTCTTTTTCTAGATGATTGATTTTTTTCGTTAACGGAAGTGCTGCAGAGATGAGTAATAATCCTACTATTAGGTTAAGTGGAGAAATCCAAGCTGATATGTGAGAAAAACCTTGGATGACTAATATTAAGCCAATTAGAATATTTGGGGCTGCGAGACAAAGATATAAAGTACGTAGCCTTGAATAGTGTAAAATCTTCGATTGGATATCGGAGTATATCGTGAAACTGCCGTCCTTTGATTTTTTGCGGAAATAAACCCATTGCTGTAAAGAAGTTGCAACCACTTCTGCACCAGTTTCTTTCATGAACTCTAGGTACTCTTGGCTTCTTTTGTCCTTTATCGGATGCTCCAAATACTCCAAACGATAAATGTATTCCCCTTTAGGTGCTTCTTCAAAAGTATATCGACAAAACTTGAAAGAGGTTAGCGCCCAGCCTTTATCAGACATCTCGTTCAAAAATTTTTCCTCTTTCTCATGATCTACGAACACTTTCCAAACAACCTTTTTCATATAATTTCCCCCTTGTCTAATGTTTGTTTTCCATTTGTTAAAAGCTCGTTTAAACGCTCCATTTCTGAAACGACAATTTCCTTGCCTAATTCCGTAATTTCATAAACTTTCTTTCTGGAGTTTTCCTCTGTTTCTACCGGAACAATCCATTCCTTTTCCAGTAGGGTGTTAATCGCCCCATAGAGTGTTCCGGCTCCCAAGTTTACTCTTCCGTTGCTGAGTTCTGCTATATTTTGAATAATCCCATACCCATGCATGGGCTGATACAAGGATAGCAGTATATAGTAAACTGCTTCTGTTAATGCGGGTTGTTCATTTTTTGACATGTCATTTCACTCTTTTCTATATCGTTTGTTGATGTATCGTATATCGTTATATCGTCTACCGATATAAATAGTATATGCTGGAATTATTAGGAGGTCAATTAAAAAATAAAAAAATTTTAAAAAATGAAAACCTTTTTGTTGGAATTATGGTCTAATATATATGAAAGAAAGGATGAGACAATTTATGAAGAAAACCAATAAAGGAATTTCGGCTAAGATATCCCTTTTTATACTGGCCCTTGTGGTTTCTACTTTAGTGTTAGGAGCTTGCTCAGATGACGCTAAAACAGAAGAAGTGAACGACTCGGGAGAAATGATGGTGATGGTGAAACAGTTTGATCTTCAGTCAAATAGTTTAATTGTGGACGAAGTAGAGTGGATTGAGGAAAATGACAAAGATAGAATAAAAGAACTAGGCTTGGATGTAGAAAAAGATCTACCGACAGGTTATGTTGTTTATAATGAAACAGACAAAGCGGAAAATTTACAGTTGTCAGAAGAAGCAGAGTATTTTTTAGTTGACTATGAGAACTTATCTTCCCCGAAAAAAGTAGAGGAAAAAGAATTTGTTTCTCACGTAATGGCTGTTCCAGGTCCCTATGAGGTAACAATGAAAGACGGGAAGATCATAAAGATAGTAGAAAAATATCTTCCTTGATCTTTAATCAAATTTTTAATTTTAGTAGTAAACAACAATTGGTTCGTAGCATCGTCGGCGACTCCTGCGGGAGCAGGGTGGTAGGCAAGACAGCACAGCCGTACGCGCAAGCGTTGGGTGCTGGCTTGCCTAGGGGAGGGAAAACTAAGAACGTCACATCGTGTGACAAAGTTTTCCTGACCAACATCCTGTTGGCCTCCACTCCAAGCGTCCGACGCAGCGGAGAACCCACTTCTCAAAATAAGAAAGAGCCTGGGACAAAACTTTCTTCTAATATTCGATAATGAGGTCAGGATAAAACTTTTCATGAAGGTTTATATTCTCATTTAAATTTATTGACTAGACTTTAAATTTGGCAGGAAACAATATTGGTTCGTAGCAGCGTCGGCGACTCCTACAGGATGAGGGAGTTTGGCAAGACATAGCAACGGCACGAGTAGCGTTCGGCTACACGTAAAAAATAAGAAAGCCCTTATAATTCTTATTATGTTTAAGAATCATAAGGGCATTTCTTTTATATGACCTGCTTTTATTTCCAATCAAATTTTATGGATTTCGCTTTTAAGATGTAGGTCCAAACAAGGATTGTTATGGAAATAAAAATCAACATAGTAATAGCTAAACCACTTGTATAACTACTCCATGCTAAAGAACCGATAATCATACCGATACTACCTAAAACGGCAAATCCAAAATTCATTACGGATGATGCTGCTCCGACATCTGTCTTCGTAGCAGATAATAATAAATCTGAAATCAATGGTCGGAAATAAGAGGTTACGATAGAGTAAATGACGTAGGACGACAAGAAGATAACTGGGCCAGTTTTTCCTACTGTTAAAATCAATACAGCAGAAATAAGTGACAATATAATTCCTCCATTAATAACCTTCTTCACAGAACTTGCCCCAAATCGCATGTACATAATCGGTCCCAGAATAGAGGCAGCGGCATTCATAGCGAAAAACAGACTGAATGTTGTTTCTGTCACACCAAAGCCATCTATATAAATATAAGAGGCTAGCGCTAAGTATGCCATGAATGGTGCAGCTATAAATGCCCCTACTAATAACAAACTTAAAAAGTTAGGGTTTTTTGCCACTTTTCTTAATCCTAAAATAGATTGAATGGTACCACCTTGGTTACGTTCTTTCACTGGTAACGTTTCCTGTAATAAGATTGCCCCTACAAGCGAAATTCCTGTTAAAATTGCTAAAGCAATAAATGTCATTTTCCAATCAGCCACATTCAAAATCAATGCTCCTAAAAGAGGCGCAAGCATAGGTGCAGTTAAAGCAAGGGCTTGTGTAATAGACAGTGCCTTTGACATTGCTTTTCCTTCAAAGCTATCTTTTATCAATGCTGTTGCTATCGCTACCATCCCACCAGAACCAAATGCAGAGACGGCACGTGCAAGAATGAGTAATGTGATATTTGGAGCGAATGCACAAGCAGCACTAAAAACTAAGGAGATAGAAATACTAGTGATCAATATCGGTTTGCGACCATATTTATCACTCATCGGTCCTAAAAAAAGAATACCGATTGCCATGAATATAAAGAATACGGTCATCGTAAAGCTCATTAAAGTGGATGTTGTATGAAAATAAGACGTCATTTCTGGTAACGCAGGCATATATAAATCAGTCGATAATGGGGGAATCATCGAAAGAATGGAAATTAATGCGATTAAACCAGCATTTTTTAAATATTTTTGTTGCATAACTTTACTCCTTTTAATAATATAGCTAGCTATATAAGTGAAGAAAAAAACGTGCATTACACATGACGTAATGCATTTTTTGCCATTCGAGACATCATTGGTATTAGTATGTCCATCTCTTCTTTTGAAAACCCTTCAAATATCATTTTTTCAGTTTGACGAATACTATGATAAATTTCTTCTAGTGCAGCTAAGGCAACATCCGTCAATTTAATAATACGAGCCCTTGAATCATTAGGGTCTACCTCACGAACAATAAAATTCTTTTGCTCCAACCGATTTAATAAGCCTGTTACGGTAGGATTCGTATAATTTAACGCACGTTCAATATCACGTTGATGAAAAACTCGATCCTGTTCATGGGCAAGCAATATAATTACATCTGCTTGGCTTTGCGTCAAGCCAATTTGCTTTAAGTGTTCATCGCCGATACGTTTAGCCAGATGCTCAACCATTTTTAGATGTGTTAATACAGCGGGTTCCTGATAAGACTTTACCATTTTTATACCTCACTTATAGTTATCTACAATATAGCTAGCTATTTATTTTGTCAATATGATAATCCTTACTATCTTTTCTGACAATCTTTTGAAATATTAAATTACCACTTAAATGCTGGTTTAGAAGCAAAAACTTCATCTCTAGTTTCAGAAAAACCAGACTAACCACATTATAGTTCATTGATTCGCCAACCTACTAACTAGACTTCTAACAGTAGGATAATTCTTTTAATAAGTTACCAACGGTTGAATTATTTTAATATTAACATAATGTTCTTCTACTTAAAATAGTCAACTAATCTCTACAGAATAATGAAAGATCCAGTAAAGGGGTACTTCTAAAGAGAAAAATAGGAAGAGAAGTAATGCTGCTCATTTTATATTATTGTTTCTCACTTTTGAATTTTGTTAAACATTTGACAAATAAAAAAGGAGAGGGTTATAGTATGTGTAACCGGTTACACATATTTAAGGGGGAGAAGGATAGCGGATGTCAGCGAATATTAGAGATGTTGCAAAGGAAGCTGGTGTTTCAGTTGCTACTGTATCCCGTTACTTAAATAAAAAAGGATATGTTGGTTCTGAAGCTAAGCAAAAGATCCATGATGCGATTGAAAAGCTAGGCTATAGACCAAACCAAGTAGCACGTTCATTAAGCACGAAACAAACAAACTTTATAGGACTAATTGTGCCAGATATTATGAATCCCTTCTTTCCTGAATTGGCAAGAGCAGTGGAGGATGTTGCATTATCCTATGGTTATACAGTTGTCTTGTGTAATTCAGACGAAAAACCCAAAAAAGAAATTCATTACATGGATACCTTAAAACAAAAATATGCAGCGGGGTTTATTGTAACTACCAATCACCTTCACGCTAGTCATTATAAGAATTTAGATATCCCAATAGTTGCGTTAGACCGAATGATTCATGAGTCTATTCCCACTGTTTCATCTAACAATATAGAAGGAGCATGGCTAGGCACTACCCATCTACTAGAGCAGGGGTGCAAGAATATTGTTTTTTTGAGAGGTCCATCAGGGCTTGTGCCCGCAGATGATCGGTATGCTGGTTTTTTAAAAGCAGTCAAAGGTAAAAATATTCAAACTCATATTGTAGAATGTCCTTTTCATTTTGAAGAGTCTGAACAAATCGTAAGGGAAGTTCTAACAAATATACCGGATATAGATGGTATATTTGCTAGTTCGGATATATCAGCAGCAGGGGCATTGAAGGCAGCTTATAATTTGGGAATCCGTGTGCCAGGCGAGCTTCAAATAATGGGGTTTGATGGAATATCGATGGGATCAATGCTAACTCCAGGACTTACTACGGTAGCACAGGATATATACAAAATGGGTGCAATAGCAACTCGAATGCTTATCAAAACGATTGAAGAATTAGAGTTAACCGAACGAGTAATTCAACTGCCTGTTGAGTTAGTTGTGAGAGGGACAACAAGGAGTGAACAACAATGATTACGGTAATCGGTAGTATGAATATGGATATCGTCGTGCAAACCGATAATTTCCCCATTCAAGGGGAAACAGTTCTTGGACAGCTGTTTACGACTGTTCCAGGGGGGAAAGGCGCTAATCAGGCGGTTGCTGCAGCACGCTTAGGCAGTAATGTTAGGATGATAGCCAGTGTCGGAAATGACAGCTTTGGAAATGACCTGGTAGCAGACTTGCAGAGTAATGGTGTGGATACTACAGCGGTACAATATCAAGATGAAGTAGCTACAGGAATTGCCAACATCCTTATTTCGGATGGAGATAATCGAATTATTGTCGTTCCAGGTGCAAACTATGCATTGACGGAAGATACCATAAAGAGCCAGGAAAAGATTATTAAGAACAGTAAATTTGTCATAATGCAATTAGAGATTCCTATCTCTGTTGTTTCTTATACTCTTAAGCTCTGCAAGGAGTCTAACATTCCGGTTTTATTAAACCCGGCTCCAGCGAGCGGCTTCTTAAAAGAGTTTATGGATGATGTAACTTATCTCACGCCAAACGAAACGGAATGTGCTGCTATCTTTGGCGAGGATATAGAGACGGTTTTAGAAAAATACCCAAATAAGTTGATAGTGACACTAGGCAGCAATGGCGCTAGATTTTTTGACGGGAAAAAGCATGTAATCGTCGATGGGTTTACAAGCTCCGTGATAGATACTACGGGAGCCGGAGATACCTTCAACGGTGCTTTAGCCCATGCTGTGTCAAATGGAATGGGATTAGAAGAGGCAGTTCGGTTTGCAAATGCTGCTGCGTCTCTTTCGGTAGAAAAGTTTGGAGCACAAGGTGGCATGCCATCAGCCGAAGAGGTGGCTAAGAGACTAGAGGTGCAAAAGAATCTATGAAAAAACATGGCATACTAAACCGTGAATTAGCAGGTATTTTTGCGAAGCTTGGTCATACAGATCAAATTACGATTGCAGATTGTGGTCTGCCGATTCCAAAGGGAGTGCCTTGCATCGATCTTTCTTATAAGTTAGGAAAGCCTTCTTTTTTAGAGGTATTGGAAGCAGTCCTGGAGGATATGGAAGTTGAAAAGGTCTTTATTGCTACAGAAATGAAAATCCAAAATAAGAGTCTCTTTAAAGAAATAGAGCCAAGCTTCTCTAATGTAGAGGAAGTTTCACATGAAAAGTTAAAAACGCTTACATATGATTCAAAGGTGATTATTCGAACTGGTGAGGCAACTCCTTACGCCAATGTAATTTTACAATCTGGAGTTATATTCTAAAGGTAGGTGAGCATGATGATTGAAATGACTGGGATATCAAAGGCCTTTAGTGGAAACGTAGTCTTAAAAGACGTACAGTTTGAGGTGAAAAAAGGAGAAATACATGCACTGATGGGTGAAAATGGTGCAGGGAAATCTACCTTGATGAAGATTTTGACAGGTATTTATACAAGAGATGCTGGTGAAATAAAGGTAAATGGCCAGCCTGTAGAGTTCCAAAATCCAAAAGAAGCTGAGAAAGCTGGAATTGCTGTCATACACCAAGAGTTAAATATTTTACCCGACTTAACGGTTGCGGAAAACTTTTACCTTGGGAATGAAAAAACGTTTGGTAAGACCGGTATATTAAAAACTAGTCAGATGAATAAGGAAGCAAAGGAAATTCTTAAGGGACTGGGTTTGGATGTTGATGTGACAACACTAGCAGGGAAGCTGTCAGTGGGGAAGCAGCAAATAATTGAGATTGCTAAAGCAATTTCTTCAAACGCAGAGCTCATCATAATGGATGAACCAACCGCGGCTTTGACTGATCGTGAAATTGAAACGCTTTTTAAGACAATCAAAGCATTACAGGCGAAAGGTGTTGCCTTTGTATATATTTCTCATAGGATGGAGGAAATTTTCTCAATCTGTGATCGTATTACTATTTTACGAGATGGAAACTATGTTGGTGTTCGAAAGATAAAAGAAACGACCTTTGAAGAAATTGTCCAAATGATGGTTGGCCGTGAATTAGGTGAACGTTTCCCAGAAAGAAACTCTCAAATCGGGGAAGTAAAGCTGGTTGCAAAGAACCTTACAAGTAACGGACTTTTCGAGGATGTCTCCTTTGAGCTTCGCAAGGGAGAGGTATTAGGAATAGCAGGTCTTATGGGAGCAGGGCGTACAGAGGTTGTACAATCTATATTTGGCTATAAAACTCTTACAAGTGGAGAGCTTCATTTAAATGGAAAACAGGTAAAAATAAAAAAACCAGAGGATGCTATAAAGCTAGGGTTTGGATATGTGACAGAGGATCGTAAGTGTGAGGGATTAGTGCTAGATTTCTCCGTAAGTGAAAATCTCAGTTTAACGAATCTTTCTACTATTTCTAGTAATGGAATAATCAAAGCAGAGAAGGAAAACAGCTTATATAACACCATGGTAAAACGTCTAGGCGTGAGAACATCTGGACCGGCACAAACAGTCAAATCACTTAGCGGTGGGAACCAGCAAAAAATCGTTATCGCGAAATGGTTGGGGATCAATCCTGATATTTTAATATTAGACGAGCCTACTCGAGGCGTGGATATTGGAGCAAAGAAAGAAATCTATTCGATTATTAATTCACTTGCAGAAAAGGGAGTCTCCATCATCATGATTTCATCAGAGCTCCCAGAAATTATCGGCATGGTTGACCGAGTGTTAATTATGCATGAAGGTAAGCTAACTGGTGAACTAAATAAAGACGAAATGACGCAAGAAAAAATTATGCATTATGCTACCGGGGGTGACAAAGTTGCTAAAATCTAAATCTACTAGCATCTTTCAAAAATTAGGGCCACTTATTGGTTTGCTTCTTATAGTCGTAATTATTAGTATTATGAGTCCAAACTTTTTGACGCTTAACAATCTATTAAATGTACTACGCCAAGTATCTATCAATGCACTGATAGCATTCGGGATGACTTTCGTTATTTTAACTGGAGGTATCGATTTATCGGTTGGATCTATTCTTGCTCTTACGGGTGCAATTACCGCCGGCATGATGGCTTCTGGTATGGATCCGATCCTTGCTATGCTATTGGGTCTATTGTTAGGAGCAGTATTAGGTGCTATTAATGGAATCATTATTTCTAAAGGAAAAGTAGCACCGTTTATTGCAACTTTGGCTACTATGACCATATATCGTGGGTTGACGCTTGTATATACCGAAGGTCGTCCTGTATCAGGTTTAGGAGATTCTGAGGTATTTACGCTAATTGGGAAAGGATATTTCTTTGGTATTCCAGTACCAGTAATCACAATGGCTATTGCTTTTGGAGTTCTGTATTTCATTCTGAAAAAGACAACTTTTGGTCGCCGTGTATACGCAGTAGGTGGCAATGAAGAGGCTTCTAAATTATCTGGTATTAAGGTAGATCGTATTAAAATTTATGTGTATTCGTTAACGGGATTGCTTTCTGCCTTGGCAGCAATTATTTTGACTTCTCGTCTAAACTCAGCTCAGCCCACTGCGGGAGATATGTTCGAGCTTGATGCGATTGCTGCAGTAGTTTTGGGTGGTACAAGCCTAACAGGCGGTCGAGGCTGGATTGTTGGTACATTGATCGGTGCGCTAATTATTGGTGTACTGAATAATGGTCTAAACCTAATTGGTGTATCCTCCTTCTTCCAACAAGTGGTGAAGGGTGCAGTTATATTATTTGCGGTTCTTTTGGATCGTAAAAAAACAGCTTAAAAGGAGTAGTTAACATGAAAAAACTTTATTTTGGCTTAGTAGTAATGGCTGTATTATTTCTAGCGGCATGTTCAACTGAGGCACCAGGCTCTTCAAAAGAAAATTCAGAATCTAAAGAGGGAGAGCTGACAATCGGTTTATCTGTATCTACTTTAAATAATCCTTTCTTTGTTACATTAAGTGAAGGTGCTGAAGCAAAGGCAAAAGAACTTGGCGCTGAGATTACAATAGTAGACGCACAGGATAATGCTTCCAAACAAGCGAATGATGTAGAGGATTTAATTCAAAGAGGTGTTGATTTAATTATTATCAACCCTACTGACTCATCTGCTGTAGTTCCTACTGTTGAATCTGCAAATGCAGCGGGTATTCCTGTTATCACGGTAGACCGTACTTCAGACGGTGGAGAAGTAGTAACACATATTGCATCCGATAATGCTGCTGGTGGAGAAATGGCTGGCGAGTACTTACTAGAATTGGTTGGAGAAGGCGCAAAAGTAGTAGAGCTTGAAGGAATTGCTGGGTCTTCTGCTGCACGTGAGCGTGGAGAAGGTTTTAACAAAGTAGCAGCTGATAAATTAGATATCGTAGCCAAGCAAACTGCTAACTTTAACCGTACAGAAGGATTAACTGTTATGGAAAATATTCTACAAGCTAATTCTGATGTCGTAGGAGTGTTTGCACATAACGATGAAATGGCTTTAGGTGCTCTTGAAGCAATCGAAGCAGCGGGTAAAGATATTGTCGTAATTGGCTTTGATGCTACAGATGATGCAGTAAAAGCTGTAGAAGAAGGGAAGCTTGCAGCTACGATTGCTCAAAAGCCAGAGTTAATAGGTGAAGAAGCAATGGAAGCAGCAATCAAATATCTAAATGGAGAAGAAGTAGAGGCTTCTATCCCAGTAGATTTGGAATTAATTAAAGAATAATAAATGAGGAAATTCGCTCTATACAAGGAGAAGTGTTGAGTAATCAGCGCTTCTTTTTTTATTTGAATCACAGAAGACCTATCGCTAGGTGAAATGGTCTAAATGTGTGAAAATAAATATATTACTTTATGTATGAAAAATTCAATAGAAAGAATTTAATAGCAATAAACACTGTTCTTTAAATAATACTTGATTTAAAATAGTATTTATAAATCTTTTAAAAAGGTAGGAATTGGAATGAAGAACAAGTACAGATTTGGAATACGTTCCAAAATTACTATCGGATACGTAGTAATCATTATTTGCTTACTAACAGCAGTATTGGTGTTAAATAGTCAGATACGTTCCTTACAGAAGGAACGAAATGATTTGATTGAATATAATACAAGCATGCAAACCTTAACGAATACGATTGAGAAGCATATAATGGACATGCAAGCAGGGCAACGTGGATACATAATTACTGGAAATGAATCTTACTTAGAACCATACAATCGAGCTTCCGAAGAATGGGAGAAACGATATCAAGAGCTTTATGCACTCATTGAAAATGAACCTGCCCAACTTAAACAGTTAGAGAAAGCGAAAGAATCTATTGAGGTTTGGATATCAGAGGCTGGAGAGAGAGCAATCAGTTTAAAAAGAGAAAACAACACGGAAGGCATCCAAGCTTTTTATGCGAATGATCTTGGGCGAGAATATATGAATTCCATTCGAGCACAATTTGATAGCTTCCGAAGTTCACAAATTGAGCTAACTCAAGCAAGAGCAGATGAGTTAGATGAAAGAAATAATTTATTAACAGTTGCGTTATTCGGTATATTAGTTTCCGTATCTGTTATTGCTATTATTATGGCAAGTCAGGTTTCAAAAGCAATTGTAAGAACTATTTCAGATGTAACGGATTCGATTACGAATATTACGACGGATTCAGCAAATCGTAAAGAAAGAATCATAGTTAAAACGAATGATGAAATTCGAGAACTTGCAATTGCCACAAATAATCTTCTGGATAAAATGGATAATCGGGAGTGGCTTCAGTCTAACATTGCAGAAATTGTAACTAATTACCAAGGTATTTCTTCTATTAATGCTCTTTCTAACATTTTTCTTTCTCAATTGGCAAAAATGACGGATTCCTCTTATGGAGCCTTTTATATTAGAGAAGCAAATGACCAGGATGTTTATTTCTACAAGAAAGCAGCTTATGCTGATAGCAGCTCAGAAGATGGTCTTGGACGAGATAGTTTCCGTCTGGGGCAAGGATTAATTGGACAATGCGCTAAGGATAAAAAAATCCTGCTATTCCATGATGTTCCTACTGACTATACTTTTGTATCAACAGGTTTGGGGCAGGTTCCCCCTTCTAGTATTTTAATAGTGCCAGTCTTATTCGAGGATGAGGTAATAGCAGTCGTAGAACTAGCAACGTTGAAGGAATATAGTGAGCTACACCAAGATTTAGTGAAGCAGGTAGTGGAAACTTTCGGTCTTTCAGTGAATAGTGTATTAGGCAGAATGGAAGTTGTTCGTCTGTTAAATGAGTCTAGAGCAATGACTGAAGAGCTTCAAGCGCAATCGGAAGAGCTTCAAACACAGTCGGAAGAACTACAAACGCAATCCGAAGAGCTTCAAATGCAAACAGAGGAATTAACACAGATTAATGAACAGCTTGAGGAAAGAACAAAGGATGCAGAAACTAAAACCGCTGAGCTAGAAATAATTCGCAAAGAATTAGAAGAAAAAGCAGAACAACTACTGCTTCACTCGAATTATAAATCAGAATTCCTTGCAAATATGTCTCATGAGCTAAGAACACCTTTAAACAGTATATTAATATTATCAGAAATGCTTTCTGAAAACGGAAAAGGTCGTTTAACAGAAGAAGAGATGGAATTTGCGAAGGTTATTCATTCATCTGGTGAGGATTTATTGTCGCTGATCAATGACATACTCGATCTTTCTAAGGTGGAGGCAGGGAAACTGGAGGTTTTATTCGAGGAGGTAAATCTCAATGAGCTACCTAATAATATGGAACGAACCTTCCAACCTGTTGCTCAAAGCAAAAGCTTAGAATTTAAAGTATGGAAAGATGATAATGTTCCAGATTTATTCTATACAGACGAAAAGAGATTCCAGCAAATCCTTAAAAACTTATTATCCAATGCCTTTAAATTTACGGAGGCAGGATTTGTGGAGCTAGTGATTAAAAGGGTAGATAAAGAAAAACAAACTAGAGAAATGAAGAAAACAAGTGAGGAATGGATTCAATTCTCTGTAAAAGATACAGGAATCGGTATTCCTCCTGAAAAGCATGAATTTATCTTCGAATCCTTCCAGCAGGCTGATGGGGCGACAGTTCGGAAGTATGGTGGAACAGGTTTAGGATTGTCTATCTGTAGGGAATTTGCTAAGCTGCTCGGCGGATGGATTACACTGGAGAGTACTGTTGGAGAGGGAAGTATCTTCACATTAGTAATTCCTAGTCTTCCAGACGGGCTTGATATTGAGCAACACTTAGAAATTCCAGAGGTTGCAGTCACTACAGTAGAAGAGGATTTAATCGTTACAAAAATTCCTACTTCTGAAAAGCTGGAGGATATACAGCTTCACCCAGAGGATACAGATGTTTTTGAAAATAAAAATATATTAATTGTCGATGATGACCATCGTAATATTTATGCATTGAAAACTGCTCTTGAAAGAAGAGGGATGAACATCCTTGTAGCAAGAGACGGACTAGAATGCTTAGATGTTATGCAGAGCAATGAGGAGATAGATATAGTTCTAATGGATATTATGATGCCGAACATGGATGGCTTCGAAACAATGTCTAAGATTAGAAATGACTTGCAAATGACAGACATACCAATCGTTGCACTTACTGCGAAGGCAATGAAAAATGACCGAGATAAATGCTTAGAGGCTGGAGCGTCTGATTACATTAGTAAACCACTAAATTTAGATCAATTATTCTCAGTTCTTCGAGTTTGGTTAGTCTCATAAGGGAGTTAAGAAATGGATAATCAATTTGAATATGAAAGTATAGAGTTCGAAGAGAAAGATATAAAGAGTCCCCATGAAAATATTGAAGTTGAATTATTGCTGGAAGCAGTATATCGACTATCAGGGTATGACTTTCGGCAATATAATCGTTCCTCTATATCTCGTCGAATATACAATCGTATGAAAATGAATGGTATTCCAACTATAACCCTTCTTTTAGATAAGGTAATTCATGAAGAAGGATTTCTGGATCTGCTTTTAAACGATTTTTCTATAAATGTGACGGAAATGTTCCGGAATCCTTCTTTTTTTAAAGCGTTTAGAGAGGAAATAATACCGCTTATACGCGACTATCCAGAAATTCGAATTTGGCATGCTGGCTGTGCTACTGGAGAAGAAGTATACTCCATGGCTATTATTCTTGAGGAAGAAGGTTTAAAGGATAAGTCAGTCATATACGCAACCGATATGAATGAGCAGGTGCTGGAGAAGGCTAGCAAAGGAGCGTTTCCTATCCAAAAGATGCAGGCATATACCAAGAATTATATGCTAGCAGGTGGAAATAAAGCTTTTTCTGAGTATTATAATACGGATAATCAGTATGCTTATTTTCATTCTGATTTATTGGAGAATATCATTTTTGCCCAGCATAATTTAGTTACTGACCAATCATTTAATGAATTTCACGTAATTATATGTCGGAATGTCCTGATCTACTTTACTACTGACCTGCAGGATCACGTACAAAAACTATTCTACGAGAGTCTTTGTCCAGGTGGTTTTCTTGGACTGGGAGATAAAGAAACGTTAAGATTTGCAGAAGTAATGCCTTTCTATAAAGAAGTAGTTGGAAAAGAAAGAATTTATCAGAAGGTAAAATAAAAGCGGCTTATCATAATGCCTGGTATAAAAAAGAGGAGAAAAGTTTTTACTTTCTCCTCTTTTTTACATGATAAATTATCACCGTCTATTTTTTTATTTCTGGTAACCTGTTCACCCGATTTCATAGCATTGCAAAAGCAAGCACTTCGATATTAATATCGTAAGTGCTTGCTTTTGTTTTCGGTATTTCATTGATACGATTAGGTTCAATGAAAAATGCTTATCCTTTACATTGAACCATTAGGACACACATGTCATCTGGTTGATTTACTTGTTTATCTATCGTAAGTAGGTTATCAATTAACGCTCGAGAATGTCCCCATTTTTTAGAGGCGAGCTCTCCAAGATGCTTTTCAGATTCGATTTCGCAGGGACCCATTGCCTCTAAGACACCATCTGTATAAAGGACAATTTGAATATCCTTTTCATAACGAATTATTTCCTTTTTTACTTCGATATCATCAAAGAAGCCTACTGCGCAGCAGCCCTGATCTAGTGGTACGGTTTTTTCTTCATCTATTAGAGCAAAGCCTTGTGGATGACCGGCATTTACATACTCTATGGTTTTGTTTTCCGTATCAATCACCATATAGACTGCAGTAAAGTAATAGGGAATCCCTACTTTCTCATGATGTAATAGCAGCATATATCTATTTAATTCCTTGATCACAAGCTCCGGTTCAACAAGTTGTTTAATAGATTCTCTTAATACAGAAGAGATGAACATACAAACAAGAGAGGCGGATATGCCATGCCCCATCATATCAAGTAGTATAACTGCATAACGTTTCTCGCTTATTTTATGCCAATAATACATATCTCCTGCTAGGTTGAAGGAAGGTAGATAGGAAACCTCGATTTGTATATCTTGCTCGTGTAAGGGGGGACTTAAAAGGCTTCTCTGAACATGGGTGGCAAGATCCAACTCATATTGAATTTTCTTTTCATGCTGGGTATGCCAGTCAAGCTCTGCTTTTAAACGTAATGCCGCCCGTATTCTAGCTAATAGCTCTACTTTATTGATAGGCTTTGTAATATAATCATTTCCACCAACATCTAATGCTTCAGCCAGCTTATTCTTATCTTCAAGCGCTGTTACAAAAATAATTTGGGTATCTTTAAATCGCTCGTTCTCCTTGACCAGTCTGCAGGCCTCTAGCCCATCTATTGATGGCATCATAATATCCAGCAAGATGAGATCAATCGCTTTATTGCTAGCATTTGGATTGTCCAGCTCTATGTAATCAAAAAGCTCTTGGGCGGATTGTAACGAAACTGTATCTTTGTATCCTGCACTATGCAGAATTTTTTCTATAACGAATAGATTGACGGTATTGTCATCTACCAGTAGGATAGTCATCGATATTTCCCCCTGTAGGTAATTTAAAATATTATTATGTAAATAATTACTCTAGTACTATTATACAAAAGATTAAAAGATATAGATATTTTAAAGCCTATCTACTATGTAATTTAAAAAAAGTAATAGGAAAAGGGAAGAAAAATTAGACGTTTTTGCCGTCAGAGATTCAGTATATATTTGAAATAAAATAAGAGAGTCACTCCTGGAGTATGATTTTTTCAGCATCCATTCATACTGTGAAAGAGGAGGTGTGAAACCTATGGCAAAAGACGTTCTTTGTGAAGTGAACAGCTGTAAGTTCTGGAGAGCAGGTAATAAGTGTAATGCAAAAGCGATTTATGTAGTAAGTCATAGTAGCAACAAAGCATCCACTAGCCAAGAAACAGATTGTAAAACTTTTGAACCGAAAGAGTAAATATAGGTTTCGGACTCTTCTTAGCAAAAGTAGACAAGTCACTTATGTGATCTTGTCTACTTTTCTTTTTATCAATTATGAATGCCTAGTCTCTATGTTGGCAGAGAAACTCTCGTTATTCCCCATTTGCTAGACGGGGCAGAACAGGCGCTTGCGCATTTATTTAGTATCCAGCTCCAGCGCCTTGCCCCTCGAGGTCAAATGTATCCCGGCTGTGGTGGCTGAGAAACTGCCTCCTCGCCGGGCTCCATTTGCTAGTCGGGACATAACAGGCGCTTGCGCATTTATTTAGTATGTGGTTACCTTGATGAAACTCTGGAAAGCTACTATCCATCTTTGCCACCAGGTAAAAGTATTCTGATACTCAGAAGCATCTAACGTATACATGGCATCTTCGTTGTTCCACAGTCTTTCAAAATATTGTTCCATCTCCAAAGCCAACTCACTATCGTTAGGAGCAATTACTCGGATATTACTTTCTAGGTTGTAATCATTTAAAGCTCTTTCCGTAAAATTTGCAGCCCCGTTTGAAATAATTGTATGGTCCTTTGTTTGAATCCAAATAGCTTTTGTATGGTATTGACCGATAACTGTGTTATACCAGCGGATATTCATTTTATTTTCTGTGTCCTCTAGGAGTTCCTGTACAACTGGTCTATTTGGAATACCAGATTTTTGTCTACCAAAGGAGTTTTCGTTTGGGTCAAGAATAAGGTTCACCTCAACTCCGCGGTTTGTAGCGTTTATTAGTTCGTCCATAATGGCTCTCTCCGAGAGGAAGAACATCCCTAGCCAGATTGTATCTCCTTGCTCTGCTTCCGATAAGTCACTTAAAAGGGCATCTAAGATTTTCTTTTCCGTTAGATATTGAACGGTATATTTTCCGTCCTCTTGTTTCGTTTCCACTCTAGGTAGTTTAGGTCCACCAGACATAAGAGATACAGCCTCTTCAGCCTTTAACATATCGTTTAGAACAGGACCTCCTAGCTTTAATGCGATGTTTCCGTGAAATCCGCTGGCATCATGGGGGTTAGCGGAACTGACAATCGCTGACTTTTCTGTTATAAGCACCTTCCGATGGTTTGCCTTAACATTTAAAAGTGTCATATAAGAGGCAATCGTCATTTTCGGAGCGTCACTTGCCATTGCATTGGCAATCCAGCCCTTTCCACCAAAATCAAACCATTGAAAAAATAATCGATAGATGCCAGAATAGATAGGCGTAGAATCCCTTAACGGATCTAAATCTGTATAGACTATTTCAACCCCTGCATCTCTCATTTTCTTAAACCACTCATTTTCATAGGAGCCATAGCCACGGTTTAATGGATCTGTTATGAAAACAATCGGCATATCTGGATTCTGCTTCTTTTTATTTGCAACAGTGGTAGATAATGTTTCAACTATAGGTGGAAAATCTTCCTCTTCATCGTAATAGCCATCTACAAGAAAAAAATCTAACACGACAAATTCCTCTGCCTCATTAATCGTTTTATAAATTTCTTCGAAAATATTATTCTCATGAACCATACCATTCCCTTGTTTATCCTGGGCATAGGTTAAATCCGTTAGAAATTGAATACTGTCGGTTTTGTGTAAATCTCCTGCATAGGAAATTCCATTGGGGAGCGGTTTATAGGTATGCCATAATATAAGTGCTATGTAACAAATGAAAAAAATTCCTATAAGAACCCAAGTAATTTTCCTTCGTCTACTCCATGGACTTTTCTGCTTACGAGCCATCATCTTTCCTCCTATTGTTCTCTTCAAAGAATATTCCCTTTATCCTATTAGGGCAAACCATATATAAATATTTTTGCTCAATCTTCTTTATGTCGTAGGTAAGTACTCTGAAATATTTTCTAAATAGTATTGAAATATAGTAAATTATCAATTAACATGATATTGATAATCATTATCATTCAATTGATATTAATTAAAAGGAGAGAGTAAAGGTGAAAGGTAAATACCGGTTGTTTGGAGTTTCGGTTTTATTGACCATCCTTCTTGCTGCATGTGGGGAAGAAGAAATGGCAGAAGTAGAAGTAAATACGGAAGCATCAGATATACAAAAACAAGAGGCAACAGAACAAACAATTACTTATTTAGGGACAGAGTATGTGTTACCAGCTGAGGTAAATAACATAGTAGCTGCAAGCTTGGAATCTATGGAGGACGCCGCAATTTTAGGGGTTAAGCCTGTCGGAGTTCTAGCGATTGCGGATGCGATTCCAGCTTATCTAGCGGAAGAATTAGAGGGTGCTTCTCTAGTAGGAGATAAATTCGCACCAAACAATGAGGCTATTTTAAAGCTGGATCCTGATGTAATTTTAGGCTCTTCGAAACATGGTGAAGAGGTAGTAACATCACTAAATAAAATACAGACGATGATTCCTTATTCACATGTATCTACGAACTGGAAAGAGAACTTATTGCTACTAGGCCAATTATCTGGTAAAGAAGCAGACGCAAATACTATTATTAATGATTACGAGACAAAGGCTTCAGAGGCAAAGGAACAGCTTAGTGAACAATTAAAGGATAAGACGGTGCTTGTATTACGGATGAGACAAGGAAGCCTCAATGTATATCCAGAAAACATCTATCTAAATCCAGTTTTGTATGAGGACCTGGGTTTAGCTGTACCAGATGTGGTAGCAAAAGCAGAGGCTCAATCTGAATTAGCATTAGAAGGGTTAGCGGATATAAACCCAGATTATATTTTCCTTCAGTACGAAACAACGGAGAATAAAGATAACCCAACAGCGTTAGATGAATTATTAGAAAATCCTATTTTTAAAAGTATTGAGGCTGCAAAAAATGACCATGTGTTTGTGAATGCAGTAGACCCACTAGCTCAGGGAGGAACAGCTTGGTCAAAGGTTAAATTCTTAGATGCTACAATTACAAATTTAACGAAGTAAAAGGTGCATACTATGGGTAAAAAAATTTCTGTCCCAGCAGTTATATTATGGTCCTCACCACTATTTATCATGCTGGTAATCATCTTATCTATTTTATATGGGGCAAAGGATATTAGTTTTATAACTGCTTGGCAGGCAATTTCCCAATTTGATGAGACAAATGTAGATCACCAAATAATTCGAACGTCCAGATTGCCGCGAGTAATCGCGGCTTTATTGGTTGGAGCATTTCTTGCGGTAGCTGGAGCAATGATGCAAGGAATCACACGTAATTATCTTGCCTCTCCATCTATCATGGGGGTCAATGATGGTTCTGCGTTTGTCATTACCCTTGCATTGGTATTCTTCCCTGGACTGCCAAACTCACAATTGATCATGCTATCTATGCTAGGCTCTGCAATAGGAGCAGGCTTAGTTTTTGGGTTTGGCTCTCTCATAAAGGGAGGACTGTCACCAGTTAAGTTAGCCATCATCGGCACAGTAATTGGTACGTTTCTTAGCAGTATTGCTTCTGCGATTGCCATGTACTATCAGGTTTCCCAAACAATTAGCATTTGGTATAACGCAAAAATACATAGTGTAAATCCGGATATGGTTCTTCTTGCTATTCCATTCGGAGGAATTGGTTTGGTTATCGCTCTTTTTCTTTCTAAATCTATCACCATTTCATCTCTTGGAGAGGATATTGCAGTTGGACTAGGACAAAAGACAAAATGGGTGAAGGCTGCAAGTATATTGGCAGTTGTCATGCTTACTGGAACTGCTGTAGCACTGGTCGGGAAGATAGCTTTCGTCGGATTGGTTATTCCCCACATTACTCGGTTTATCGTGGGGGTAGATTATCGTTTTATTATCCCATGCTCTGCGGTAATAGGTGCGGTGTTTCTTGCACTATGTGATGTCGCAAGTAGATTTATTAATTTTCCATTTGAAACACCGGTTGGGGTTGTAACTGCACTTATTGGTGTTCCTTTCTTTCTTTATTTGATTAGGACGAGAGGAGGGGCTAGTCGTGCATAACACACACACGCTGCGTTTTTGGACAGTATTCTTTTCTTTTATAGCTCTCTCTTTTCTTGCCTTTTATTTGCATATTACAAATGGTGCCTTTGATATGACGGTCTGGGAAGTAGTAAAAACATTATTGCGAATCGATCCTAATGACAAATTCGATTTAGTGATATTTGATTTTCGGTTACCAAGAATTGTGCTAGCTGGCTTGGTTGGAATTGGCTTAGGGATAGCGGGGGCAGTGATTCAGGGAGTAACGAGAAATGGCCTTGCCGATCCTGGGATTTTAGGAATCAACGCAGGAGCAGGGGCGGCAATCGTGATTTTTATGTTCTTTTTTCAAATGTCACCAAGCAGTACAAGTTATTCTGTCATGCTCATGCCGTTATTTGGTTTTGTAGGAGGATCACTGGCTGCTGCGATTATCTATCTGTTTGCTTGGCGAAATGGGATCTTAGATATGCAGCGTCTTATTCTCACAGGTATTGCAATCAGTAGTGGATTTGGAGCATTATCCCTATATATTTCACTAAAGATGAACGCCAATGATTATGAGATGGCAGCAGTCTGGCTTTCAGGAAGCATTTATAGCGCTAACTGGAATTATGTAATGACCATATTTCCTTGGGTATTTTTCTTAGGAGCTTTTATTTACCGAAAAGCACATCTCTTAGATTATCTACAGCTAGAGGAGATAACCGTCAAAAGCTTAGGGATTTCTATTGAAAAGGAGAAATCCATTCTTTTATTGTGTAGTGTAGGTATTGTGAGTGCGTGTGTATCGGTATCTGGTAGCATCGCGTTTATTGGATTAATGGCACCCCACATAGGGAAGCGATTAGTCGGTATCAGCCATCGATTTGTCATTCCGATTAGTGCAGTGGTTGGAATGTTTCTGCTGATTGTTTCGGATTATATAGCGAAAACTGTCTTTGAGCCATCTGAGCTGCCAATTGGAATTGTCGTATCCATTATTGGGATACCTTACTTTTTATATTTATTGATTAAATCAAAGGCGTAGGAGGGACACCTAATGGACGCACCTGTTTTAAGAGTAGAGCGGGTAAGCTCTGGATATGAAAATCATGTTGTTCTTCATGAGCTAAGTGTCTCTATTCAAAGAGGGAAAATAACGACGATAATTGGCCCAAATGGTTGTGGAAAGTCAACCTTACTAAAGACAATCGGGAGAATCCTTAAGCAAAGTAGCGGGAAGGTCTTTTTACAGGATCAGGATATGAAGCATATCTCCACGAAAGAAATAGCAAAGCAATTGGCCCTTCTGGCGCAAAGCTCAGAGGCACCTGGACAGCTAAAGGTTGAAGAGCTGATATCCTATGGAAGGTTTCCGCATCGTAAGAATATGGGGACTCTTTCTAAAAAGGATCAAGAGGTTATCGATTGGGCAATGGAGCTGACAAAAACAACTGCTTTCAAAAATAGAGAAATCAGTCAGCTATCAGGAGGACAAAGACAAAAGGTGTGGCTCGCAATGGCTCTAGCCCAAGAAACCGATATCCTGTTATTAGATGAGCCTACCACGTATTTAGATATGGCTCATCAGCTAGATGTGCTATCAATTGTAGAAGACTTGAATAGAAAACATGGCTGTACAGTAGTGATGGTTCTCCATGATATTAATCACGCGTCAAGATTTTCTCATGAGCTGATTGCAATGAAGGATGGTGTTATTGCGGCAATAGGTACCCCTCATGAAATACTATCAAAAGAAGTAATGAGACAAGTCTTTCATATTGATGCAAAAATCATGACGGATGAAGAATTAGGGGTCCCAGTTTGCTATGGCTATAATATGTTGAAGGGAGAACGCTAAATGGAGAACATTTTCTTAGAGAACACCGTTCAATGGAGCTATCCTTCCATTACAAATGGTTACGTATATGAGATAAAGATATCTTATCCCACGGGACAGGTACCAGAGGATGGTTATCCTGTCTATTACATACTTGATGGCTCGATGTATTTTCATCTAGCTAGAGAGGTAGTGAGACTCCAATCCAAAAATACGTTAAAAACCTCTATTTCCCAAGCTATTATCATAGGAGTTTGCCATCAAGGAAACGAACAAGAGATAGCTAGGAAAAGATTTTTTGATTTTACTCCCCCTGCTGACAGCTATGTCTATCCTGATAGATTAATGGGGAGAGATTTGGGACCTCATGGTGGAGCGGAAGGATTTTTAACCTTTCTTTTGGAGGAGCTCATGCCTAAAATAGAATCGATGTATCCTATCAATAAGAAAAAGAAGGCATTGTTCGGTCACTCTTTAAGTGGATTGTTTACTGTCTGGGCTATGTTGACGAAGCCAAATCTCTTTAGACATTACCTAGCCATCAGTCCGTCTATCTGGTGGAACAATAGAGAATTATTACGATTTGCACAGTCATATGGGGGTAGTATGACGAATCTGTTTATGGCAGTGGGTAGTGAAGAATATTATATTCTGGATGATGCGAAAGAATTAAATTTCATTCTAAAAAATAAACACAATGTGGAATTACATATTGCTGAAGATGAAAACCATGCTTCCGTTGTACCTACAACACTAAGTAGAGCGTTTCGTTTTATAGGAAAGAATTAAGGCAGAGATATCTCTGCTTTTTTATTTTCAAAGGCTGTTTTCTAAAATAATGTTGTTATTTAACAAACAAGGAAAATATATATTATGATTATAATAAATGGTAAGAAGGTGTATTATGGAATTTATCGAGTCGATAGACCCCTTTTTAATGCAGTTGTTCATTGTCCCACTTATAGTAATTGGATTAGGTCTTTTAGCATCTATTCTTACTAAAAAGGTGTTTATTGCACCTTTGATAACATTATTATTAAATATTTTATTTGAAACTTGGCGTTCGAAATACTATTTTCAAATAAACGAAATCAATTACTCATCTTGGAATATTATTTTCCCAGTAATCTCATTAGTGTTTTCTTGGATAGTAGTGTCCTTTCTGAAACAGGAAAGCAAACAAAATTAGACAGATCGAGACCGTTTTGATAATTGAAAATATTCGGTTATTTATTTAGAATGAATTAAAGCGCTTCCAATGAGCTAGGAGTCTTTGGGCAAGTGAGCATAAGAACGTTTCTACCGGAATATATACATGGAAAAGGAGCTGGTCAAATGTTTTCACCGTTAACGCCGCTAGATTGGAAAAGAAGAGCCATTAAGTATTATCCAGATAAGCTTGCTGTAATTGATGAAGAAAAGAGATTCACGTATAAGGAATTTGGGGAGCGGGCAGACAGGCTTTCCTATGCATTAGCTGCAGCAGGTATTCAGGAAGGGGATCACGTTGCTGTAATGCTACCAAACACGCATTATATGCTGGAGTGCTTTTATGGAATATGTCAGCTTGGCGCGGTGATGGTACCTTTAAATTACCGATTATCTGCAGATGACTTAGAATATATTATCAAGCATAGTGACTCCAAGATGCTTATAGTGGATGAAGAATTTAGTAAGCCAATCGAGAAAATTAAGGACAATCTTCCGTTTAGTCAACTAGTAGTAGTGGAGGTAGAAGGTTGTACCAATAACCTGAACGGAGTAGCTTATGAGGGATTTGTTGGTGCAGAGAACGAGGCAGTTCCCTTTCCTGAAATAGATGAAAATCAATTAATAACGATAAATTATACAAGCGGTACTACTTCCAAGCCAAAGGGAGTTATGCTAACTCATCGAGGTAATTATTTAAATGCCGCTAATATTATGCACCATTTAAGCATCCAACATGATGATGTCTACCTACATACTCTACCAATGTTCCATGCGAATGGATGGGGTGGCGTTTGGGCCATTACTGCAGCCGGTGCAACCCATGTATGCTTACGGAAGGTAGACCCACCACTTATCATCGATCTGTTTGATAAGCATAAGATTACCCTGTTATGTGGTGCGCCAACAGTTGTGAATATGCTCGTAAATGAACCAAAGGCGAAGGAAGTAAAAATTACAACGAATCCACGTATGGCTACAGCAGGAGCACCTCCAGCGGCAGCTTTAATTGCCAAAGCACAGTCTGTCCTTGGTTTAAAAATGATGCACGTATACGGACTAACCGAAACTTCTCCGTTTATCTTATATTGTGAGTGGAAGCAAGAGTTTGATAGTCTCTCACCAGAAGAGCAAGCTACTATCAAGGCAAGACAAGGAATCGAGCTTGCCTTCAACGGGGAAACAAAGGTAGTTAGCCAAGAGGATGGAAAAGAAGTTGCTTGGAATGGGAAGGAGCTTGGAGAAATTATCACTCGTGGAAACGTGGTTATGAAGGGCTATTATAAGGATCCGGAAAAAACAGCAGAGGCAATCCGCGATGGCTGGTTCTATACAGGAGATCTAGCAGTGACACATCCGGATGGCTATATTGAAATTCAGGATCGAATAAAAGATATGATCATCTCAGGTGGAGAAAATATCTCTTCCACAGAGATAGAGGGAGTTCTTTACAAGCATCCAGCTATATTAGAGGTGGCAGTTATTGCTGTTCCAGACGAGAAGTGGGGAGAGGTACCGAAGGCAATTATCGTAAGACAGCCAGGTCAGGAAGTGTCGGAGCCGGAGCTTATTGAATACTGTCGCTCTAATATGGCACATTTTAAAGCACCAAAATCAATTGAATTCGTCGAGGCCCTTCCTAAAACTGCGACTGGAAAGCTACAAAAATTCCGTTTACGTGAAATGTATTGGAAAGGAAATAAGAAAGTGAATTAGTTTGTAGGGAGTTCTCCAAGAGTAGGGAGAACTCTTTTTTTATTAAGTAAAGATTTAGTTCCTATGTCTGGTAAACTGAATATAGACTAAGGGGGAATAAGAGATGAAACTAGTAGATATAACAAAGGATAACTGGCTAAAGACAGTGCTGCTAACGACCAACGAAAATGGCAAGGCCACGGTGATTGAAGAATTTGTCGCATCCAACGCCTTATCCATCGTGCAATCCATGTTTGAGACAGGATGGATCACGAAAGGTATAGAAGTAGAAGGCAAGCTAATCGGCTTTGCTATGTATGGGTTTGATGAAGAGACGTCTAATTATTGGATCTGTCGTTTAATGATTGACCATACAGCCCAAGGAAAAGGATATGGGAAAAAAGCGATTGGATTAATCCTTGAGGAAATAAAACAAATGGAAGGCTGCGATGCTATCTATCTTTCCACTGAGCCAGAGAATGAGAAAGCTATCAAACTATACGAGAGCTTTGGGTTTGTAAAGACCGGACAGATTAATGAAGGCGAAGCAGAGATGGTGTTGCAGCTATAAGTGTGAGGGGAAAAGGGCTTAGCGGCTCTTTTTTTATTGGATTTAGATGGAGAGGGTGGAGAAAGTCGTAAAATTTGGGCTCAATGTCGTAAAAACAGTAGAGTAAGTCGTAAAAAACTGCTGCCAAGTCGTAGTTCTGGTCTTTGGTCTAAAGAATATCGTAAAATTGTGGCTTGAAGTTGTAAAAACAGTAGAGAAAGTCGTAAAAATGAGCTCCTAAGTCGTAATTATTTTTCCAGGAGAAAAATGTTGTAAAAAGAGAAGGAAATGTTGTAAAAACAAAGGGGAATGTTGTAAAAATAACCATTAATGTTGTAATTTTATTTACTGATACAAATAATGTTGTAAAAAAAGGAGGTAATGTTGTAAAAATCAGCGAGAATGTTATAAAAACAAGCGAGAATGTTGTAAAACCCTTTAAGGTCTTAATTAATGACTAGTAAACAAAAAACCAACCGAAGTTGGTTTTTAAGAACTTTATTCCCCTGAAGTTAGATAGGCATCAAAGTTTTCAATCTTATCATACAACTCTACTCCACCACCGTCTTTAATTCCATTATAATTTCCTATTTTACCTGGTTCCTTTTCAGAGAATATAAATTCTTCTCTTAAGGTATGGAAGACTTGCTGCCCCTTGTTATTGGTTAAGGATACCTCTATGATTGGTCGATAGATGTTCGGATAGTTTTCGTCCTGCTTAACCGTAACCTTTTCTAATTTCATATGTAAGCTATTGGTTAGTAGCCGGGCTTGATATTGGAATAATAAATTTGTGCCAAGGAAGCTTTCGAATTTTTCTTTCCTAATATATTCACCAAAACTTGCCTCATAATAATTCATTAAGGCTTTATATTCCTCTGAATTTAGAAGCACATCATAATCCTCTTGGCTTTCAACAACTGTTTCGCTTTGTAGGGTCATCCATTCATCTAGCAGCCGCTCATATTCCATATCAGGTCCATTGTATTGTTTTTCAAGAAAGCCCATAATTGCTTCTTCATTGGAAAGTGCCTCTGTAGATTGGTCTTCTTGAGAAAGGTATGCATCAAAGTTCTTGATCTTCTCATCAAGTTCTAGTGAACCTCCATTTATTCCATTATTATATCTTCCAATTTTATTAACTTCTTCACTAGAGAATATGAATTCATCTCTCATTGTATGGGAAATTTCCTGCCCCTTCCTATTAGTTAGGGATACCTCAATGATAGTCCTGTATATATTTGGATGAACTTTATCCTGCTCCATCGTAACTTTTTCTAAATTCATTTGTAACTCTCTATCTATAAGCAGGTATTGGTATCGGAAAAGTAAGTTTGTATTTATAAAGTCTAACAGTTTATCCCCCACAATGTATTCTTCAAATATATTTTCAATATATTTCATAAAGTTTGTATCCTCTTTTGATTTCTCTTGTTTTTCTTCTAAACTATTGCTTTCTAGTTTCAACCAATTTTTATACAGTTTTTCAAATTCAACATCAGGCCCATTATATTGCTTCTCCAGGAATCCCATAATCACTTCTTCCCTCGAAAGTGTATCACTTGTTTGCTCTGTTTCAGTAGGGAGTAGGTAAGTGACAAGTAAGAAGGAGGCAATTGCAATGAGAGCTAAAGAGATAACTGCCGGGAAAACTTTTCTTCTCTTAGGTTTGTTTATTTTTCCTTTTAATGCGAGCCAGCTGTTCTCTCGGGCCTTTAAAGACCTATCTACCTGTTTCATTTCTCCGAAAAGCTTATCGAATTCTTCATTCGGTTTCATTGTCTTCACTCCTTCCTTTATGAAACTCTTTTTTCAAGGCATCTAATGCCCGACCTGATTTCATTTTTACCTTAGCCTCTGTCCACCCTAGGATAAAGGAAGTTTCCTGAATGGAGCATTCCTGAATTTTACGAAGAAGCAAAACCTCTTGATAATCCTTCTTTAATTTGCTCATAGAGGTGTACATTCGAGCAAGCTCCTCATTTTTTTCTGCATGACTTTCTGGTGAGATTTCTTCTGTATCGTAGTCATGCTCTTTTTCAAAGCTAAAGAATTGGATTACTTTTTTCCTTCGAAAATAATCGTATGTTATATTTCTGGCTATCTTTAATAACCAAGTTGGAATGGAAGATTGTTGGTTAAAGTTATCGTAACCCTTATAGGCCTTATAAAATGTTTCTTGTGTCAGGTCCTCTGCCGTTTGTTTATGGCGAACGAGCATCCATATGTAGCTGTATACTCTGTCGCTGTGCTCTCTATATAGCTGTTCCATCTCCATCTTTTACCCCCCTTGCCCTTATAGACGAAGTTAAATCTATAAAGTATCGCATTTATTTTACCTTTTTAGTATTTTTTGTCATTTTATCACAAAAAAGGGCCCGTCTGAAAAATCATTTTGAGACGGGGCCTTTGCGACGAGGATGGTGGCATTTTAATGCGACCACCACAGGAGCAATGCTACATAGCATAGATATCTGTTAAAGAAGGAAAAGGGTGTCCCATAAGTAAAAAACTTATGGGACACCCTCAATAACGACGGCGATTATTAAAATTGCTGCAAGTAAAGGCAGTTTGAAGCCTCATATAGTTTGCGACTAAGCGGGCGTGTCTTCCGACGTCTGTGCGAGGATTTATAAGAGGATAAAGCCGATGAAGAAATTCACGATCACATTCACATCTGCTTCTACCACTATCGTAGCATCTGTCATGCATTCTACATGCAGCGTCTAATTCATTTACAGGAGGGCCGGGTCCGCTACAACCAGGGCCGCACCAGTTATAGCCAGGTAAAAGGCAAAAACGTGGACCTCTCCTTTTTCTGTGTGGCAAGCTCAACACTTCCTTGATTAATTGGATAATCTATAGGTTATGCAAGTTGTCCACTTATCCTATATACAAGCACCTACTCTAGAAAAATAAAATACTAATTAGAGGTAACCACTAAAAAACGAACTGGCTTGTCGGTTAAGTTATACCAGTAGTGAGGCTTGGTTGCGTCAAACATTTTAGATTGTTGTGCTCCTAACTGTTCTTTCTTGCCATCTATTAAAATGGTAAGTATTCCTTCCACTACAAAAATAAACTCATGTCCATTATGTGCAAACGCATTTCCTTCATTTTCACCTGGCTGTAGCGTAACAAGGATTGGAGAAAAGCTGCTGTCGTGTATACCATACGAGAGATCCTGATAAAAAAATTGTTGTTTTATTACTTCTAGGTTGTCATTTGAAGGCCCTTCCGGGAAAAATACAGCAGGATTTACTTGTAAGGCATCTGCAATTTTCCTTAACGATTCTAATGTAACACTAGATTTCCCATTTTCTACTTGGGATAGAAAGCTGATCGATACGCTTGTCTTTTCTGCTAGTTCCTTTAAGGTCATTTTCTTTTCTTTTCTTATTGTCTTTAAGACAGTTCCAATCGTAGATGACATATAATATACTCCCCGTTGCTTCATTCGTTATATCTATCATACCGAGAAAATTAAAAACCCTCAATGTTGCTAAATAAAAAATATTGACAGAATATTTTTATATCAATAAAATAGCTACATGGGGATTTAAGTGTCACTTCAATTTTAGATAAGGGGAGATTTTATGAATGCAAAGCAAATGAGAAAAGTGTGGATTGCTAGTCTTGTAGGTAGCTCTATTGAATGGTTTGATTATTTTCTTTATGGAACAGTTGCAGCACTTGTATTTAATCAATTATTTTTCGTGACAGAAGATCCGACTGTTGGGCTGCTGCTTGCATATGCAACATTTGCTTTATCCTTTTTTATTCGTCCATTTGGCGGTATTATATTCAGCCATATTGGAGATAAGATTGGACGTAAGCAGACACTTGTATTGACATTAAGCTTAATGGGAGTTGCTACCTTAGGGATGGGGTTATTACCAACCTATCAAGCAATCGGAATATGGGCTCCTATTCTTTTGATTACGCTTCGTCTAATTCAAGGACTTGGAATAGGTGGAGAGTGGGGAGGAGCGCTCTTACTTGCTGTAGAATATGCACCTAAAGAAAAACGAGGACTTTATGGGTCGATTCCTCAAATGGGCGTAACAATTGGGATGGTATTAGGTACAGTGGCGTTATCTATCATGTCGCTCTTGCCAGAAGGTTCATTTATGACTTGGGGCTGGCGAGTTCCATTTATCATGAGTGCCTTACTTGTAATTTTTGGTCTGTGGATTCGAAAAGGAATAGATGAGACACCATCCTTTAAAAAAGTGCAGGAATCTGGAGATATACCAAAGTTGCCTCTGGCTGCTACGCTTAAATATCATTGGCGTGAGGTGTTAATTGCAATAGGTGCAAAGGTGGTAGAAACAGCACCATTCTATATCTTTGGGACGTTTATCGTCTCTTATGCGACTTCGACTTTAGGATTTTCTAGAACAGTAACGTTAAACACAGTCACTGTTGCAACCATTGTAACTACCATTCTAATTCCGATTATGGGGGCGCTATCTGATAGAGTTGGGCGAAAAAAGGTGTATGTAGCTGGATCTGTTGGGATGATCTTATTTGCATTCCCATATTTTTGGATGCTCCAACAACAATCTGTTGTACTTTTAGTCATTGCGACTATTATCGGGCTTGGTGTTATTTGGGCTCCTATAACAGCAGTTCTTGGAACAATGTTTTCGGAGATTTTTGATGCCAAGGTCAGGTATACCGGGATAACGCTAGGGTATCAAATTGGTGCAGCTTTGGCTGGAGGTACAGCACCACTTGTAGCTACAAGCTTAATGCTGCAATTTAACGACTCCTATGTACCCGTTGCTTGCTATATTATCTTTACTGCCATAGTATCTCTGCTTGCAATATGGGCTGTGAAAGAACGGAGCCAACAAGATTTGGATAATGTATCTATGGAGGATAACCATAACAAGCTGAAGAATAGTTCTAAGCTGAGTGAAGTATAAATAAAAAATGGAACTCGTCTCATGCAAAAAGCAAGACGGGTTCTTTTTATAGGAGGACATCATGTTAGTCATCAATGAAAAAGAAATTATGAGTTTCTATCATATGAAAAATGCAATTGCCGATATCGAGCAAGTACTAAAAGCGAAGGAGAAGGAGCAAATACTGAATCCACATCGAACGGTAATTGAGTTTCCGCAGTATAACGCTTCCTCTCTTTATATGCCAAGCGCAGATTTAGTAAGCGAGGTAGCAGCAGTAAAGGTTGTAACCATTTTTCCGAATAATCCATCCCAAGGCAAGCCTACTACACAAGGGGTTGTATTAATTTCTGATGCACAAAACGGGGAACATCTCGCTTTTATGAATGCTTCTTATTTAACGAGACTTCGAACAGGTGCATTAAGTGGAATTGCAACCAATTATCTTGCTCGTAAGGATGCAAAGGTTTTAACCGTTATCGGAACTGGCGCTATGGCATTTGAACAGGTGCTAGGAATTCTAGAAGTACGTTCTATGGAACAAATTATATTAATTAATAGAAATGTATCAAAGGCTTACGAATTCAAAGAAAAACTCCAAAATTTCGGGATCAATATTCCTATTGAAGTATCAGAAGATGTGAGATGGGCGGTAAGACGAGCAGATATTATCTGTTGTGCGACACGCTCACAAGAACCCGTTTTCATAGGCGAGGATTTAAAGGAGGGTGTTCATATAAACGGTGTTGGCTCGTATCTTCCTCATATGAGAGAAGTAGATGAAATAACCGTTTCAAGAGCATCAAAGATTGTTGTTGATGATGCAGAGGGAGTAAAGGTGGAAGCAGGAGAACTGATACATGCACAAAACCAGAGTATTTGGTCTTTCCAACAGATACATAGTGAAGTTGGAAAGCTGGTTACAGGGGAACGAGCAGGCCGTGAAAATGACAAGGAAATAACCTTTTTTAAATCAGTTGGAGCTGCTTATTTTGATTTGGCAGTAGCCCAAGGGGTTTATAAGCAAGCTATTAATAAAGATTTTGGTATACAGGTTGATGTCTAATCGAAAGGCTACCTTCTTTGACTGTCTAAATAGTTCATGATAAAATTATCTCGAATTAAAGATATTTGAGTGAGAGACAAATAGGAGGAGCGACATGAATCATTTAAAGGGGATCCACCATGTAACAGCGATTACTAGCAGTGCTGAAGAAAATTATAAATTTTTTACGTATGTTTTAGGTATGCGTCTAGTGAAGAAAACAGTAAACCAGGATGATATTCAAACCTACCATTTGTTCTTTGCAGATGATGTAGGTGGAGCGGGAACGGATATGACGTTCTTTGATTTTCCAGGAATCCCAAAAGGGACACATGGAACAGATGAAATCTACAAAACGGGTTTTCGTGTACCAAGTGATGCTGCGTTAGAATACTGGGTGAAACGCTTTGATAAATTTCAGGTGAAGCATACAGGAATTCAGGAGCAATTTGGTAAAAAGGTTCTCTCCTTTGTAGACTTTGATGATCAACAATACCAGCTTGTTTCTGATGAGAACAATGAAGGAATAGCAGCCGGAACTCCTTGGCAAAAAGGACCGGTTCCATTAGAATATGCTATTACAGGTCTAGGTCCAATTCATATTCGTATTGCTCAGTTTGACTATATGAAAGAAGTATTGGAGAAGGTTTTATTATTTAAAGAGATTGCTCAGGATGGGGCGTTACATCTCTTTGAAGTAGGAGAAGGAGGAAACGGGGCACAGGTAATCGTCGAGAAAAATGTCGTATTACCACCGGGGCGTCAAGGCTTTGGTACAGTTCATCATGCAGCGTTTCGAGTAGAGGATAGGACCGTTCTAGATGAATGGACTGCCAGAATGGAAAGCTTTGGCTTCAGCACATCTGGCTTTGTCGATCGCTTCTTCTTCCAATCCTTGTACGCTCGTGTAGCTAATGGCATACTTTTTGAGTTTGCTACAGATGGTCCAGGCTTCATGGGTGACGAGCCATATGAAACCCTAGGAGAAAAATTATCTCTTCCTCCATTTTTAGAAAACAAACGTGAACATATTGAAAGCTTGGTAAGACCGATTGGCACTGTGCGAAGTACCCTAGAATTTGAAAAAGAATACTTGGATTGAAGCTTCGCTGAAAGCAGTAGATCCCTCCTTTTTAAGTCGAAATTAATTTTAGTAGGAAACACTTATTGGTTCGGAGCAGCGCCGGCGACTCCTGCGTCCGACGCAGCGGAGAACCATGAGGTACTAAAAAAGCCCTTATGATTCTATCATCTGATAAGAATCATAAGGGCTTCTCATTTAATTTTTTCCGGTCAACATTTATTTTATCCCGCATTAAGGGACAGTAAGACTCCCACTTCAAGATGGCAAAAGAAATGAGACAGCTAAGTGGGAGGTCAACTGTCCCTAAAAGCCCGATTGGTTCAACTAATGATTGGTGGGGGATGAAAGAATACCCCCACCAATCAAAGTTTCACTTTATATTAAATCTTTAAATTGAACTCTCTTGTTTAAAGCCATCATTATTGGAATACCCACTGCAAGTACAACGAATTCCCCAATTGCACACGTGTAATAGGTGTATAGGAAAGGTAGTTCCAATGTAAGATGAAGCTCGAACGCAATAATAAACATCGTAAAGGTAAATAGCAATGTATTTAAAACCATATGAGTCAATTGGTTTTTCACAAATTTACCTATTAGTATACTGATAGATAACGTCAAAACGGAATGTCCGACCCCAAATGTTAGATCATATAACCCTAACGGGGAGAAGAGATTCGTGATAAATACACCAAGCACAATACCAAAGAAATACTTCTTGTTAAAGATAATTAGGTGGTTAAACATTTCGGCAATCCTAAATTGGACCGCACCGAAAGCGAAGGGCGCCACCAAAAGCGAAACAGCAATATAAAGTGCTGCGATGATTCCGCTTGTCGCCATCGTTTTAATTTTCATATTCATTTCTCCTTAGTTTTTTTACGTGGGAGGTTCTCGAACCACGTTATTTCTAGAAAAGGAAGAGGTCTTTTCTCCAATTCTAGTTTCCTTTTAACAAAAGATAATATTATGCTATGAAAATAACGATGTCAAGGTCATTGCTGTAAATTTTATAAAATAGGGCAAAAATTTACAAAGAAGAATCCTTTAAGAAGTTTTGAATAACATGTTCTTTGGGATTATAGCTTTTTAGTCGATACCCTTCCTTTTCAATCCACTCTATAATCGTCGGAAGTGCAAGAGTCGTTTGACTACGATCGTGTAGAAGGACAACGATGTCTTTGTCTCCCGTTTTATATGCATTTATTATTCCCTCTTGTACATTACGTACAATTTGTTGCGCCTCTTTATCCTTGTATCTCCAGTCGTTCGAATCTACATCCCAATCCCATAGTTTATATCCAGCATTTTTTATTTCATTTTTGATTGATTTGGTTACATGGGGAACACTTCCATATGGAACTCTTATAAGCTTGGCATCCATGAGAGTCATTTCTTTAATTAGTTTAGTTCCGGCATTTATTTCATTGATAAAAGCTTTGGCATCCTTGTATACTTTCTTTTTATCATGCGTCATACTGTGAGTACCGATATAATGGCCGCTATCAGCCGTCGCTTGAACAATTTTCTCATTTCCAAGCATGTTATTACCTAAAAAGAAAAAGGTGGCTTTTACCTTATACTTTTTTAATATATCTAAGTTAGCGACTGTATATTTATTTGGACCATCATCAAAGGTTAGATAAACATTGGCTTTTTTAGCCGAAGATTTGTTTTTTTTAATCTTGCTTTGGAGTAGTTTTTCAAAATCGATATGTGACATAGAGGGATAGCTATCTCGGAAAATCCGTAGAGTCTTGTAATTTGGGAAGTATTTAATGTTAAATCCCAGCTCCTTCGCAAGGAATTTAACACTAATATAGAGCTTGCCATCTACATTTGTAATTGGAGACCATTTAATTTGCTTCCCATCTAGATATGTTTTTTCGCTAGATGGATAATATATAAAAACCTTTTTATATTTCTTAATGATGGTATTCCCATTAACTGTATATGGCTCTAAGTAAAGATACTTAGAGATTTCATCAAGCGGGACCTTTGTGTCGTTGTGAATAACTTGGACATCAGAAAAATCTATTAGTTTATCGTGAAGAGCTACGTTACGCTCTAGTTCCTCTGCTTGTACAGTGGAGGTTGAATAAATAAGGATGCTAATAAGTGCAGAAAAAAGAAAGAATAAATTTTTTTTCATATGTATCTCCTTTTCATATTAATCGTCCTATTATGTATACTCAGCCTGGACAAGGCTTAGAAGTGAATTGGAGAACAATAAAACAGAGATAGGAGAGATAAGCGTGAAGTACACGTTGGACCGGTTTGAGGAAGGCTTCGCAGTATTTTTGAAATTTCCCGAGGAAGAGGAGCAGCTTTTAATTGATAAGAGAGAAATAGAGGCGGAATTAAAAGAGGGAGATATCGTTGAAATAAACAAATCGGAAGGTAATTACGATATAAAAATACTAGAGCAGGAAACGGCTAATCAAAAGAAAAGAATTGAAGATTTAATAGAGAAGTTAACGAAAAAAAATAATATCGGAGAAGATTAAGTGGAGCTGCTAAAAATTTTTGATGAGAATCAATCTCCAATTGGAATAGCTACGAGGGAAGAGGTCCATCAGCAAGGTCTTTGGCACGAGACCTTTTCCTGCTGGTTCGTTGGATTAGAGAAGGGAAGTTGGATGATTTATTTACAGCTTCGAAGTGACCAAAAAGAGAACTATCCTGGTCTGTTGGATATAACAGCAGCAGGTCATCTCCTTGCTGACGAAACTGTAAAAGATGGAATTCGAGAAGTGAAGGAAGAGCTTGGGATAGACCTTTACTTTGAGGACCTTGATTCCCTGGGAGTAATCCCTACGACAATTTCTTCTGATAAACAGATAGATAGAGAATTCATTCATACATATTTATATAGATACGAGGCTTCTTTAGAGGATTTCCGTCTCCAAGAAGAAGAGGTTTCGGGAATAGTGAAGGGTAGTTTTTCGGACTTTGAGGCGTTATTTCTTGATAAGCGTCGGGTTATGGGGGTAGAAGGCATACTCTATATGGAGGGAAATCGAATCTCTATTAGCAGGATGGTAGAGAGAAAGGATTTTGTTCCTCATGAGATGAGTTATTATAAGCGAGTTATCTGTGGAATAAAAGAATACATCAGTAAAATAGATTCATGACCATCAAAAAAGGGGCCGTCTGAAAAGCCATTTTGAGACGGTCCCATTGCTCCTGCGGTGGTGGCATTTTGATGCGACCACCGCAGGAGCAATGCTACATAGCGCAGATATCTGTCAAAGAAGGAAGGGGGTGTCCCATAAGTTTTTTACTTATGGGACACCCCCTACTTAGATTATTCTAGTATTTTAATGGTTACTTTTTTACGACCCCATTTATAAGCTTCCGTCTTTGATGGGAAGAAAACATCGATTTTATTTCCTTTAATAGCTCCTCCCGTATCAGCAGCTATTGCGTATCCATAGCCTTCCACATATACCTTTGTACCAAGTGGGATGACATCTGGATCTACAGCAATTACTTTAACGTCAGGATTCTTTTTTAAATTTATACCGGTAGTGGTGATACCAGAGCAGCCATTACAATTAGCTGTGAAGGCACTTGCTGAAACAACAAATTCCTTTTCAACCTTATTATTTGAACGTGATGGTTTTTTCTTCGATGTTTTTTTAGAGCTTGCTACAAGTGTAAGCTTTTGGTTAACTTTAATCTTGTCTGATTTTAAATTATTCCATGATTTCAATTTGTTTACTGATATTTTGTACGTTTTGGAGATGCTATATAATGTCTCTCCTTTTTCTACTGTATGAGTAGTAGTTGCGGCATTCGCAATGTTTACTCCGCTGACCAATAATGCAATTGTCATGATAAGTGTGCCTAAGATTTTCTTCAAAATACACTATCCCCCTGCTATTTAGTCTAATTATATAGTAACAGTTGAATATTACAGAATTATTACACAATATTTCCAGTATCATTACATTTCGATTATAAACTGGTAGATACCTTAGTTTCTTTATATATTATTAAGAATAAAGACCCTTAAATCATTTTGTGATTTGAGGGTCTTAAGTCTTATGTATTATTCCAGCTATACACACCATCAAAAACGGTAGTGGCTGGTCCGGTCATATACACCGTATCATCTGTGTAACGGATGATAAGATCTCCACCAAGTAGCTTCACTGTAACATCTGTGTTCTTATCACAGTAGCCATTTAGAACAGCTGCTACTACAGAGGCACATGCTCCTGTACCACATGCCCAAGTTTCTCCGCTTCCACGCTCCCATACACGCATTCGTAAGGAGGTCTTATTCTCTACTTGTATAAATTCAGTATTCACTCCCTCGGGAAAGAGAGGATGCTGTTCAAATAAAGGTCCGATTTTCGGTAAGTCGAGAGAGTAGATGTCTTCACAAAACAGTACGCAATGTGGATTGCCCATAGATACTGGAGTAATAGAATATGTTTTTCCTTCCACATTTATCGCCTGGTTGATGAAAGGCTCAACTCCTTCAACGCTCATGGGAATATCCTTTGGCTCTAAGATCGGCTTGCCCATATCTACTGTGGCAGTTTGCACGTCCCCATTTGCTACTGTTAAATCGATTGTTTTTATACCGCTAAGCGTTTCAATAGTGAGTGTCTCTTTTCGTACAATATTACGGTCATACACATACTTGGCAACACATCGAATCGCATTCCCACACATTTTTCCTTCACTGCCGTCTGTGTTAAACATTCTCATTTTTGCATCAGCAATTTCAGAAGGGCAAATTAAAACAAGGCCATCACTCCCAATCCCAAATCGACGATCAGACATGGCTTTGCTTAGCTCTTTTGGATGTTGAATATCCGTCTCAAAGCAATTTATATATATGTAATCATTTCCACAACCGTGCATTTTGGTAAAGGGAATATTCATCAAGCAGACCTTCTTCCAAGTTTTGAATAATATACTTATTACACATTTTACTAAAATATGGACGTAAAAAGAAGGGTAGGTAAAAAGGAAAGTCTAATCAGTTATTCTGAGTAGAGCAAGGGTATGTGTAAATCAAGGTGGGGAGGGGGTTATTTTACCGGTTGCTCCAGAGTGATAGCAACACCGGTGTAAGGTGGTTCTTATTGAGTTGTTCTTTACAATATGGAATAATTCTTTCTGTCGTTACGCTTTTGCTTATAACAAGACCTTAAAAATATAGCGGTCTATCTCTCCAATTTGTTTTATAATCTTAGTTAAAGGAGTGGAAAAGAATGTTAAAAAAGCCGAAAATGCTGCAGCCGGGTGATAAAGTAGCTACAATTAGCTTGTCCTGGGGAGGAGCTGGAGACCCAGAGCTAAGATGGAGATACGAGCAAGGGGTAGAGAGATTGAAGACTGTATTTGATTTAGAGGTAGTAGCCATGCCAAACAGTTTAAAGGGGACTGCTTTTGTATATGAAAATCCAAAGGCAAGAGCGGAGGATTTAATGAACGCATTTGCTGATCCAACTATTAAAGGGATTTTTTCTAATATTGGGGGAAGCGAGAGCATTCGTTTATTGCCATATATTGATTTCGAGATAATAAAGAACAATCCAAAGGTACTCATAGGCTATTCAGATACGACCATTACCCATTTGTTGTGCCATAAGGCTGGATTATCCTCCTTTTATGGACCTTCCATATTAATGGATTTTGCTGAAAATGTAGAAATGCATGAGTATACCGCTGAAGCTGTAAGAAAGACCTTGTTTTCAACTGATCCAATAGGAGAAATAAAACCTGCGAAGGAATGGACAAGCACAAGACTTGAATGGATTGAAGAAAATAAGCATAAGAAGAGGCCAATGACACAAAATCAAGGCTATGAGCTGCTGCAAGGAAAAGGGCTTGCAGAGGGGCGTTTAATAGGTGGTTGTATTGATGTGTTAGAGTTTGCGAAGGGTACAAAGCTATGGCCAGAAGAGGCAGCTTGGAGGGATAGCATCTTGTTCTTTGAAACCTCAGAGGATCACCCAGAACCAAGTTATATAGAATATTGGTTAAGGAATTATGGCTCACAGGGGATACTTCAACAAGCAAAAGGAATTATCTTTGGAAAACCGCAGCATGAAAAATACTATCAGGAATACAAACAATCCATCTTGCGAATCTTACAGGAGCTTGGTCTAACCGAGCTGCCAGTCTTATATAATATGAATTTTGGACATACAGAGCCGAAATTTATCCTACCATACGGGGCGATGGCCCAAATTGATTGTGAAAGTGTTAGCTTTTCGATTTTAGAAAGTGGAGTGGAATAGAATGTCTTATATAGTAGTGGGTGGAGGAATTTTAGGAGCCTCCACCGCTTATCATTTGGCGAGGTACAAGGTTGATGTTACCTTAATAGATCGAGAGGATGAGGGACAAGCATCTGTAGCAGCTGCTGGGATTATTTGTCCTTGGGTGTCACAGCGAAGAAATAAAAAATGGTATCAGCTTGTGAAGCATGGTGCTAGATATTATCCTACTCTTATTCAAGAGCTAGCGGAGCTTCAAACAGGAAAAACTGGCTATAAAAAAGTGGGAGCCATTGCCTTGCACGATGAGGAAGCAAAGCTACAAAAAATGCTTCAAAGAACAGTAGAGAAAAAAGAGGATGCCCCTGAAATTGGAGAAGTAAGAATCTTATCGAGTGAAGAAGTGAGGAAGCTTTTCCCCCTTGTTACAGCTGAACATCATGCCTTGTTTATAGAAGGAGGAGCTAGAGTAGATGGAAAAGCCTTAACTTCCGCATTAAAGGATGCTGCTAAGAAACTGGGAGCAAAAATAATTAAGGGAAGTGCTTCCTTTTCAGACGGCAGATTATTGGTTGATGGGACTCCCATTAATGCCGATAAGATCATTTTAACTGCAGGAGCTTGGGGGAACGAGCTTCCCAAACAGCTGGATATTGATGCAAATGTGACCTTTCAAAAAGCGCAGATTATGCATTTTCAACTGGAAGAGACAGATACAAGCGCTTGGCCGGTTTTATTGCCGCCGAGTAGCCAATATATGCTTGCATTCGATAACGGCAGAATCGTCGCAGGATCTACGTATGAAGAAAATACTGGTTACGACAGCTCGGTGACGGAGGAAGGGAAAAAAGAATTGCTCCACCACGCGATAAGTATTGCAAATTCTCTGAAAAATGTAAAAATAGAAGAAGTAAGGGTTGGTTTCCGCCCTTATACTCCGGGTCATTTGCCGGTCTTCGGAAAGCTGCCAGGATATGAGAATATTTTCTTTGCAAATGGATTAGGAGCTTCTGGATTAACAGCAGGACCATTTGTGGGAGCGGAGCTTGCTAGATTAGTGTTAGAGAAAGAAACGGTTTTAGATTTAGAGAATTATGCGCCGTTTGAATGATGGGGGAAATAGCGTGAAGCATGTTCAGCAAACAGAAGAAGTAAATGATATGACAGTTGTTGAGGCATTGGAAAGAAATCTTGCCATCATCCGCTTTGACCATAATCGTCAGGTTGCTTACGTAAATGAGAATTTTGCTAAGGAGCTGGGGTATACGGTAAATGAGGTGTATGGAAAGTTTCATAAAGATTTTTGCTTTCCAACGCTTGTGAATAGCCCTGCATACGAGCAATTCTGGAAGGACTTATTCGCAGGAAAGTCTTATTTTAACAAGGTTGAAAGAAGAGATAAGCATGACAAAAGTGTTATGTTTGAGGCTTCTTATATGCCTGTTTTTGGAAAGAACAAAAAGGTCCTTGGTGTATCGTTAGTTGCAAGTAATGTGACAGAACGTCATTTAATATTAGAAAACGTGACAGAGGAATTAAAAGCAATGTCTGAGAATCTTCGGACTCGAGCGGATATAGGGATGGGGAAAAGTGAGGAATTACTTCAACGAATTGACGATATAGCAATCAGTTCTCAAGAAAATACTGCCTCACTAGAGAGTCTTCAGATGCAGGCCGATTCTATAAAAGGAATTGTCCAAACAATCCGGGAAATTGCTTCACAAACAAATCTCCTTGCCCTAAATGCAGCGATTGAAGCTGCAAGGGCAGGGGAACATGGTAGAGGCTTTAACGTCGTTGCACAGGAGGTTAGGAAACTGGCTGCAAGAGTAGAAGCGTCTATTGTAGAAGTACGTGATAATATCGAAGGTATTACGAAGCAAGTGAACAAAGTTGCTGTTAGTAATAGTCAGACTCAGAAAATCATTGAGAAGAGCCAGGACGAGATCAGAATAGCCTTAGAGGAATTCAAGGATATATCCAAGGCGTCGGAAAAGCTGGAGATTCAAACCTCTGAATTTGCCAAGCTTATTTAATGATGCTTTTGATAATGGGAGGTATTTCTGATAAATCATCTATTACATGGTTTGCTTCTAAACAATGATAGCTAGGATCCTTCTTCCAAATGGTGTGGATTCCCACTGCATTTGCAGCTTGAATATCATTGATTGGATGATCACCCACGTAGACACATTCATGGGGGCTTACTCCTAATTTGCTTAATGCTCGCTGGAAAATGAGCGGATCTGGTTTGTTTATTCCCTCTAATTCTGAAATTAAAATAGTATCAACATAAGATTCAATCCCTAGCGCATGTATATTATCCATTTGGAATTGGCCCTTTCCATTGGTGATAATACCAAGTGTTAGGGACATTTGCTTTAATTCCTTTAGCATAGAGTGTAAGTTTGGAAATGCTACACAATGTTGCTTAAAATTATGGCTGTAATAGAGAAGTAACTCTTCCACAGTCAAGCCTTCTATTTTGTATTCCTTGATTAATTGTCGATAAACTTGATCCTTCCATACATACCCTCTGTTATCAAGCTCGATAAACCGTGAACAGAATTGCTGTTCATCCACATCAGATAGGACATTTCGCAAACTATTAAAATGACTTGCTATAAATTTTGATAAGGAAGCATCTCTGTTTAAAAGGGTTCCATCTAGGTCGAATAAAACAGCTTTTAGCACTCCGATTCCTCTTTTCTGAATAATTCATTACAAACATGATACACTAAAGAAGAGCTAGGAGGTGTTTGTATTTGAGTAAATATCTGATGATTTATATAGAAGTTGAAAGGCAAATTGATTTTTACTTTCAGATGCAACAAATCGAGAAGCAATTGGAAATCGAGATGACTATAGAAGGTATTCGGACAGCGGAAAAGAGCTTCGAGCTCCAGCATGTACACGATATTTCCTATAAACCGTTTTCCTTTGGTGCTGGCATGCTCTATTTGCATACAAATCAAGGTGTTTTCTCTTTTAATGTGCAAGAAAACCCTGAAATTTTTATAGAAGGCTTTCGTAGCTTAAAAAAACAGTCTAAAAAGGTATGAAGAGGATCTAGTATTAAAACCATTTAGAATTTTACATTCTGTAATAATTTTAGAAGAATTACTGGGTGAAAATGAAAGAAGCTGGTGTATGATATAGCTAGAAGCTTTTAAAGGAGGAATTAGAATGCTAGTGACGACAACCAACACTGTTGAAGGAAAAACTATTGAAGCCTACCACGGCATCGTTATAGGAGAAGCAATCATGGGGGCTAATATTGTCCGTGATTTGTTTGCCTCTGTAACCGATATAGTGGGGGGTAGAAGTTCTGCCTATGAAAACAAGCTTTCTGAGGGAAGACAAATTGCTTTAGAAGAAATGAAAGTTCAAGCTAGTAAACTAGGAGCAAACGCAGTCATTGGAGTGGACCTAGATTTCGAAACCATCCGTGATGGCATGATGATGTGTGTAGCTACGGGTACAGCTGTTACTATTAGAGATTAAGTATGAAGAGATGACGCATGGCTTTATGCCGTGCGTTTTTAATTTTTTTATAGGTAAATTAATATCCAGTTTATACCCAATACTTGCGATGTAGCAACAAATACTTGCGTGCCTACAAAGTTACTTGCGATGTTGTATTGCTTACCTGCACTTCCTTAAGGAATACTTACGGTTTTGCTTCTAATACTTGCGGAAGTCAACCAACCTATGTATATATGCTTACTTGATATTCTAGGCTAACCTGATACGTATTACTTTTTTAGACTTTCGACTATTCCGAATCTTAGATTTCTGTGATAGGATTGTCTAGGTTATTAAAAGTGAGGGAATTTTATGAGAATTAGAGATTGGGATAGAGCCTTAAAGGTTCGTTTATTTGGGGAGTTTTTTAGTAATCTAAGCTTTTGGATGGTTTTTCCTTTTTTAGCTATCTATTTTGCTGAAGAGTTCGGTGCGAGTGTTGCAGGGGTATTACTGGTGTTTTCTCAGTTGTTTTCGGTAGCTGCAAATCTTGTAGGGGGATATTGTGCGGATCGATTCGGTAGGAGGACGATGCTGTTTTTCTCTGCAACGGCACAAGGACTTGCATTTATTTTATTCGCTATGGGAAATTCGCCTTGGCTAGATTCCCCTTGGTTGGCTTATGTGGCATTTACTATAGCAGGTATGTGTGGATCCTTTTATCATCCAGCCAGTCAGGCAATTGTTGCGGATGTAGTGCCAGAGAAGGATAGAAGTACTGTCTTCTCTGTATTTTATACATCCATTAATATTTCGGTAGTAATCGGACCGATAGTTGGTGCTGTGTTGTTCTTCCAATATCGTTTTGCGTTATTATTAGCTGCTGGGATTATTTTCTGTATTGTTGGATTTGCTCTTCGATTCTTGACGGAAGAGACGCTTTCTAATGAAATGAAACAAAAGCTGATGGTCAATAGCGGAGATAATTGGATACAAGTCATGGTAAATCAAGTAAAGGCCTATGGGTTGATTGTAAAGGATAAAGTGTTTTTCTTATTCATCATTGGTGGCATTCTTCTGGCACAAACTTATATGCAATTAGATTTATTGATTCCTGTTTATTTAGAGGGGATGATGGATAAGCAAGTGTTAGGAAATCTCTTTAATCGAGAATGGGCTGTAACAGGAGAGGGAGCATATGGAATCCTGTTATCGGAGAATGGGTTATTAGTAGTCATGCTAACGGTGTTTATAACGAGATGGATGACAAAATATCCGGAGAAATGGGTTTTCTTCCTGTCTTCCTTTTTGTATGCAGTTTCCATGCTCGTTTTCCCGATGACCACTAATTTTTGGGTACTTATTTTAGCGATGGGTATATTTACATTTGGAGAGCTTGCTACAGTTGGCTTACAGGAGAGTTTTGTTTCTAAGCTGGCCAAAGAGGAAATGAGAGGGCAATACTTTGCTGCGGCAAGCTTGCGTTATACTATCGGTCGGACTATCGCACCCCTTGTGTTACCGTTATCTGTACTAGTGGGGTACTCCTGGACATTTGTAGTTCTTGCAGTGCTTGCCTTATTGAGCGGCTTCATCTATTTATGGACATTTGTAGAATACAACAAAAGAAAAGTAACGGCATAATTGGACAAAGGCTGATCTCTATGGAAGAGACCAGCCTTTGATTTTTTGTAGGTAATCATAATCTTTGAATATTCATTATCAATCCGATATAAATCGGAGATCATTTTCCATGAAAGTCACGCTTTCAATGCCGCGGTAAATTGTCCACTGGTTGCTTTCTAACCTAAGCAACGTAAACCCTACCTGCTTTTACGTCCTTGCGACCCTATAGTCGCTCCAGTGTGAATAAGTATTATCAAAAACACATAGTAGAATGCCAAATTTCTTTAGACTATGTCTACCCAAATTGTTAACGACCATCATCATCTCATATTTAAAAGTTTTTGTCAAATGAACTATGATATTCTTAATGGAAAGAGAGAGGGTGGGAGAATGGAAATATGGGATGTGTTCAATGAATACAGAGAGAATACAGGAAAAACACACATAAGAGAAGAAGAAATGCCGAAGGATACCTTTCACCAGGTAGTGCATGTCTGGATTGTAAACGATGAAGGGAAGCTATTGATTCAGAAAAGGCAACCTTGGAAAAAAGGATGGCCAAATATGTGGGATTGCTCAGCTGCAGGCTCTGTTTTATGCGGGGAAACTCCTGAAATGGCTGCTGTCAGGGAAACAAAGGAAGAGCTTGGAATAGATTTAGATATAGAAGCAGCAGAGGTTTTATTTACTGTCAGATTTTCCAGGGGCTTTGATGATCATTTTCTAATAAGGCAAAATGTAACTGAATGGAGCCTTCAATATGAGGAGGTTGCTGATGCTAGGTGGGCAAGTGTGGAAGAAATTAGAGAAATGGTTCTTAAAGGAGAGTTCATCCCTTATCATATTCTGGATGAAATCTTTGAAGTGCTTGCTTCCGGAATAAGTCTTCAAAAGGCTAAGCCTACCGATGCAGAACACTTATATCATCTACAGAAACAGGTCTTTCAGCCATTATATGATAAATATCAAGATCATGAAACAACTCCTGTCAATCAAACCTTTACACGCTTTATGGAAAGAATGGAGCAAGGCACATTTTATAAAATCATAGTTGATCATAAACTAGCAGGCAGTGTCCATGTGTACAAGAAAGATTCAGGAGTAATGAGATTACATATGATTAATATTCTGGATCAATATCAAGGCAGAGGTTTGGCCCAAATTGTTATGAAGCGTATAGAGTCGCTATATCCAGAGGCAACTGTATGGGAGCTTGATACAATCCTTCAGGAAGAGAAGAACTGCTACTTGTATGAGAAAATGGGCTATACAAAAACCGGAGCTTTGAAGAAAATCAGTAATTTGATGACGCTTGTCTCCTATGAGAAGAGAGATGGCATTTATCGAATGCAAGAGCTTTGATGTTCAGAGGTGAGGAGAATTCATCTGTACTAATTCAGATTTTCTTGTAATTGGAAACGATTGTGATTTACATGAAACTAAAAGTACTACAATGCCTGGGATTTTTGCTACAATGAAGACCATTTTTGCTACAATGCACCTCATTTTTGCGACAATCAAATTCAAAGGAGTACTGGATTAGCAAAAGTGCTACAATGCTCGAGATTTTTGCTACAATGGAGCCCATTTTTGCTACAATGCATCTCATTTTTGCGACAATCAAATTCGAAGGGGTACTGGATCAGCAAAAGTGCTACAATGCTTGGTTTTTTTGCTACAATGAAGCCCATTTTTGCTAAAATGCCTGGGATTGGACATAATGAAAATGGTAAAAACACTTACGATTGTTTCAAAATCGTAAGTGTTTCCTTGTAATGAGTTATTCCAAGTTTTCCGCTATTTCTTCCTCGTAGAATGTTGCTAAGCTAGTCGCCATATAAGGTACTAACCAAAGGAATCCTATACCTAGGGTAAGAATGCTCAGGAACATCCAGCCTATAAAGCTTAAGTTAAGTAAAAAGTATTTTCCCTTTTTTCCTTGCATCCTATTTTTACTAGCCGTAATTGCTTCATTTGGTGAAAGTTCTGGATGGTCTTTTAGGATATAGTAAGTTTGTGAGTAGGATAATGTTTTAATGATTCCTGGTATAATAAGAAGAAGGGACCATAAAAATATATAAATACCTTCTAATAGAGCGGTAAGAAAGAGTTTAACGCATTTTGCTGGCTGTGTATAAATGGAAAAAATAGTACGGATGCTTCCAGCTTTATCTCTAGTTATATCAAGAAAGAACCAGCTAAAAGCAATGGACAGTGGAGTTAACAGGATGCTCATAATTAATCCATACAATTCTGCACCAACAGAAGTATTATACGGATCCTGCCATTCTTCGAATCCTCCATAAATGGCTATCGTTACTCCATTAACTAATAACATCTGAATTGCAAAAAAGATGATTACTAAAAACACCGATTTTCCCCAGTTGGTGGTGAGGGATTGCCTAGCTTTCTTTTTTATTTCAGAGATGGACATGAAACTCTCCTTTTTTAAAAGATATAACAGTATATAAAAAAGGAGGGATAATCATGAATGTTATCCCCAAAATTCACCAAATTATTTTAGACTGGAACAGGAGTAAAAAATTCTTTATATAACTCTCGAAGAATCTTTTCTTCACTGCTCTGATGAACACCGAAGGACAAACTGACTTCCGAAGACCCTTGGTTGATCATTTCAATGTTAGCCCCTGTTCTAGCAATGGCAGTTGCTGCTCTTGCGGCAAGACCAGTACTGTTGTTCATACCTTCCCCAACCAACACAATCATGGAAAAGTCATGTCGGAAATGGACATCCTCCGCTTGTAGCTCTTCCTTCACTCTGGATATAATTCTCTTCTCCTTTTCCGGATTGAGCTGATGGCTTCTAAAGATAACAGAAATATCATCGAGTCCGGATGGAGTGTGCTCATAGGAAATATATTCTTCTTCTAAAATCTGTAATAGCTTTCTTCCAAATCCAATTTCCCTATTCATCAAGTACTTGCTCACATATAGAATGGAAAAACCACTATCTGCGGAAATACCTGTAATTGGACGTCTGTTTTCCTTTCGCACATTAACAATTTTGGTACCTGGTGCTCCAGGATTGTTTGTATTTTTAATACATACGGGAATACCAAGTTTATACACTGGCATCAATGCTTCGTCATGGAAGACGGAGAAGCCTGCATAAGACAGCTCCCTCATTTCCCTATACGTAATCTCTTGGATTTCTTCTGGATTATGGATGACCTTCGGGTTAGCACAAAATACAGAGTTAACATCTGTAAAATTTTCGTAAAGGTCTGCTTGAACTGCAGCTGCTAGAATAGAGCCTGTTATATCTGAGCCACCACGGTCAAAGGTTCGGAGTTCGCCTGTCTGTGTGAAACCAAAAAATCCTGGAAAAACTGAGACATAGTCATTATGTTGAAGCGACTCCTTTAAATTTTGATAAGACACTGGTAATGCAAATGTTCTTTCTGGAAAGTCGTTTACAACTAGACCCGCATCCTTTGGGTTCATATATCGAGCAGGAATTCCACGGCTAGATAAATATGCAGCTACTAGTTTTGCGTTGTTATCCTCCCCACTAGCCTTGATGATATCTAAAAAGTTATGGGTTTGGTATTCAGTAACTCTCTTCCTTAAATCTTCTTCAATAATTTGCATGATAGGAGCCTCAATCTTTAGCTCTAAAGCAATTTCTCTATATCGATCTAATACGAGCTTAAGAGCTGCTTCTATATCTTCTCCCTTAATAGCACTTAAACCTAACTGAATAAGTAAATCAGTTACCTTTACGTCATTTTCATGCCTTTTACCTGGAGCAGATACAACGGCTATTCTTCTAGTTGGATCGGCAAGGAGAATAGCTGCAACCTTCTGTATTTGGGCTGCACTAGCCACAGAGGTACCTCCGAATTTACATACTTTCATATCATCAAATCCTTATGATAAATTTATATTTTTGTGTATACAGAATAAACAAATGTTTTTATACAGTGTACAAATTAACAGATAAAACGTCAATAAAATAATGAATATTCTTTATATTCCATTTAAATGACACGAATAAATAGTTGTGTTATGGAATTATTGTTCGTTTTTATTCCTTTGATTATCTGTTTAAATAGTGTTTTTGGATGAAAATCGAAAGATAGACGAACTTTAATAAAAAAATTTCTTTTGAAAATACAGGTATTTCAAGGGTTTAAGAGGTTTAAAAAAAATGATAGCGCTTACAAGTTATCAGACTATATTGACAATTTAAAATACCTTGCGTATGATAGGTTTAATTCAAATAATCAAACAATTTTGATGGAGATAGGCCTTGCAAATTAGAAATCCCTAGAGAGCTGATGGTAGGTGAAAATCAGTGATTCTGTTTGAAAAGGTAGCCCTCCGGAATTGACTGGTTGAAAGGGAGAACGAGCTCCTAAGTAGGTTGGTCCGTGAAGACACGTTATGTCTTAGAGATGCTGCGTTTTAGCGAAAATTGGGTGGTACCACGTGAGTTTATACAAGCTCTTCGTCCCTTACATGATGTAAGGAATCGAAGGGCTTTTTTTGTTTTTAAAAAAAGGAGGAAATAAAAATGTTACAAGATCAAACAATTTTACGTATTCCAGGCCCGACTCCAATCCCGCCAAGTGTACAACAAGCGATGAATCAAGCAATGATTGGGCATCGTGGGAAAGAGACGTCAGATTTACTAAAGCGAATTGCTCCGAGACTCCAAAAAATATTTGGTACAAATCAAGAAGTGATGATGATAGCTGGGAGTGGGACTGCCGGTTTAGAGACTGCAGTAGTCAATGTCGTAAAACCAGGAGACGAAGTACTAGTTGTAGAGACGGGAGCATTTGGAGAACGATTCACAAAAATATGTGAATCCTTTCGTATCGAAACACATGTGATAAAGGTGGAGTGGGGGAAAGCATTAAATCCTGAAGAGGTCAAAGCCTACGTACAGAATCATCCAGAGATAAAGGTAGTATTCTCTACTTACTGTGAGACTTCTACGGGTGTATTAAACCCCATCTCAGAGCTTGCAAAGGCGATAAAAGAAGTGTCTAATGCCTTACTAGTGGTAGATGGAGTTTCCTGTGTAGCTGGTGTGGAAACCAAGATGGATGAATGGGGAATTGATGTAGTGGTAACGGGCTCACAAAAGGCTTTTATGCTACCGGCAGGCTTGACCTTTATTGCGGTAAGTGAAAGAGCGTGGAAAGTAGTAGAGGAGAATGAGCAGCCACGCTTTTATCTAGATTTAAGGAAATACCGAGATAACCTAGAAAAGGATACGACACCATTTACACCTGCCATTTCTCAATTGTTTGGATTAGAAAAAGTATTGGAGCTATTAGAGCGAGAGGGGCTGGAGAACGTATATGCAAGGCATGAGCTAATGAAAAACATGACTCGAGCAGCATGTAAGGCGCACGGCATACCGCTTCTAACAGAAGACGTCTCAGCATCTCCTACTGTGACAGCAGTCCAGCCGGCTGATTTCGATCCAGAGGAATTTCGAAAAGTATTAAAGAAAGAGTTTGCGATTACGGTTGCCGGCGGGCAACAGCACCTTACCGGTAAAATTCTTCGAATTGGGCATATGGGCTATTGTTCTCCAGCAGATCAGCTGCAACTGATAAGTGCAATGGAGGTAGTATTGAAAAAGATAGGGAAAAACATAGAGCTTGGTAAAGGTATAGCCGCAGCTCAACAAGTCTATTTAGGGGAAGGAGCGAACTAACTATGTTCAAAATTCTAATTAGCGATCCACTTAGTGAAGAGGGTATCTTTCCTTTAAGAGAGGCAGAAGGGTTCTCGATTGTAACAGATACCTCTTTAAGCAGAGAAGAATTAGCTGAAAAAATTGGTGAATATGATGCATTACTCGTGCGCAGTCAGACACAAGTTACAAGAGAAATAATCGAGAGAGGGACTAATCTAAAGATAATCGGCAGAGCTGGAGTAGGAGTGGATAATATCGACCTCTCTGCTGCTACCGAGCGTGGAATTATCGTAGTTAATGCTCCTGACGGTAATACAAATTCAGCAGCGGAACATACAATTGCGATGCTTATGGCACTTGCTCGAAAAATACCTCAAGCATTCCATGCCTTAAAAAATCAAAAATGGGATCGGAAAAGCTACATAGGAGTGGAAGTGAAAAACAAAACTTTGGGTGTCGTAGGATTAGGCAGAATTGGTGCGGAGGTAGCTGCAAGAGCAAAGGGTCAACGGATGAATGTTATTGCTTATGATCCATTTTTAACTCCTGAGAAGGCTGAAAAGCTTGGTGTAGAATTCGGGACAATCGACGAGGTTATAAAGGCAGCAGATTTTATCACTGTTCATACACCGTTACTAAAGGAAACGCGTCATTTAATTAATAAAGAGGCTTTTGAGAAAATGAAGGAAGGTGTTCAAATTATCAACTGTGCTCGTGGCGGCATAATTGATGAGGACGCACTTTATGATGCTATTGTATCAGGAAAGGTTGCTGGTGCAGCGCTTGATGTATTTGAAGAAGAGCCTTTTGTAGATCATCGCCTGCTAACTTTGCCACAGGTGATTGCTACTCCGCACTTAGGAGCTAGTACGGTAGAGGCACAGGAAATCGTAGCAGTGGATGTTTCTTATGATGTCGTTAGCTTTTTACAAGGAGGGGTAGTGAAGAATCCGGTAAACTTACCATCAGTATCGAAGGATGTAATGGCAAAAATAGAACCCTTCTTTCATCTGGTTGAAAAGCTTGGGTCTTTCTTGAGCGATCTTACTACAGGAGTGCCCGAGGAATTAAATGTTACTTATTCAGGAGACTTAGCTAACGTAGAGGTGAAGCCTTTAACCAGAAATACAGTAAAGGGCCTACTAAAAAGCAAGCTGGGTGAGTCTGTTAACGATGTAAATGCTCAATATCATGCAGAACGTATTGGTATTGTAGTAAATGAGCAGAAAACATCAAAATCCAAGGGCTTTACAAGTCTCGTTACTGTCGAAGTGAAAACGGCCGAGGAAACAAGAACAGTTTCAGGGACGTTACTCAATGGTTTAGGTCCTCGAATCTTGAGGGTAGATGATTTTATCGTGGATGTAGTACCTGAAGGGCATTTGCTATTCATTCGACATAAGGATCAGCCGGGTGCAATCGGTCGTGTTGGGACATTACTCGCAAAAGAAGGAGTCAATATTGCGACAATGCAAGTAGGCCGCTCAGAGATTGGCGGAGATGCCATTATGATGCTCTCTATTGACAAAGCGGTAGAGGAAAGTGGTATCGGCCGGTTAAAGGGCTTAGAAGATATTTATGATGCCACAGCTATTAACTTGTAAATAAAAGAACCTCTTAGAGAGAAGAAAGCTTGTAAAATCTCTCTAAGAGTTTTATCGCGAGTAGGTGAATGATCATTGTTCACTTGCTCGCTTTTTTTATGACGTGGATTTTCATTGTGTCACCCAGTCATTGTATATAAAATTTTCTATTTACCAGAAGTCTCAGGATCATATAGGAGCTTGTGTTTTATTGGTTTGGTTCCTCTAAGATTTGTAGTAATTCTCTTAAGCTTGTAATGGTATATGTAGGAATGACATCGGTGGAAGGCTTTTTATTTTCCCGATTAATCCATACTGATTTAATACCAGCTTTTGAGGCTCCGAGAATATCAGTCATTAAGTTGTCTCCGATCATTAGCGCTTCCTCCTTAGAAACAGAGGCTAGCTCTAACGCATGCATAAAGATGGAGGGGTCTGGTTTGCCTTTGCCGAAAGCGCCTGAGATTACGATGTGGTCAAAGTAAGGCGCGATTTCTGGCGTGATAGAAAGCTTCTTGTTTTGAAGGCTTGGAGAGCCGTTTGTCATAAGAAGTAACGTATACTTTCCTTTTAAGTATGCTAAAATTTCAAAGGTGTCTTCATATACAAAGGGACTTTCTTTTCGCATAACCGGAAAATATGCGGCAAGCTCCATTCCTAGTTTCTCGTCTTCTATACCTAATTTTCTTAATCCTCCAGTCCAAGTATCCACTTGATAGTCTTTGATAAGAGCCTTCATTTTTTGAAAGTCTTCCCCTGGGTCATCAAAGGTTCCCCACAGACCTTCAAAGGGATTAATGCCAATCATTTTAGTGAATGGACGAGTTTCATATGTATCATATAATCGTTCTGCTTCTTCTCTTACAGCTTTTTCTAAACAACTAGCCTCCATTCCTGTCTTGCTGGCAGCATAGTTGCATGTTTTTAGAAAGGCGGTCTCCACACTTTTCTTATCCCATAGCAACGTATCATCTAAATCAAAAAACAAAGCTTTCATTTGTTCGCCTCCGTCATTCTCTTTCTAATAACTTTACCGTAGAAAAGAAAGAAAATCAGCAGAAAATTCTAATTTTCAATGTTATGATTGATAGCGAACCACCCTTCTACTAAAATCGTTATATAGGTGGGAGTGAAAAAAACATGCAAGTGATTATAAATTATTTAGATGATATGCTATTTTTTATATTAATTGCACTTCCTTTAGTTTTAATCTGGAGACTACTTAGATGGAAAAAGAGGGGCTTTGAATGGCGGGAATGGCTACATGAAATGGGCATTTTTATTCTCGTTTTAGTGATGATTGGGTTGTTCTCTCAAACGATCCTGCCTAAGAACGGTTTGACAGAGCCTTCCATTGAGCATGTAAATCTCGAGTTTTTTCGTGTTTTTAGGGAAACGTATAATGCTATTATTTATCTTGGATTCTGGGAGCCCTTCTATATAAATTTTTTAGGGAACATCATTCTATTTGTTCCTTTAGGTTTTCTGTTACCTCTCCTATTTACAAAACTAGAAAATGGTCTATTTACAGTTTTCATTGGTCTAAGCATTTCTTTGGCTATAGAAATAATGCAGTTGCCGCAGCATAGAAGTAGTGACGTAGACGATCTCTGGTTAAATTCATTAGGTGCGCTAGTGGGCTTTATCATTTACCGGATATTGAAGTATAAGTATCCTGCTTTTACTCGACTCTTTAAAAAACTACGGGATAGAAGTTTATACAAAGAAGGTAACGGGTAAATATTTCTTGCATGAGAATGTAAGGAGAGAGACAAATGATGATAAAGAAAGATTCTAAAATAGAGGAAAAAAGAGATTTCATGATAGAGGATTTAGTAAATCACGGTATATATAAAGCTGATGGAAGACAATTATATGAATTAAATCTATATGAGCTGACGAAAAAATATTTAGTGGAAAATGAACGAAAAAGTGCATTCTAAGGAGTGCACTTTTTTATATTGCATAGAATATCTAATATATCTGATTTCGATTGGAAATGTGGTACACTTGAGTATAAATACAATTTAGGTGGAGAGAAATTTGACAGTGATAGATCAATTAAATGAACATTTACAGGCGAAATGGAAGAAAGCTAATTTTTCTTTTGAAATGCCAATACAAACTGAGTTAATCCCTCCTATGCTGGATGGCTCTGATATAGTAGCAGAATCTCCAACTGGGACAGGGAAGACGCTTGCCTATGTCCTGCCTTTATTACAAAAGGTGGATCCTTCCAAGAAGCAGACGCAGGGGCTTATTATGGTCCCATCTCAGGAATTAGGGATGCAAATTATAGAAGTGCTAAGAGAGTGGGCTTCAGGTTCTGAGGTTACGGTAGCGCAGTTAATTGGTGGAGCAAATATAAACAGACAAATAGATGCCTTAAAGAAGAAGCCGCATATTGTCGTAGGGACACCGGGTAGATTACAGGAATTAATGAGAGTGAAGAAGCTGAAAATGCATGAGGTACGTATGATTGTGTTAGATGAAGGCGATCAGCTTCTAAGTAGAGATCATCGAACAACAGTGAAATCATTAATCGAAGCAACTGTTGAGAGACAAATTGTCGTCACGTCGGCCACGATTACGGAAGAAATAGAATTAGTTGCAGAAAGAATGATGAAAGATCCTGTTCGAATAAGTATCTCTAAAGAGGACATTCCTGCTCAAGGTGATGTTGTTCATAGTTTCGTGAAAGTAGAGCAACGAGAAAAAACAGAATTTTTAAGAAGACTTTCTCATATGAAAGATATGAAAGGCTTGGCGTTTGTGAATAGCTTAGACCAGCTTCAAATGAAGGATGCGAAGCTATCTTATCGTGATGCTCCTATTGTAGCGTTACATTCAGAGATGAAAAAAGAGGAAAGAAAGAAAGCGTTAGATGATTTTAAAAATGGAAAAGTGAACATCATGATTGCTACTGATGTTGCTGCTAGAGGTTTGGACATCTCCGGATTGACACATGTTATACACGTAGACGTGCCACATTCAATCGAGCAATATTTACACCGATCCGGACGAACTGGAAGAGCAGGGAACGATGGGGAAGTATTAACGCTCTTATCGTATCCGGATGAAAAAACATATAAGAAATGGACAAAGGGACTCCCTAGCAAGCCAGTACAAAAGGTTTGGTATCGTGGGAATTTAGTGGAGGGCTCCTCCAAAATGGTGAACAAAAAGGGGAAAAGGTAAGATGACATTTCAAGAAAAATTAGAAGAATATGCCGAATTGATTGTTAGGGTAGGATTAAACATTCAAAAGGGGCAGCCACTTCTAATTAATACCACAACCGAGACTCTTGAGCTGACTAGACTAATTGTAAGAAAAGCATATGAGGCTGGTGCGATACGAGTAGATGTTAGTTACACAGACGAGCCTACAACTAGAATGTTCTACGATTTAGCACCCGACGAGGCGTTTTCTGCTTATCCTGAATGGATCAAAGTACAACGAGAAGAGCTGGTAAGAAACAATGGGGCTATTCTATGGATTGATGCGGATAATCCCGACTTATTAGAGGGAGTGGCAATTGAAAGAATCTCTAAATACCAAAAAGCGGGCGGAGAAGCTTTGGTTAACTACCGAAAGGCCGTAATGAATGATGAGATTACATGGTCAATTGTAGCGATGCCTTCTCCAAAGTGGGCAGAAAAGGTATTCCCAGATTTAGAGCCAGAGAAACAAATGGAGGCTTTATGGGAGTTAATTTTTCAAGTTGTTCGTGTCGGAGAAGGAACAGCTGTTCAAAAATGGCAGGAACATATTCATAATCTAGAGAAACGTGCTGCTATGTTAAATGAAAAACGTTATAAAAAACTACATTACGTAGCTAGCGGAACAGACATAGTGGTTGAACTACCAAAGGATCACTTATGGATTTCAGGCGCAAGTAAAAATGCAAAGGGTACTTCCTTTATCGCAAATATGCCAACGGAGGAAGTATTTACTGCTCCTCTTAAGACCGGCGTAAACGGCTACGTTAGTAACACCAAGCCTTTTATTTACCAAGGGAACATGATTGATGGCTTTAGGCTGACCTTTGAAAATGGGGCTATTACGAAGGTAGAGGCGAAGCAAGGTGAAAACTTGCTAAAAGAACTAATACAAACAGATGATGGAGCAAAATATTTAGGTGAAATTGCGTTAGTGCCCCATGAATCACCTATATCTGCCTCTAATGTACTGTTTTACAATACGCTATTTGATGAAAATGCATCTAATCACTTTGCGATTGGAGAAGCGTACCCAACCTGTGTAGAAGGGGCAAAGGGATTAAGTGAAGAAGAGCTGAAAGAGCTAGGGATTAACACATCTATCGTCCATGAGGATTTCATGGTCGGAAGCGCTGAAATGGATATAATAGGAGAGCTGCCTGATGGAACAGAGGAGCCTATTTTCCGAAAGGGAACATGGGCATTTTAAGGAGCTGAGTGTGGTGAAGAGCTGGCTAAATCTAGTCATTTTAATTGCATTACTTTTTACTGCTGTACCAGTAGAAGCAAAAGGAAAAGAAGTATATATTGCTATAGGTGACTCGCTCGCAGCCGGACAAACGCCAAATCAGGCAATCGATGCCGGTTATACAGATTTAATAGCGCAAGAGCTTCAACGTGCTGGTCGCCTTTCTTATTTTTCTAAAGCGTTAAGCTTTCCGGGGTATACCACCTCTCAAGTAATGGAAAGTATCCAAACCGAAGAAGCCGCGAAGCTATTAAAAAATGCCACTCTCGTCACAGTATCTGCTGGAGCAAACGATTTATTAAGGCTAGTACAAGTGAAATCAGGAACTGTTGCATATCAACAGATACCTGCAGACTTTGCCCTAAATGGAGTCCGAAAGAACCTTGAGAAAATAATACATGAATTGAAAGAGCTTGCTCCTAAGGCGGATATCTATATAATGGGTTATTATGATGCCTATCCACATGTTAGCGAGAAACAAAAGGTTGGGCTAAAAGAAGAGTTATCTGTCCTTAACCAAATTTTACGTAGTCAGGCTGAAAAAGTCGGAGCGAAATATGTGCCGGTAGAAGAAGCATTCAAGGGAAAAGAGAAAGAGTTAGTGACTAATGCATCGGATGTCCATCCAAGCATGGAGGGGTATCGCATAATGGCTAACACCTTTTTCACCCAATATGATCAACGTCTTTCAGTAGTGAAAACAGAGCTGCCAAAGCCTAATCCACTGACGTTTGAAGAAATCATACAGGCTAGACAACGGAGTACAGAGGAGGGAGTGACCAAGAGTACAATGAACGGTTATCTCTCTTTAACTGAATTAAAAGCTTACACATGATTTCAAGCTGTATTAGTTTACCGATGAAAATAGAGGGTGGTCAGGAGTAACTTCCTGGTCCACCCTCTATTAATTTTCTTATGTGTTCCCTGTAATGGAGATTACTGACTTTTTCTAATCCACTTGAACTGGTTACATGTAACCTACCTTACTGGTTTCTTTGCTTTCATTACTTTTCGGATTATGGGATACACTACAGGTCCCCATTTCATCGCAGTCTTTATGAGAGATTTTATTTTCATGCTATCCGCTCCTTATTTTGTCTATATTTTTTTATTCCCCAACCCTGTTTTCCATAAACATTTAACGGAGAACCTTAATACCTTGTACAATGTTCCAAATCAGAAGGATACCATAAACAAGCATGTAGAGGAGCATAAGAATAATAGGTAATACAATCGGACCCAATGAAGTTCCATCAGCTGGTATAGAGAATATATTTAAAAAAAGTGAAAAAAATAGGATGACAGTTAGAATGACAGGGAAAATATGTGATATTAGAGATCTTTTCGCATGGTATTTTACCTCTCTATCCTCTGAAATGAAATAGACGATGATAGGTAATAGAAAAGGAGCAAAAAGAATAGAAAAATAAGACAGAGAACTTAAAATTTTGTTTGTTTCCATAAAGGTCTCCTTTAGATAGGTTAACTACTATACGTGTTTACAGGAGTTTTGGTTTCACTGTAATGCAAAAGAGACAAGGATGTCTTTATAGGTTTCGACAGACTCGATGGATACCCATTCCTTATCACCGTGCCAATCTCCTCCTATCGGTCCGTACTCAATTGCCCCTGCTCCTTTAGCCGCATAATATCTTGTGTCCGCTGCACCGTGCTGTCCAAATAAAACGGTTGGTTTGTCTCTTAAGTGGTTTGCAATAGATTGTAGCGTTTGGATATACTTGTTATCCTCTTTGTTCGTGATAGCAGGGGATTTGCCTTGCAATACAACCTCGCTTCCTGGATACTTTGCTATTAGTTCTCTTATCTCTTCGGTAATTGCTTCTATATCTTGCCCAGGTACAAAGCGCAGAGAATAACTAATAACGCATTTATCAGGAACCATATTGTATCTTTCTCCTGCCTCTATTTTTGCCAAATTTAGAGATGGATAATCATAATAAGCATTACTAGCCGTCATAAAGGAACATTTACGTAGCTCTTGATCTAATTCCATTGCTTTTTCAATGGCATTTATCCCTTCCCAAGGTCTACTTCCGTGCGCTGATTTTCCTTTCACGATAAAGTCCCATTGAAGAATCCCCTTTGCTTGAAGGCCGATGTTCAAGTTAGTAGGCTCCCCACAAATAACGAAATCTCCAAAGTGCCCTTGCTCAACTATGTGCTTGGAGGTCTTTCCACCCTTTTCTTCATCTGTGGCAATATGGAGCTGTACTCGTTTCGTCAATTGTTCTTGACTTTGAGCTAATCTACAAAATGCTTCCATCATCGCTGCAACTCCAGCCTTCATATCAGCAGCTCCTCTACCAAAAAGCTGATCTCCCAGTATATAAGGAGTAAACTGCTCGATATTTCCTGGCACTACGTCAATGTGCCCGTTCCATACAATACATTCTTCTCCTGTGCCTAATTCTGCCAGGAGCATTAGCTTGGAATCTAATTCATAGGTGGTACAAGTAACTCCACGCTCTTCTAGCCAATCCTTACAGAAGATAAGTGCCTCATTAGCTCCCTCGATTGTGTCGCTTTTAATTCTTATCAAATCCATTAGTAACTGAATCAAGCTATCACTCCCTCTCCAATATTACTTATCTATTATTTTACCCCAAGGCTTGCATTATCTAACTTCTTCCATTAAAATGAACTCGAATATAATAAAAATCGAAACCACAGGGGGCGTCGCTTTAAGCGGCTGAGATAGTACCCTTTGAACCTGTAAGTTCATGCTTGCGTAGGGATGTGGATAGAATCTGACAATCGCGCGGTGTCTGGCTCTGTCCCACGGCGTTTTTTTTGTGGTTAAAAAGGGGAGAGATCATGAAGAATACTCGTGTTGTATTGTTAGTGGAGATTGCTATTTTTGCTGCGTTAGGTTATGTGTTGGATATGATTGGGTTCGGAATGCCACAAGGAGGAGACGTTTCTTTTGTGCTCGTTCCAATTATACTAATTGCTTTTCGTAGAGGGATTGTAGCAGGCTTAGTTACTGGGTTTTTAGTTGGACTTTTACAGGTGGCAACAGGAAGAATTTCTACCGCACCATTATCCTTTGAGATTGTTGTTATACAGGTAATTATGGATTATTTCTTGGCGTATATGGTTGCAGGGTTTGCAGGACTATTTAGGGGCTCTTTCTTGACGGCACTGGAACGACAGGACAAAAAACAAATGATATTAGTGGTAACCTTAGGTGCACTTCTTGCTTCTTTTCTCCGTTATCTTGCTCATGTAATATCTGGCATACTATTCTTTGGTGAGTTTGCAGAGGGGAATGTCATTCTCTATTCACTGGGCTATAATGCAACCTATATGATTCCTGTTTTCCTATTAGCAGCTATTATATGTTCTTCTCTATTCGTAAAGGCTCCACGCCTTATACTGCCTAAATAACGTGAAATATGGTATGATATTTGTACAGTTATAATCATATTAGATGTATATAAATAGAAGCATCTAGTAGGAGAAGGGATCTTGTTAAGATGATTGTACAAACAAATGAAGATTTACAAGCTTTAAAAAAAATTGGCCAAATAGTTGCTGAAATACGAGAAGCGATGAAGGCTGCAACAAAGCCAGGTGTAACCACAAAAGAGCTTGACGAAATTGCAGGAAGAATGTTTGAAGAAAAAGGTGCTGTGTCAGGCCCAGTGGGTGAATATGACTTTCCTGGTTTTACTTGCATCAGTGTAAATGAAGAGGTTGCCCATGGTATTCCAGGCTCAAAGGTAATCCAAGAAGGCGACCTGGTAAACATAGATGTTTCTGGTTCTTATAATGGATATTTTGCTGATACAGGTATTTCTTTCGTAGTTGGCGAGGGGTATGAAAGTAAGGAAAAGCTTTGTAAGGTAGCTGAAAGTGCTTTTAATCGTGCAATGACGAAGGTAAAGGCTGGATCTAGATTAAATCAAATAGGTAAAGCAGTGGCTAGAGAAGCGAAAGATAATGGATTAACGGTTATTATGAACCTAACTGGTCACGGAATTGGTAAATCGCTTCATGAAGCGCCACAGCATGTACTAAATTATTATGATGCATGGGATCCAACTATTCTGAAAGAGGGGATGGTTTTAGCAGTAGAGCCATTCATCTCCGAAAAGGCAGAGCATATCGTGGAATCTGGCGATGGTTGGACGTTTGTTACTCCAGATAAATCGCTAGTGGCTCAAATCGAGCACACGATCATCGTGACAAAAGATACACCAATTATTCTAACAAAATTAGATTAATCTTAGATTTCTTGGAAACAAAGTTGAGTATAGAAAAACGTCTGCGAAATATTATTTCGCAGACGTTTTTTTTATAAAGAAAATACCAAATATTAACACAGCACTTAAAAATAGCGAAGCTGTAGATATTAGTAACTCATTAAACATATGGCGGAAAGCTATGCCTATAAATGCCCAAATAAATACAAGTATAATTGCGCGGTCATTAAAATGATAACGGAAATGAAGGGCAATAGCAGTTGCAATGGTTAGAAAAATAACCACCCAAAGGGAGTTAGTCATACCAAAGCCACTAAACTCATAGTAGGTTAACACATAATCAAGGTTTGCAAAATTGGCTACAAAGATCCACCCTAAATAGATAGAAATCGGTAATCTACTCTTCCAGTTCTTTTCTTCTGTTGAATAGCTTAAGTAGAGTAAGAAAAGGGACCAAAGTAAAGCGATATTTGTGACTAATGAATAGCTGAATTTTTCATAATGCCATAAGTAAATCCAAGAAATATTAAATATGCAGGTTGCTAGAAACAAAGCTACTCTCGTTAAAGGAACTCTTTCTCCGTTGCGATATTCTTTAATGATATTCCATATCCAAAAGGCCAATAAAATGTATATAAATATCCAAATAGAAAATACATAATTAGCAGGAGTGAATAGCGCAGGAATTCTAGCAGAAATAGCCCCAGTGGTTTGCCCATTAATAGGAAGTGTGTTGGCTAATATATTGATTGAGATCACAGCAATATAGCCAATTACCAAAAGGATAATTTTAATCATACAACCCCCCTCCTTCTATCTAATAAGTATACCTTCGAAATATATGAACGACAAATTCAATTATGGGAATTATGTGACAAAAAAACGAATAATCAACAGGAATGCTTTAAAACAATGATATAATACAAATGATGTAAATATTTAAAATAGGGGGAATATTTAGATGATAAAACAAGACTATTCAAATGTCTGGGATCTTGACTGCTTTTTTCCAGGTGGAAGTAAGTCTCCAGAATTAAGAGCACATCTAGACAAAGTAAAGGAAAGCTTAGTAGTTTTCGAAAGAGAAACAGCTCGCTATGAAATCCCTTCCTCGATACAGGATGTCCAACTTATGCGTAATACTATTGAAGAGCTAAAGGATATAGCCATTCATTTGTCTCAAGCTAGTGCTGTTATCTCTTGCTTCCTTGCACAGGATACGAGAGATAAACAAGCGGCTCTTTTACAAGGAGAAACTAGTGCATTATATGCAAAATTGTCTTCTATCATGCTTTCTATCCAACAATCTTATAGTAAGGTTGAGGATACAGTTTGGGAGCAATTGTTACAAACGGAGGAGCTATCTCCTTTTTATTTTGTTTTGAACGAGTGGAGAGAAAAAGCAAAGAAAGCGTTGTCTGAAAAAGAAGAGGACTTAATCACAAAATTAGAAGTGGATGGATACCATGCATGGGGTCAACTGTACAATATGCTGGTGGGAGACATGAAGATTAAGCTCACAAATGACGGGAAAGAAGAGCTCTTATCGGTTGGCCAAGCAAATAATTTAAGCTCCCATCAAAACAAGGATGTTAGGAAAGAGGCACATGAAGTTTTGGAAAGCTCTTGGGAAGAGAAGGAAGAAATCTTTGCAAAGACTCTTAATCACCTGGCAGGATTTCGCTTAGCAACTTATGAAAAGAGGGGCTGGGATTCTGTCCTTCAAGAACCATTAGAAATTAATCGTATGAAGCAGGAAACATTGGATGCAATGTGGGGAGCAATTGCGAAAAATAAAAAGCCATTTGTTGATTATTTAAAAAGAAAATCAGATATGCTTGGAGAAGAGAGCATGCATTGGTACAATTTAGATGCACCAATAAGTTCTTCTACTCAAACTATGAGCTACCAAGAGGGTGCGGAATTTATATTAAAGCATTTCAAAGAGTTTGGTCCTAAGCTAGAAGCCTTTGCAAGACATGCATTTGAAAATCGTTGGATTGAAGCAGAAGATCGCCCTAATAAGCGACCGGGTGGTTTTTGTACAGGAATGCCTGTTTCAGAAGAGTCACGTATTTTTATGACATATAGCGGGTCAATGTCTAATGTTTCAACCTTAGCTCATGAATTAGGACATGCTTTCCATTCATATGCTTTAAAACCTGTACATTGGCTAAATCGTAGATATGCAATGGGAGTTGCTGAAACTGCTTCTACATTTGCAGAGATGATTGTTTCTGATGCGGCAGTTAAAGAAGCACGTACGAAAGAAGAGAAAATCGCTCTGCTTGAGGATAAAATTCAACGTAGCGTAGCCTTTTTCATGAATATCCACGCTCGATTCCTTTTTGAAACTAGATTTTATGAAGAGCGTAAAAATGGGATAGTCTCTGCAGCAAGGTTAAATGAACTGATGGAAGAAGCACAACGAGAAGCTTATGGTCATGCTCTTGATACTGCTCACCCTCATTTTTGGGCATCTAAGCTACATTTTTATATTACGGGAGTACCGTTCTATAATTTCCCTTATACTTTTGGATACTTATTCTCTTTAAGCATCTATGCGAAAGCGAAAAGTGAGGGGACTGGCTTTGAAGAAAAGTATATTGCATTACTGCAAGATACTGCAGTAATGACTGTAGAAGATTTAGCGATGAAGCACTTGGGAGAAGATATTACACAAGAGTCCTTTTGGATGAAGGGGATTAACCTTTGCATTCAGGATGTCCAGGAGTTTTTGCAATTAACTAATGCCGAAGGGTGAAATTATTGATTTATTTAGATGGAACTACATGTTATTTAAGGACCTTAACGATTAAGGACGCCTCAAGCCTTGCTAATTTAGTATACGACAATAAATTTTATTGGTCTGTCTTTGAACCTTTACATCAAGATGAGTACTATACTTCCTCAGTACAGAGAGAAAAAATTAGAGAATCTTTAATGCTGATGCAGGAGAAGAGAGAGTTTAGTTTTGGTATATTTGAGCATAAGACGGATAGGATGATTGGGAGCGTATCTTTGTATAGCCTTAAACGCATGCCATTTTCAAGTGGCTTGATAGGTTATTCAGTGGACCAAGGGTTTATTGGTAAAGGGATAGCGACTGAGGCCGTAAAGCTAGTTAAATCATTTGGCTTTGAAAATGTACATCTGAATCGTATTGAGGCATATGTATCGCCTAGAAATTTTGGTTCTATCAAGGTACTAGAGAATAACCTTTTCCTTAGAGAGGGGTTACTTCGTAAGCTTCTCTTTATAAATGGTAAGTGGGAGGATCATTATATGTATTCGTCGCTTCGTGAAGAATATATTATAGGTAGATAATTTACCTACGTAAAGAGAGCCAGAATAATCAGATATGGAAAATGGAAGAGAGCACATCACGATTACTCGGAAAGATAGAATCGTAAGTGCTCTCTTTATACCAGGGGAAATGTCGATTTCCCGGGAAATATTTTACTTTTTGTCGATGTTTCCGTCAGATATCAAGTCTAATCGCCCAGTAGTTGGATCAATTATTAGTCCATGAACTGGAACATTTGGTACCATGAGCGGATGATTTCGAATCATTTTTACGCTATTTAATACACTTTCTTCTACATTAGAAAAGCCTTCAAGCCACTTATGTATATCTACACCTGAGTACTTAAGCACTTCGAAGGTTTTCGGATCAATACCACGGTTCTCCATCTCTCTCATCACCTTTTCAGGCTCAACGGAGTTCATTCCACAATCGTAATGTCCAATTACATAAACCTCATCCGCTTGAAGAGCATATACGGCAACCATCAGGCTTCGCATAATTCCACCAAATGGGTGGTTGATCACTGCACCTGCACTTTTTACGATTTTAATGTCCCCATTTTTTAAATTCATTGATTTGGGCAACAACTCTACTAATCGAGTATCCATACAGGTAAGGATAACAATTCGTTTATCCGGAAATTTTGTTGTAACAAACGGTTCGTACTGCTTATCTTCTACAAATGTTTTATTATATTCTAGAATGTTATATAAGCTTGGCATTGAATCTCCTCCTATTCTATATTCTATTATAAGTAAGAAAGGGGAGAGCTTCAAATTGTTGTGTATAAAATTCGCTTATTTTGCTATTTTCCGTTTTCGAGTATTAACGAAGAAGGACTTTCCCGTACCAACCGCCACGGATTGAAGAGGTTCTGGAGCGATATGGACAGGAACCTCAATGGTTGAACTTAGCCATTCCTCCATATCCTTTAATAGTGCGCCACCACCTGTTAGGACAACCCCATGATCTACAATGTCTCCAGAAAGCTCAGGCGGACAGATTTCTAGTGTTGCTCGGATTGCTTCCAAGATAGATTCTAATGATTCCTTTAGAACCTCTTGGATTTGAGTAGAAGAGAGGTTAATAGTTTTCGGTAGCCCAGTAACTACGTCTCTTCCACGCACCTCTAGTTGTTCAACTACATGAGGTACTAAGGCATGGCCAATCGAGATTTTAATATTCTCAGCAGTCGGCTCTCCTATCATTACGTTATATTCTTTTCGCACAAAATTAATGATTGCCTCATCCATACGGTCTCCAGCTGCTTTCACAGTGTTTGAGGCGACTACGCCACCAAAAGAAATAATGCCAACTTCCGTGGTGCCACCACCAATATCAACAATCATACTTGCAATTGGCTCATTAACAGGGAGACCAGCACCGATTGCGGCTGCTACGGGCTCATCCATTAGTTGAACTTCCTTTGCACCACTTTGTCTAACTGCATCTTGTATGGCTCTTTTCTCTACAGAAGTGGCACCAGATGGCGTGCACACAATAACGGAAGGCTTTCGTAGTGCTGTCCCTAGCTTCTTGCTAGCTTTTTGCATAATTAATTTTAATAGCTGCGTTGTAACATCAAAATCAGCAATGACTCCATCTTTTAAAGGTCGAATGACGTCAATAGAAGCTGGAGTCTTCCCAATCATTTTTTTTGCCTCATTCCCAAAAGCGACAATCTCATTCGTTTTATTGTTCACAGCTACCACTGTAGGTTCATCTATTAATATGCCTTTTGCTTTTGTATATACCAATGTATTAGCAGTTCCTAAATCTATCCCAATATATTGAGTTGATAACATAAGTATTCCTCCATTCGCTACTCTTTCACTTTCGTCATTATAATAGAAAAAGTCCTCATTGCCATGTGTAAGGATATGGAACTTTACTTATGTTGCAGAGAAAAAGGGGATAATTTAACTATGGTTAACCATTTAACCATCTGAAAAGTACTAATATGTTATATTTCTGCAAACTCCTTGTTACGTAAAAGTTATAAAAAAGAGAAGTAGTTACAGAAATTTAAAAAGAAAAAAAGCACTGCAATTGCAGTGCTTAAATCTATTAGAATTTTTCAGTTGGTTTAGGATCGATCGTACTTGAATCAAGGTTATTCATTGGCATGGAGAAATAATGCATAATAATATACCCTATTACACCCATTCCAACTGTAAAGCCAAGAACTGTTGCTAAGAATAAGCCCATTTTTAAAACACCTCACTAGCAAGTTTTGCTATTATTATAACGTAGATTAGATATAAATGTAAAAAGAAATATCTACTGAGCTGATTAGAACGCCCAGTTTCCATTACGGAATATTGGTTCTACTGAGCCATCTTCCTTAATTCCATCTATGTTCATGTTAGCAGAGCCAATCATAAAGTCAACATGTGTAATGCTCTCATTAAGTCCATTAGCGGCTAATTCCTCACGACTCATTTTCTTGCCGCCTTCAATACAGAATGCATAAGCACTGCCAATTGCTAAATGATTGGAAGCATTCTCATCAAATAATGTATTGTAGAATAATAGATTCGAATTAGAAATTGGTGAATCATGCGGAACAAGTGCAACTTCTCCTAAGTAATGGGAGCCTTCATCAGTTGCCACAAGATTTTCTAATACCTCTTGTCCTTCCTCAGCCTCTACTTTTACAATTCTTCCTTCTTCAAAAGTAACCGTAAAGTTGTCAATAATATTCCCGCCGTAGCTTAAAGGCTTGCTGCTTGCGACATACCCATTTACACCGGTTTTTAGAGGAACTGTGAACACTTCTTCTGTTGGCATGTTGGCCATAAAGGCTTCCCCTTTTTCATTTACACTGCTTGCTCCACACCATAAATGTCGTTTAGGAAGCTCTATAATTAGATCTGTTCCCGGAGCTGTATAATGTAACTTTTGATACCTTTTCTCATTTAGGTAATCTACTTTTGTATGCAACTCCACGTCATGCTCTTTCCAAGCTTCTACAGGATTTTCCTGGTTTACACGAACCGCTTGGAAGATAGCCTCCCATAATGCTGGTACTTGTTCTTCCTCAGATAGCTCTGGGTAAACCATGGCTGCCCATTTTGGGGATGGTGCGGCAATTACAGACCAGCTAATCTTATCGGATTGCACATATTGGCGATATTTGCTCATTGCTTTTCCAGATGCTTTTTGGAAAGCGGAGATTTTGGCAGAATCAATCCCTTTAAATAAATCAGGAGCTTTGCTCACGATACTCAAAAAAGCTGCTCCGTTTTCAGCTAAATATTCTCTTTCTTGAACCTTCCAAGGAGGGAAGAATTCAAAAGACTCTTGCGGAGCCATTTCATAATGAATACGTGACAGTTCATCGTCATTTAAGTCTACATATACGTTGCTCGCTCCAGCTTCATATGCTTTTCTCGTAATTAAACGTACTAACTCTAGGCTGTCTGTGGAAGCAGCAATATACAGTGCTTGGCCTTGCTGAATATTCACACCGACCTTCACTGCTAACGAAGCATACTTTTCAAGTTTCGTAGTAAAAGATGACATGTTCATACTTCCTTTCTGTGATAACTTCATAGTACCAGTTACATCCATGCACTTTCAATGGCAATTCAGACAAATCTGTCAAAAATTATTCATACATCAATAAATTATATGCTTGTTCCAAATCTTTTTATTAAAAAATGCTCCAACTTGCCGAAATAAAAAACAGAAATAGAATGTGGGGGTTAATGAATTGGATAAATCGACAGTCTTTGGACTTATTATTGCTGCAATAGCTTTACTAGTAGGAATGTTCTTTAAAGGAGTAACACCGGATGCATTATTAAATCCAGCTGCTATATTTATCATTATTTTAGGTACAATTTCAGCGGTTGTGATTGCATTTCCGACCAGTGACTTAAAGAGAGTACCAAAGCTATTCGGAGTTTTGCTGAAAGAACAGAAAGGTATCTCAGATGCCGAAATAATACACCTATTTTCGAGCTGGGCAGATCTTGCGCGCAGGGAGGGGCTGTTGGCTTTAGAAGGGAAGATTTCAGAAGTCGATGACGTTTTTCTGAAAAATGGTTTAACATTGGCAATAGACGGTCAAAACGCAGATTATATAAGAGATGTGTTAACAGAGGAAATAGATGCATTGGAAGATAGACATGCCGGTGGGGCGCAAATTTTCTCTCAAGCCGGGACTTATGCTCCTACTTTAGGGGTACTAGGTGCTGTTATCGGGTTAATTGCTGCACTTAAAGATATGAATGATATAGAAGCATTAGGACATGCTATCTCCGCTGCTTTCGTTGCAACATTAATGGGTATTTTCACTGGATATGTAATTTGGCATCCTTTTGCAAATAAATTAAAGAGAAAATCCAAACAAGAAATTCGTCAAAAAACGATGATGTTAGAAGGGGTATTATCTGTATTAGAAGGAGATGCTCCAAGAGTTATAGAGCAGAAGTTGGCTTCTTACTTATCGATGGCTGACCGCAAAAAAATCATGAATGAAAGCGGGGCGGCAAGTATTGGCAAGGAAGCATAAAAAACATAAGCATGAAGAGCATATGGATGAGTCTTGGCTTATACCATATGCCGACATCCTTACACTATTATTAGCTTTGTTTATTGTGTTATTTGCATCAAGTACAGTAGATCAACAAAAGCTAGAGCAAATGTCAGCTGTATTTAGTCAGGTTTTTGATGGCGGTGAAAGCATTATGGATAACCCAGCACCCCTAGAGATTCCTAATGCTTCTAAGCAAACTGGTGAAGGGACCGAAAGCACAGCGTATATAGAGGATCAGCAGGCGTTAGCTGAGATTCAAGACAGCGTGGATGAATATATAGCGGTGAATGAGCTCGAAAAACAATTTGCTACTAAGTTAACTGATGAGGGTCTATTGGTTACGATTCGTGATAGTATACTCTTTGATTTTGGAGAAGCTGAAGTAAAAGAGGAGTATCGTGGGATAGCAGAAGATATCTCTGAACTCTTGGTGTTTGATCCACCAAGAAATGTTGTGATTACAGGGCATACAGATAATATTCCAATATCGAGCTCGGAATACGCATCGAATTGGGAGTTAAGTGTCATGCGTTCTGTCAACTTCCTAAAAATTTTAGTGAACAATCAAACGATTGATCCACTATATTTTAGTGCAAAAGGTTATGGAGAATATATGCCTCTCGCATCTAATGACACAGAGGAAGGCCGTTCTAAAAATAGAAGAGTAGAAGTTTTAATTCAACCAAGAGTATTAGAGGATGGGACGTTAAACGATACACCCCAATAGATAAGAATGAAGTATAGTACCACAAAATAGATGCACTTGCGATGTTATCTTTTGATAACCTCGTGAGTGCTTTTTTACTTCTCTAACGTCTTGTTAACTTATTGGACCGGAATAAATAATTTTTATTTGAAAAAACAATTGACTTTATTAAACAAAAGTTTATACTTTAAACAAAAGTAAAAAACATTTGGTAAAAGTTTGAATGGGGGTGTATACACCATGGAATCTAAGGAAGTGAAAATATTATCATTCCTGCAAAAAAACCCTTACGCTTCCCAGCAAGAGATTGCTAATGAGCTAGGCATATCAAGACCAGCAGTTGCTAATATAATTTCTCAGCTAATAAAAAACGGAAAAATTATAGGACGTGCTTATGTGCTTCCCGAGAAAAAGGAAGTAATCTGTATCGGCGGAGCCAATGTAGATAGAAAATACATAGTAAAAGATAAACTGCTAATGGGAACTTCTAATCCAACTACTAGTATGCAAAGCATAGGTGGAGTTGCAAGAAATATTGCAGAGAATCTTGGGAGGCTTGGTCATTCGGTCCGTTTGCTGACCGTAGCAGGGAATGATATGGAGTTTGATTTAATTGAAAAGGCTTCAAGTCATTGGATGAATTTGTTCTCAGTGGAGAGGCTGTCAACCCATCAAACGGGAACGTATTCAGCCGTCCTGGATAAGGAAGGCGAAATGCTCTTTGCATTAGCTAACATGGATATATATGAACAATTAACGGTGGATTATATTAAAAAGCATGAATCTTTCCTAACAAATGCTAGATTACTTGTTTTGGATATGAATTGTCCTAAACAAGTGATTGAGTATGTGCAAGGTTTAGCTAAAGGACATCATATTCCCTTAGCGATTATTCCTGTTTCCTCTCCCAAGATGAATAGAATGCCCGATTCTTTGGAAGGCTTAGATTGGTTAATCGTTAATCGAGATGAAGTGGAAACATATCTACATATAGAAATATCAGATGAAACAGCATGGAAAGCTGCGGCAGATCAGCTAGTGGCCTTAGGTGTTAAACATGTAGCGATTACCAATGGATCAAAGGGAGTTGTGTCAGCCGGTTCATCATACGAGCCGATGCATATCCCAGCAATACCTACTACGCAGGTAGTCGATGTAACGGGAGCTGGTGATGCTTTTGTGTCAGGCACCTTGCATGCTTGGTTGGAGGGAGAAGGCTTGAAGGAGGCTATTCAAGCTGGAATGATGAATGCTCACAAAACATTACAATCTGCAGACACTGTAAGAACTGAACTTTCAAAAATTACTTTATTAAAAGAGTTGGAGGAACAAACGATATGAAACAATACTTAACATATTCAGAAGAAGTAAAAAAAGCGATGGAGGCTGGTCTTCCAATCGTTGCATTAGAATCAACTATTATTTCCCATGGCATGCCATACCCACAAAACGTTGAAATGGCAAGAACAGTTGAACAGATTGTCAGAGACAATGGTTCAGTTCCAGCGACTATAGCTATTATGGATGGAAAGATTAAGATAGGTCTATCAGATGAGGAGCTTGAATTGTTAGGAACAAGTAAAGGAGTAAGAAAGACTTCTCGCCGCGATCTTCCTTACGTGATAGCCTCCAAAGAAATTGGGGCAACTACTGTTTCGACTACCATGATATGTGCGGACCTAGCGGGAATCAGAATGTTTGTAACTGGTGGTATAGGTGGAGTTCATAGAGGAGCAGAAACTACTATGGATATTTCTGCAGATTTAGAGGAACTAGCTTCTACGAACGTAGCTGTCGTTTGTGCAGGAGCAAAATCTATTTTAGATATCGGATTAACATTAGAATATCTAGAAACAAAGGGTGTTCCGGTAATTGGCTATCAAACTTCTTCTTTCCCAGCATTTTATTCAGCAACAAGCCCTTTTGAAGTGAATTTCCGATTAGATTCAGAACAATCAGTTGCAGAATTGCTGAAGGTGAAATGGGAGCTTGGACTACAAGGGGGAGCAGTTATCGCAAATCCTATTCCCGCTGAATATTCCTTAGACGAGCAATATATGGATGAAATTATTCGAAAAGCACTTGGAGAAGCTGAAGAAAAAGGTATTAAAGGGAAAGATGTAACTCCTTTCTTATTAGGAAAAGTAAAAGAGCTTACAGAAGGAAAATCTTTAGAATCTAATATTCAATTAGTATATAATAACGCAAAAGTTGGGGCGCGTATCGCTGCGGTTTTAAACAAACTTGCTTAAACATAAAAAAATAATTTAAACAAAAAACATTTTTCTCAGCTGAGAAAAATGTTTTTTTATTTAAAAGGTATATAATTTTAGGGCCAAGTGTTTATATGACTCCAGCGTCTTGCCCCTCGAGGGCCAACAGGATGTTGGTCAGGAAAACGTTGTCACACGATGTTACGTTCTTAGTTTTTCTTCCTTGCTTACGTTCCCCATTTGCTTGTCGGGGCAAACCAGGCGCTTGCGCTTTTCTTGTTTATTTTCTTAGGTTGCCTAATTCTGATGCAATAGCTTGCATTTCACTAGGACTAAACGAATCTCTTTTTTGAACCATTTCATAAAGGTAAACTAAATCCTCGTACTGTGTAGCGTTGAAATCATCTACACGCATTGCATCAACGTTCACCATTCGTAATTTTTCTTTTATTGTCTCAAGCATAAACTTTACATTTTCTGCAGAAGGTTTTGATAAATCCATCTTCGTACCTGCCTTTCTATTCTGAACTCTAGCTACTAAGCGTTCAAGTTTCAATTAATCATTTCATGCTGCCGATAGAAAGTCAATTGTTAATTGGATTTGGCTGCTGCCTTTTCTTCTTTAAGCTTCTCTTGAATTCTCTTTGTTTCAAAAACTACTACACCAGCTAAGCCTATTAAACCTATTAAGTTAGGTATCGCCATCAATGCGTTCGTAATATCAGAGAATTTCCAGATAAGGTCAAGGGAAACTACAGAGCCTACAAAAACCATTGCCACAAAAGCTATCCGATAAACAATCAGTAGGGAAGTGCTCTTGAATAAATATTGGAAGCATTTCTCACCGTAATAAGCCCAACCAAAAATAGTAGAAGAGGCAAAAAATATTAAACCAATTGCTACTACAATTGGACCCCAATCTCCTAAGAAATATCCAAAGGAAGCGGAAGTTAAAGCGTCTCCCTTGATACTAGTATCTAGATATTGACCAGACATTACGATCGTTAAGCCAGTGATTGTACAAATAACAAAAGTATCTAAGAAAACTTGTGTCATGGATACAAGCGCTTGACGGCCGGGCATATCCGTCTTTGCTGCTGCGGCAGCGATAGGAGCAGACCCAAGACCTGCTTCGTTAGAAAATACCCCACGTGCAATCCCATAACGAATAGCTGCCCCAATTGCACCACCAGCAGCAGCTTCTGTTGAAAATGCCATCTTAAAAATAGTTGCAAAAGCACTTGGGACTTCGGAAAAATTCGTCACCACAACTATTAAACCAGCAACTAAATAAAAGAGAGCCATAATAGGAACAAAAACAGCGGTCACTTTTCCAATTGATTTTATTCCACCAAGTATTACGAGTGCAGTAAATATTGTAAGTATAAGGCCTGTAATCCAAGTTTCAATACCAAAAGTAGTTTCTACTACACCAGCTACTGAATTAGATTGTGTACCATTTCCGATTCCAAAGGCAGCAACTGCTCCAAAAATAGCGAACAGTACAGCTAACCACTTTTGCTTTAATCCATGCTCTAAATAATACATAGGTCCCCCAGCCATTTGGCCATTAGAGTCCTTTACACGGTATTTTACGGCTAATATTGCCTCACTATATTTCGTAACCATCCCGAAAAAAGCGGAGAACCACATCCAAAAGATTGCTCCTGGTCCACCTAATACTACCGCTGTTGCTACTCCCACTATGTTACCAGTTCCGACAGTAGCAGCTAATGCTGTGGTAAGAGCTTGGAATTGAGAAATATCTCCTTCTGCATTTTTGTCATGCTTTCTTGAAAAAGCTAGTCTCAAGGCTACAGGCAATAATCTCACTTGTAAAAATGCAACTCGGACTGTTAAATAAATACCTGTTCCTACAATGAGAATTAATAGGGGCGCGCCCCATAAAAAATCAGAAATGCTTCCTAGTATGTCGTTTAAGCGTTCCATGCTTGCTTCCCTCCAAAAAATTATGTAGTATTTTTCCTTTCTAGTGAGACAGCTCCTTCTGCAATGTATTTTTCCTTTGTTACAATACTCTTAAATTAATGCGTTTTAGTCAAGATAAAATCAAATATTTATAATATTAGTTTGATTAATAACGACCCGGGTATAATGATGTTAAACTGATAAGTTTTAAAATGGAGGTATGTAAAATGAGTGAGAATAAGTTTTATAAAGGTATTTTGTACGGCGCGGTACTTGGAGGAGCGGTTACCCTGCTTGATAGAAAAACGAGAGATGCAGTGATGAATAAATCAAGAGTTATTCGGAATGAAATTAGTTATTATAGCAAAAATAGAGAGGAACTGAAAACTACCCTCGAAGATCAGATGAACAAATGGAAAGCTATTTATGAGCAATTTTCTTCAGATGCTAAATATCTATCTAATAAGGTTAATGAGGTAAAAGAAATTACTCCTCAAGTAAAAAATCTGTTAGCAGAAACCAAGGATACTTTTTCTCATTCAAAAGAGGAATATAAAACATTAGTTGCAGCAGAGGAAGAACCTAAAAGTATCTATGAACCAAAAGGATAAGGTAGGAAGAGGAGGGATGAAAACATGGAGCAAAACCATAACCACAAATCTAAGGCCTCCTCGTCGCATTGGTTATCAAGAATAAAGTTTTTAAATGTAAAGAAAAAGGAAGAGGCGGAAGAAAAACACGATTTAACCTCTTGGTCTGGTTATTTTAAGTATCTTGTGGCTCACATTAAGAGTGTTGATTTGTCGGGGCTAGCTGCTCAGCTAGCTTATTTCTTCCTTCTTTCTTTGTTTCCTTTACTTATATTTATGGTAACGCTTTTACCTTATTTAAATTTAGATGAGGCTCAAGTATATAGATTTCTAGAAAATTATGCTCCAGGTGAGGTATATGCATTAATCGAGGGTACTCTTTCAGATGTATTGCAGAATAGAAATGGTGGATTATTGTCATTTGGTATCATTGCTACTATCTGGTCTGCTTCTAACGGGATGAATGCAATTGTTAAATCACTAAATAGATCGTATGGAATAGAGGAGACTAGACCTTTTTATATTGTAAGAGGGTTATCTGTTGTTTTTACAATCCTAATGATTCTCCTATTTGCTGTCGCCTTAGTTCTACCGGTATTCGGAAGGCAAATAGGAAGTGTTCTATTTTCTTTCTTTGGCTTTGAGGAAGGTTTTATAAACATATGGAATAGCATTAGATGGACAATCAGTCCGCTTATTATCTTTATAGTTCTTAGTGCGCTATATTGGATTGTTCCTAATACAAAGTTAACGTTAAAAAGTGTTCTTCCTGGTGCATTATTCTCTACGATTGGATGGATTCTTACTTCTCTAGCATTCTCTTTTTATGTAAGCAATTTTGCGAATTACGCCAATACATATGGGAGTATTGGGGGAATCATCGTATTAATGCTATGGCTATACTTTACAGGAAATATCCTTCTAATTGGAGGTCAAGTAAATGCAGTAATGCGTGAAAGACAAGCGCAGCTAAATGCGAAGAAAGTAAACAGAGTGAAAGTGAAAGTGAAGGAAAGGTAATCCCTTTTGTTCGTAGAGAGAAAAGAGACAGGTTCTAATTCAAATGTAGAGGTGTGTCCAATTGATTTTTCCATTGGCGCACCTCTTTTTGATGCCTATGACTTCGTCAAAATAATAGGTGAATTCCTACTGAATCCCTACATTTTTAAATATATGATTGAGAGGAATTAACGCATAGAGAAAAAGCGCTTATGATTCCGAATAACATACAGAATCATAAGCGCTTTACCTTTACGAGGAATATTATTAAGAAGGAATGTTTCTATTTAGCATACGCAATCCATTTAGGATGACGAGAATTGTACTTCCTTCGTGACCAATTACTCCAAACGGCAAATCTACTACCTGCAGGAAGTTTGAAATAATAAGGACCACAATGACAGAGATAGAGAAGAAGATATTTTGCTTGACTATTCGTTGCATTTTTCGTGACAGTCGAACTGCATAAGCAATTTTAGATAAATCATTCTTCATTAATACAACGTCTGCTGTTTCAAGTGCGACATCTGTTCCTTCTCCCATAGCGAAGCCGGTTGTTGCGGTAGCTAGGGCAGGTGCATCGTTAATACCATCTCCGACCATACCTACAAAACGATGCTCCTTAAGCAACTCCTTCATATGCTCTACCTTTGTTTCAGGGAGGCATTCGGCTATATATCGGTCAATTCCAGCTTCCTTTGCAATTGCTTTTGCTGTTTTCTCATTGTCCCCAGTAAGCATGATCGGAGTTATACCAAGTTTTTTTAGCTGTTTGATAGCTTCTTTTGCTTCTTCACGTACTGTATCCTTTAATGCTACAGCGGCGGCAATACCAGCTTCATCACGCATAAATATGACGGTTTTCCCTTCGTTGGCAAGATTGCTAGTTATGCCATTCTGAAATGCGAAGGCATCCTCTTTATTCACGAAATCTGGCTTTCCGACTAAATATAATTGATTATTCACTGTAGCCTGTAATCCAAAACCTGGCTTATCCTCAATTGGAATCGGACTAAATTTAGTAATTCCTTTGTCCTTTGCGAAACTTGTAATGGCTACAGCAAGTGGATGATTGGACTGTGCCTCGATTGTTGCTAGAATTTCTAATGTAGCTAATTGATCTAAACCATCTCGAACGAAGTAATCTGTCACTACCGGCTTCCCTTGGGTTAATGTTCCTGTTTTATCAAGGGCTATTGCTTTCATTTCACTGATATTTTCTAGATGCATACCACCCTTAAAGAGGATTCCGCTCTTAGCTCCATTAGAAATAGCAGCTAGTGTCGCAGGCATAATGGAAGCGACAAGTGCGCAAGGAGAAGCAACTACTAAGAGTACCATAGCTCGATAAAAAGTAGTATTCCAATCCCAGTCAAGTAAATAATGAGGGAGAAACATCATCAAGGCAACTGCGACTAGCACTACTTTTACATATGTACCCTCAAATCTCTCGATAAATTGTTGAGCAGGAGATTTCTCATCTCTTGCTGCTTGTACGAGGTCGATAATTTTTTGGAAAAGCGAATCCTCATTTGTTTTCGTCATTTCCATTGTAATAGCACCACTTAAGTTAACTGTACCGGCAAATAATTCATCGCCTGTTTGTTTGGAAAGTGGGATGGATTCTCCACTAATCGTTGCTTCATCAACGGATGTAGCTCCAGAAATGATTACCCCATCTGCAGGAATTCTTTCTCCTGGTTTAACCACTAACCGATCTTTTAATTGTAGATCTTTGACGGAAACTCTTGTAGTTGTACCATCATTGTTAAGTCTCCATGCTTCTTCAGGCTGAAGCTCCATAAGAGAGGAGATTTCCTTTTCGCTCTTATTCATCGTATAAGTTTCCAAAGCACCACTTAGAGCAAAAATGAAGATTAAAATCGCACCTTCCGTCCAATATCCAATGATTGCTGAGCCTATTGCCGCTAGAATCATCAGCATTTCTACATTGAGTTTTCTCTCCTGAATGGTAGCCTCTATACCCTCTTTTGCTTTGGCAAAGCCACCGATAATAAATGCTAGCAAATAAAAAATAATAGAAGCAGTCTGTTGTCCTGCCTCACCTATAAGCCATGCAGCTAATATTAAGACACCCGAAAGTAGAGCAGCTATTAACTCTAAATGGGGAACAATTCTTTGTAAAATATTTATTGATTTACTGTTTATCATGAAATTACCTCCTCTTACCAGTATCCCTATAGAGAATGCATTCAATAGGGATTAATGGGAAAACTGGACCTCCCAAAGGGGGAAATCCAGTTAATTATATTAAATATTACTTTATAATCATTATAATGTAGAGAGGTTTTTCGTGTCAACCTTATACGATTAGGAGAATACTCTTTCTTTATACATAGCTAGTTTTTCTAAAGAAGATTTCTCTACGTCTGCATGTAAACTGTTGCCATGAGAATCCATTGTAACAACAGCAGTAAAGTCCTCTACTCGAAGATGCCACATTGCTTCTGGGATACCGAATTCCATTAAGTCTACGCCGTCAACCCCCTTAATGCAATCAGCATAATATTGAGCTGCTCCACCAATTGCATTCAAATAAACTCCTCCATGCTCTTGTAGGGCAGCGAGTGTTTTAGGACCCATTCCTCCTTTTCCGATTACGGCACGAATACCAAATTTTTTCATAATATCCCCTTGGTAAGGCTCCTCACGGATAGAAGTTGTCGGACCTGCTGCACGCACATGCCAGTTGCCGTCTTCGTCTTTTTGCATTACTGGACCGCAGTGGTAAATAATTTGTCCATTTAAATCGACAGGCGCATCATGACTCATTAAGTGATGGTGAATTGCATCACGGCCTGTATACATACGACCTGTGATAGAAACAACATCTCCTACTTTTAAAGAACGAATTTGTTCTTCTGTTATAGGAGCTTTCAGTTCGATTACTTGTTTACTAGCATCTTCTTTTATTTCATCTTTAAACTCTATTTTTTCTCCATCTTGGTAATGCCAATCTAAGATTTCTCCAGTAGATGGGTGTATATTAATAGCCATACGACGATATGCCCAGCAATTATAAGCTACTGAAACATAAAAGCTGGCTGGTATACGATGCATGACACCAATTTTGCAGCCCAGTAGAGTAGCTTCTCCACCAAATCCCATCGTTCCTATTCCTAAGGTATTTGCTTTTTCTACTATATATGCCTCTAATTTTGCAAGGTCCGGATTTGGATTAACATCCTCTACAGAACGGAATAGTTGCTCTTTAGCTAAATCATAACCGGATGAACGGTCTCCACCTATACCAACACCTATAAAACCTGCTGAACATCCTTGTCCTTGTGCTTGATAAACAGAGTGAAGGATACACTTACGAATGCCATCTAAATCTCTTCCTGCACGACCAAGCCCTTCTAATTCTGTAGGAAGACTGTATTGGATATTTTTGTTTTCACATCCGCCACCCTTAAGGATTAGCTTCATCTCTATGTAGTCTTTTTCCCATTGTTCAAACTTGATAACAGGGACACCATCTCCTAGATTATCTCCACTATTTTTTCCTGTTAATGAATCTACGGAGTTTGGTCGAAGTTTCGCATCTTTTGTAGCCTCAGCTATCGCTTTCTTAATAGCGGCTTTTATTTCTAATTGGTTAACACCGACAGGAGTTTTTATCTTGAACGTTGGAAGTCCAGTGTCCTGACAAATAGGAGATATATTTTCATCTGCCATTTGAATGTTATTTGTAATAGTATCAAGGCTCATAGCAGCGCGTGTTCCTGCATTTTCTGAAGCCTTAGCCTTTTGAATTGCTCGTCGAACATCCTTTGGTAAATTTGTAGAAGTTTCAGTAATTAACTGATATATGCTTCTCTCCAACTGCTCAAGATATGTACCGTTTCTTTCTAATTGCTCTAATTGCATATGGAAACGCCCCTTTTTAATATGTAGTAACAAGCCATCTTTCAGTATACTATGTTCTTCATCTGAAAAAAAGAGTGCTAAGCAGTTGAAAGAGGAAACAAACAATGTTTTCCTGATCTCCTTTTGGGCTACGGAAAGCGTCCGGCGCAACGAAGAACCCAATGGCGAAAAAATCTAGATAGAAGGAATAGGTCCAACAATCCCATTCCTTTCTTGATTAGGTGAATGGTATTTAAATTTATAGAACATTTTAATTTTAGTAGGAAACCCGATTGGTTCGTAGCAGCGTCGGCGACTCCTGTGGGAGCAAGGTGGTAGGTAAGACAGCACAACCACGCGCGTTAGCGTTGGGTGCTGGCTTACCTAAGGGAGGGAAAACTAAGAACGTCACATCCTGTGACAACGTTTTCCTGACCAACATCCTGTTGGCTTCCGACGCAGCGGAGAACCATAATGCTTCAAAATAAAAAAGTACTTACGATTCTAATCATCTATAGAATCGCAAGTACTCTCATTCAATCTGCCCCAGTCATTTGAGGTATTTTATCTACATTCATTTCAAAACAAGCATATTAGGCTTATTTTATTTATTGGAGTTTTTAAATTGTTCCATTTTAAGTTCTAGGTCGTCCATCATTTGAATAAGGCGATCAATATCCTCTAAATTAGTCGTTTCTGGCTCAATGGAATCAAGAACCTCCAAGAACATTTGCAGCCTGTCCTTTAAATAGGATACTTGCTGTTCTGGATTTGAAATTTGTTTGCCCAAAGAATAACACCTCGCTTTTATATGATAAGAATATAGGAAAGCTTCAAGAAAAGATAGGAAAAAAGAGTTATTTCTTTATTTTATTTATTTATAATATTTACAATAATCAGTTTACGTGTTATTGTAGATATAACCTTTACATAGGAAGGAGGCCGTAGTGAATAGTCGAAACCAATTCAATCTAGTGAAGGAGGGGTTCAGACATTTCACCGGCAACAGTGCCGTAAATGCAATTATGAAGAATTTCAAGGAGAATAGTTATCATTAAAGGCTCAGTCTTATCTATTTAGATATTGCTGGGCCTTTTGTTTTGTCTTTTTTCACCGTGTTTGGAAAGGTATATTTTATCGTGTTAGTTTGTTAAAATAGTCTCATCACACATCTACGAGGTACAGTTTATGCATTTTACAAGCACAGAAAAGAAACGTTTTCTTATTTTGGTCCTAATCGTCTCTATCTCAGGGTTCTCACAAGGAATGCTGCTTCCCTTAATATCTGTTATTTTTGAGATGGATGGGGTAAACTCCACGCTTAATGGACTTAGTGCCACAGGTTTATACATAGGTACATTATTAATATCCCCATTTATTGAAAAACCATTACAGAAATATGGATATAAACCGATGATTATCGTTGGTGGATTAATGGTAATAATCTCCCTGTTATTATTTCCTTTATGGAAATCGGTTGTATTTTGGTTTGTTTTACGATTGCTGATTGGAATAGGAGATCATGCGCTTCATTTTTCTACGCAAACCTGGATCACTAGCTTTTCTCCACAGCATCGTCTAGGGAGAAACATAGCCATATATGGATTGGCGTTTGGAGTAGGCTTTGCAGTTGGACCTCTGTTTGTTCAACTAGTTAAAATTCATGAAGCAGTACCTTTCATCGTATCTAGCTTGCTTTGTTTACTGGCATGGATATTTGTATTTTTTATTGAAAATGAAAAGCCTGAAATAGGGGTTAGTACCTCTGAAAATGGTACGTGGAAACGTTTTGGGGCTGCGTTCGCCGTTGCTTGGGTAGCATTTATTCCACCATTTAGCTATGGCTTTCTAGAGTCCTCACTAAATGCTATCTATCCTGTTTATGCTCTTCGAAATAGCTTAGAGGTGTCCGATCTTTCGTTTATCCTAGCTGCTTTCTCTATTGGTGGAGTGATCTCTCAATTACCACTTGGAATACTGAGTGACCGCTTAGGTAGAAGAAAAATCTTAATCGTAGCATTGGGTGTGGGTGCTTGCTTATTTACTTTCGCTAGTTTATATGAGCATTCAGCTATTGTATTAGGAATTATATTTTTATTTGCCGGGATGTTTGTCGGTTCCATGTTCTCCTTGGGTATTTCTTATATGGCAGACCTTACTCCGAAAAACCTTCTCCCAACAGGTAACCTAATGTGCGGCATTGCATTTAGTCTTGGTAGTCTAACAGGGCCTATTTTCGGAGGGATGTTCATCCAAATCTTTGCAGGAATCAGCTTTTTGTTATTAGTGGCTGTTTTACTTGGATTATTTAGTCTAATCATTTTTTTCTCCAATAAGAGGGAAAGGGCTATGTCATAAAGACAGCCCTTTTTTAGTTCTTATTATATTTCCAGCCGAAGCTATTATGATAAATCATCTGTTTAGACATTCCACCATCAATCGTAATTTCTTCCCCATTAATAAAATCATTGGCAGGGTCACATAAAAATATCGCTGCCCTTGCAATATCTTGTGGTGTGCCGATTCTATTAGAGGGATGCTGCTGGATATCTTCTTCTGATGGCTTATAGGCTTCTGCATCAAAATGATATTCTCCTGTTTCTATCCAACCAGGGTTAATTGCATTCACCCGAACCTTCCCTGTTAAACTAATCGCTAGTGCATGTGTTAAAGCGCTTATCCCTCCCTTAGCAGCTGTGTAGCTTTCTGTATCCGGTTCACTCATAGATGCTCTTGTAGAAGAGATATTTATAATTGAAGCATTCTTGGTAAAGTGGGGGAGTAGAAGCTTTGTAAGATAATAGGGAGCGGTTACCCCGACACGGAGGATTTCATTAAAATCTTCATAGCTACAATCACTTAATATTCCTTTATTACTAAAGCAAGCATTATTAATGAGACAGTCAACCCGTCCATATTTTTGTATGGTGCTTGAAATAAAATCTTCTATCTCTGTCTGGTTGGCTATATCACCAGCTATAAATAGATGATCCCCCTGTAGAGATGACAGTAGTTTGTCTCCCGCATCTTTATCCTTATCAATAAAGGCAATAGAGGCTCCTAACCGAGAAAACTCCTCTACCAAACATCTTCCAATACCATTTGCTCCACCAGTGATAATGCATACTTTTCCTTCGAACATAATCATCATTCCTTTATTCGTGTTTTACTTCATCATAACGTACAAAAGGGGCCGTCTGAAAAGTCATTTTGAGACGAACCCTTTGCGACGATGGTGGCATTTTGACGCGACCACCGCAGGAGCAAAAAAACTGTCTGAAAAGTCATTTTGAGACGGGCCCTTTGCGACGAGGATGGTGGCATTTTGATGCGACCACCGCAGGAGCAATGCTACATAACAGATATCTGTCAAAGAAGGAAGGGGTTGTCCCGTAAGTTTTTTACTTATGGGACAACCCTCAATTATTTTAAGGCTTTAGAACAAATTTAATACTTTCTTCCTCATGATCATGGAAAATGCGATAAGCTTCGCTAGCTTGATCTAGTGGCACACGGTGGGTGATAATTTGGGTTGGGTCGATATCGCCTTTTACAATCATATCGTATAGCATTGGCATGTAATGTACCACAGGTGCTTGCCCAGATTTAATGGTTAAGTTTCTTTCAAATATGTTTCCAAGTGGGAACATATTATAATTGGAGCCATAAACTCCTGTTAACATAATGGTACCAAATTTTCTTACGGCATCTTTAGAAGCTTCTAAAGCGCTAAGCGTACCACCCTGCAATTTAAGCTTTTGCCCTAATCTCTCCATAGCAGACATTTTACCGTCCATGCCGACGCAATCAATGACTACATCAGCACCGCCGTTGGTAACTTCTCTTAAGTATTTTCCAATATCGTCATGCTCGTCAATATTAAATGCTTCTACTTTATTATTTTTAACTGCATGTTCCAAGCGATAAGATAGATGATCGACCGCTATAACACGCTTTGCACCTTTCATCCATGCAAATTGTTGAGTCATCAGACCAATTGGGCCAGATCCCATTACAATTACGGTATCTCCTTTTTTAACTCCTGCATGCTCAACGCTCCAGTATGCAGTTGGGAGGACGTCAGAAAGAAATAAAAGTGATTCATCCTCTAGTTCACAGGATTCAGGTATTTTGAATGGCAAATAGTTTCCGTATGGAACGCGAAGATATTCTGCTTGGCCACCAGGGAAGTCCCCGTATCTTTCGGTATAGCCAAAGTATGCTCCAGAATCTAGTGCAGGATTTTCATTGGAGTTATCACATTGGCTCTCCATTTCATTTTTGCAGTAATAGCATTCTCCACAAGAGATATTAAAGGGGATAACGACACGATCGCCTTTTTTAACTTTTGTCACATTAGGACCGACTTCCTCAACGATTCCCATTGGCTCGTGTCCAATGACAAATCCTTTACGAGTAGGTACGGCACCTCGATAAATATGAAGGTCGGATCCACAGATGGCCGTAGTCGTAATACGTACGACAATATCATCAGCTTTTTCAATCTTTGCATCTGGAACATTCTTTACTTGAACATCTTTTGCACCTTGAAAAGTAACTGCTTTCAAAATAACACCCTCCTTTAGATTAAATAAGCTCTATTAGTACTTACCCTGCTAGTCCTAAAAAAAACGCTAAACTCACTAATTGTTCTCCAAATTTTGTAGGGTATCAATTTTCTCTGTTTCTTCTTCTGGAAGAATGGAGATTTCCCCATTTGGCTCTATAACTACGGCTTTGACTTGCTCCATCGAAAGATCGCCATTTATTCTAACAGATTGGATAATTTCTTCTTCTTGAATCCTCTCTTTTTTAAGCGCATTTTTGCAAAAAGAACCGTTGTAATAGAGGAGGGTTGGATCAGCTGTAACAACGTCATCGAATTTCTTAGACTTTTTAGTTGTCATAGTAAATATCCACTGAAGAAGTAACAGCGTAGCTAATGCAGTGATTCCATCAAAAATGGAGACTTTTTGATCAAGCATAATCGTTGCTAATATCGATCCAATGGAGACGGTGACAACGAGGTCGAATGCATTTAACTGGGAAAGCGATCTTTTGCCGGCAATTCTTAATAGCAAAATTAATACAACATACCCCATTAATCCTAACAGAGCTATTTTCCCAATATTTGTCCAATCTAATGTAAACATCTAATACTCCTTTCTAACTCTTTTTTTTACAGGTACCACGACATAATGTTAATAAACAAGGTTTTTATTAAAGGGATAACTAATTCGAAGGAGGGGAGCTTCGCAAGTAATTAATCAGCGTCTGTATGTGAAAAGGAATAAATATGATAAATTTCCATTTATATAAATGATTCGATTAATCTTTCAAAGTATTATGTCTATTAACAAAAAAACAGGCTACAAACAACTCAAAGGAAATTGAGAAGTCTGTAGCCTGATAAATAGGTATTTAATCTTAAGTTTTTAAGCAATTCAATTTGTTTGCTCTTCTTATTGTATAGATTCTAATTGTTGTCTTTCTTCTTCCGTATCAACACGTGATCGAATATGAAATGCATACTCGCCTGTGCTCTCGAGGGAGAAAGAGGCTCCCATGCCTTTTACGACATCCAGAATAATCTGGGTATGCTCGTAATAACCAAAATTGGTTTTATGCATGTAATAAGGGACGTTCCCAATAGTACCGATAAGTAAATCACGGCTTCCAATATAGAAATCACCTTGCTTATAGCACATAGGAGCAGAACCGTCACAGCATCCAGCAGATTGTACAAACATGATTGCTCCATGCTTGGCTTCAAGCTCTTCTATAAGTGCAAGTGCTGCATCTGTTGCAATTACACGTTTGACCATCATCTGTTCATCTCTTTCTATATTAGAAGAATCCCATAGCTGATTTGTTATAACCAACTAGTAAACATTTCGTTTGTTGATAGTGTTCAAGCATCATTAAGTGGTTTTCACGACCGATACCTGATTGTTTGAATCCACCGAATGCAGCGTGAGCAGGGTATTGGTGGTAAGTGTTTGTCCAAACACGTCCAGCTTGGATAGCGCGACCTGCACGGTATGCAGTATCGATGTTACGAGTCCAAACACCAGCGCCTAGACCAAATTCTGAGTCGTTAGCAATTTCCATTGCTTCGTCGAAGTCTTTGAAAGTAGTTAATGAAAGTACTGGTCCAAAGATTTCTTCTTGGAAGATACGCATTTTGTTGTTTCCTTTGAATACTGTAGGAGCAACATAGTAACCGCCTTCTTGGTCACCATCAAGTTTGTTTTGAGTACCACCGATTAATAATTCAGCGCCTTCTTCTTTACCGATTTCGATGTAAGAAAGAATTTTTTCTAATTGTTGGCTAGAAGCTTGAGCACCCATCATTACTTCTGTATCAAGTGGGTTACCAATTTTAATCGCTTTAATGCGCTCTAATGCACGCTCCATGAATTTTTCATAGATAGATTCTTGAACAAGTGCACGAGAAGGACATGTACAAATTTCACCAGAGTTTAGTGCAAATAATACTAAACCTTCAATTGCTTTATCGAAGTACTCATCATCTGCATCCATAATATCCTCGAAGAAGATGTTAGGAGATTTTCCACCTAACTCTAAAGTTACAGGAATAATGTTTTCTGTTGCATATTGCATGATAAGACGACCAACGCCAGTTGATCCAGTGAAAGCTACTTTGTTGATACGTGGATTAGTAGCAAGTGGTTTACCTACTTCTACACCGAATCCGTTAACAACGTTTAGTACACCTTTTGGTAACAAATCTTGGATTAGCTCGATTAATACCATAAGAGAAGCAGGAGTCTGCTCAGCTGGTTTTAATACGATTGTGTTACCTGCAGCTAAAGCAGGAGCGATTTTCCAAACTGCCATAAGTAATGGGAAGTTCCAAGGGATAATTTGTCCTACAACTCCGATTGGCTCATGGAAGTGGTAAGCTACTGTATCGTTATCGATTTGGCTGATTCCACCTTCTTGTGCACGAATAGCTCCAGCGAAATAACGGAAGTGATCAATTGCTAAAGGAATATCAGCATTTAATGTTTCACGAACTGCTTTACCGTTGTCCCAAGTTTCAGCTACAGCGATTTTTTCTAGGTTTGCTTCCATACGGTCAGCAATTTTGTTAAGGATGATTGCACGGTAAGCAACAGTTGTTTTTGCCCAAGCATCTTTTGCAGCGTGTGCTGCATCTAAAGCTAACTCGATATCAGCTTCTGTAGAACGAGCTGCTTTCGTGAAAACTTGTCCTGTAACTGGAGATTTAACGTCAAAGTATTCCCCGTTTACTGGAGCAACCCATTCGCCGCCGATAAAGTTATCATAACGTTCTTTGAAATTAACAATAGCGCCATCTGTATTAGGATTTGCATAAATCATTTTTCATTTCTCCCTTTTGTGATAAATTTGTTAGTCGTCTGACAACTCAGAGATTACTCCAATCATGCTATATAAATATTCGGAAAGCAAGAAAATTATACCGTTTTATTTAAATAAAAAAATAAATAATTATCACTAAAATCAAAATAATGCATAATGATTCCTGTTTGGTAAATGAACATGTAAAAGTATTCTTTACTTTAAAATATTTTGTTTTGAAATGAAATAATAAATATACAGAAAGTTGCATTTAAATAAGGCAGGGTGTTCTAGTTGGTAATTTTACACAATTATAAAAAGGAGGGAGTTAGGTAGTGTATTTTTTAGGTTAAAATGAGGATTTGGGTGTTTCGAAAATAAAAAGAAAAACACTTACAATTTTCTATTCAATTGTAAGTGCATTTTTTGATATTAAATTTAGGATTTTATTCGTATGGTGAGAATTCTAGTCTATTTCGATAGGTCTGAGAACATTGCTTAGACACTGTTACCCGCGGTATTTAATAGCTAACCCTTTTAAAAAGTTTCTGGCAAATTTATCTCCACATTCTTTAAAATTTCGATGTCCTTCTTTTCGAAGGATAGCCCCTAGCTCACTTTTCGTGATATTAATACGGGCCTCTTCAAATATTTCCATCATATCTTCACTAGTTAGAGATAAAGCAATTTTCATCTTTTTTAAAAGCATATTATTGATAGGTTCGTTAGAAGGAACGGGAGGAGCCTGATTATTGTCTTGTTGTCCTCTTTTGTAAACGATTAGACCGTTTAAAAACGACTCCATCATTTTGTTATTACATTTCAACGTATCCTGTTCTTCTTCCTCGTCTACTTTTTTCAGCATCTCAATTACATCAGCCTTTGAGATTTCTACGCCACCAAGCTTAAAGATTTCTACCATTTCAGGATTTTTTAAATCAAGAGCGTATCTTACACGTCTTAGAATATCGTTATTCTCCATTTCTTCCTCTCCTCTTTACAGTCTTATCCTCTCTCAGCTTTAATAAACAAACGGCTTCGATGTGAGCTGTTTGAGGAAACATATCTACTGGTTGGATATATTCGATAGTATAGGCTTTTGATAAGTCCTTCAAATCCTTTGCAAGTGTGGAAGGATTGCAAGATGTATAGACAAAACGTTTTGGTTTAATTTCTAAAACTGTTTGAATAAAGTCCTGATCTAGCCCTGTACGTGGTGGGTCTACTGTTAATACATCGGGTATAAAGCCTTCATTTTTCCACTTTTTCAGCCATTTTTTTGCTGGTCCGTGGACATACAGGGTATTCGTGTAGCCATTACGCTTTGCATTTTTCTTTGCATCCGATATGGATTCCTCGATGATATCCATTCCCCGTACTTCCTTTGCATTTTTGGCAAGCCATAAACCAATAGTTCCAACACCACAATAAGCATCTACGACAGTTTCTTTTCCTGTCAGATTGGCTGCTTTTTCAATCTCGTTATATAGGTGCTCTGTCTGTGCTGGATTAAGCTGGAAGAATGCACGGGCAGATAAATCAAATGCCAACTCACCAAGTTTTTCATGGATTGTTTCTTTTCCATATAGATTAAACGTAGCATCTCCAAATATTAGAGAGGTTTTTTCTTTATTGATGTTTTGATTGATAGATACTATATTGGCATCTATTTTACGAATCATTTGGACAAGCTCTTCTTTATGAGGCATCTTTTTTTGAGTTGTCACTAATGTTACTTGTATTTGTCCTGTTTTCATTCCAGTTCGTACTACGATTGTGCGAACAATACCATTTGGATTTTTATCATCATATATAGGAATATTAAGCTGTTGTAGATATGCTTTTATTTCGTTTGTAATCTTTGTAGTTGCAGGATGCTGTACCATACATTCATTAATATCAATTAACTTATTAGTACCCTCTGCATACAGACCAGCAACTACATCTCTACCCAGTCTCTTTGTTTGAAACTGGCTCTTATTACGATAAAGCCAAGGATTTTCCATCCCAATCGTCTCTTTGACTTCGATGGATGGAACCAGGTCCTTCACATACCGCTCTAAAGCCTGAATCACAATATCTCTTTTTTCCACTAACTCTCTTTCATACGTCATATGCTGGAGCTGACAGCCGCCACAAGCATCATATACAGGGCAAGGGGGAGTTACTCGATCGGAAGAGGCTTGTCTAATTTTTTTTATCTTCGCCTCTGCATATTTGGGAGTAGCCTTTGTAACCTCTGCAATGACTACCTCTCCAGGCAGAGCTCCTTTTACAAACACAACATTTCGCTTAAAGAAGCCGACTCCTTCCCCGTTGATACCTAATCTCTTTATTGTGAGAGGGAATTCTTGTCCGACTTGTATCATCGTTTGTTCCTTCATGTATTCACGTCCTTTTTAGCCAATAAAACAGTATACCTATATTATACACACACTGGCAAGGGAAAAGATTTCATTTGCTAGCATCTTTAAAGGATATATTTGATTTGGGAAATAATAAAAAGACAGATCAAGAAATGGAAACTGAAGTAGAAGAAATAATATAAAATGGAGAAGCCTAGATGATCCAGTGCTTCTCCATGTTGTTATTAAGGTAGGGTATAGCTAGGGAGATTAGTTTTCGCCAGGTTTAAATCATCAAGCTTTCCAAAAGTATATCCTCTTTTTCGAGCTTCTGTGATGAATGCTGGAAGTCCCTCTGCATTATCTGGAGATACGGTATGCATTAAAATGATCGCTCCAGGGTGAATCTGTGTAATTAGTTCATTATAAGCATACTGACCACCTTTCTTTTGGTCACGATGCCAATCAATAAATGCAACCGACCAGAAGAAATGCTGGTAGCCAGCTTCTAGTGCTGCTTCCAAAACCTCTTCATTAAAAGTTCCCTCTGGAGGCCTTGTAACTGTAGTACGCTCCAAAGAAGTAAGCTCTTTTAAACGGTTATCAAACTTTTTTAGCTCTTGTTTGATTTCTGACTTCGAAAGTCTAGCTAAATTCGGGTGACCGTATGAATGGTTTCCGATTTGGTGTCCATCCTTAATCATACGTTGTACTAAATCAGTCGCACTTTCTAAGTAGTGCCCGGTCAAGAAAAAAGTGGCACGAATGTTTTCTTTCTTTAAAGTGTCTAAAATACTTTCGGTATAGCCGTTTTCATAGCCATTATCAAAGGTAAGGTAGATAATTTTTTGATCAGCTGGACCTTTATAGAAAGCATCATATTTTTCAAGTAATGCATCTAGGTCAGCACCAGCTTCTGGTGGTATTTCGTTTCGGGCCTTTTTAAAGCCCCAATGAATTTCCTTTGCTTCTGCAGGTAACGGCTGGTAGGACAAGCCTACTCCAAATATGAGTGCAGCCATTATTATTCCAACTATATGAGATTTCACGATTTGTTTCCCTCCAATTTACTTTCACCAAAAAAGGTGCAACACTTTTTTAGTAGGTTGCACTCTTGGAAGGTAATTATTCATATATGTCTTTTAAAGCACTTTCGAGGTCTGGAAACTGAAAGGGGAAATTATTTTGCAGCAGAACCTGTGGTGTCACATGTTGTCCTTCTATTACTAACTGACTTTTTTCTCCCAAAGCAATCTTTAATGCAAAGGCTGGTACAGGAAAATAGTGAGGTCTTCCAAGCACAGATGCTAAAATCTTACCAAAATCATTCATTCGGATAGGATTTGGGGAAACAACATTAAACGGACCTCCCAAATTATGCTCAATAGCAAACAAAATCGATTTTGCTACATCCTGAATGTGTATCCAAGACATCCAATTTTGCCCGCTGCCGATTTTTCCTCCAACAAACAGCTTATAGGGAAGTGCCATTAACGGTAATGCTCCTTCTGTTTTATCTAATATAATCCCGAATCTTGCATATGCTACCTTTACTCCTAGCAGGCTGGCTTCTTCTGCTTTTTGCTCCCAATCAGCCACTGTCTTTGCTAAAAAGTCTTTACCTAGATTAGACTCCTTTTCCGTATAGTTTGTATCCAAGGAAGCAGGATAAATACCAATAGCACTAGCATTAATTAAGTTACTTGGTTTGTGCTCTAAAGAACGAATAATTCGCAAAACCTCTTCGGTTGCTAAAATTCTGCTGTCGTATATCTTCTTTTTTTGTCCTTCTGTCCATCTACCATTGTTAATGGATTCTCCTGCAAGATTAACAATCGCATCTACTCCTTCAAGCCTTTCTTCTGGGCAAGCCTGAGCTGTTAACCATTCTACATAGGTAATAGATTTTTCATCCTGTTTAGGGGATCGAGTAAGTATGATTACCTGATGTCCTTTTTTTATTAAAAGCTTTGTTAATGCTCTCCCAACTAAGCCGGTCCCACCAGTAATAGCAATTTTCATTTCTTTGCCTCCTTACTCTTTCTTCTTATTCTAACATTTTCTAATACCCTATCTCCCTGTCGAAAAACAGGATACTTTATCGAAAAGTTAGTTGTAAGGTATAATGAAGTACTAGAATAGATTGGAGAGAGTGAGTATGCCCGTTATTACAAAGATAGCAAGACAAAAAAATAATAATGAGCGATATAATCTCTATTTAGATGAAAAATATGCTTTTAGTGTAGACGAAGCGGTACTCGTTAAATACCAGCTAACAAAAGGGAAAGTTTTAGCAGCCTTTACGATAGATGAAATGGTTTTTGATGACGAGGTAAGAAAGGCTTACAATAAGGCAATTCAGTTCTTAAGCTATCGTATGAGAAGCGAGCAAGAGGTGAAAGACAAGCTGTTAGCAAGCGAATTTGGTGAAGCTGTTGTGATTGAAGCAATACGAAAGCTTTACGAGCATGGTTTTCTAAACGATGAAAGCTTTTCAAAGGCACTTGTAGCAACTCAAAAGAAAAATGCCAAAAAGGGACCGAGGGCTATAAGAGTGGAGTTGAAGAAAAAAGGTATTGAACAGCAACTTCAGGACGAGGTTTTATCGGCTTATTCAGAAGAGGAGCAGGTTAAGATAGCAACAGGATTAGTTGAAAAATTAATCAAACAAAATCATACAAAGACTCCTTTGCAAATAAAACAAAAAGCACAAGACCTTCTCTTAAGAAAGGGCTTCAGCTTTTCCATCATATCCTCAGCAATGGAATCTCTCCCTTTAGAAAAGGAGCAAGATGAATGGGAAACGTTAATAGAAGCTCAAGGTGAAAAGATTTGGAGAAAATATAGTAATAAGCTTAGCGGCTTTGATTTACATAATAAAGTAAAGCAAGCTCTTTATCAGAAGGGCTTCCCAATTGAGCATATAGAGGCTTTTATAGAAAAGAAGGAGCTGGAACAACATGAGGGATAAGAAATATAGTGAGATGACAGAGCAGGAGCTCAGAGAAGAAATAGCAAGACTGAAGGAAAAAGCACGAAAAGCTGAGCAGCTGGGAATTGTTAATGAATTCGCTGTATATGAAAGAAAAGTAACATTAGCACAATCTTATCTGACCGATCCTCTTTCCATTAAAAAGGGAGAACTGTATAGAATAAGCGGAGATCCAGGAGTATTTTTCTACGTAGAATATTTAAAAGGAAGATTCGCTTGGGGATATCGATTGGGTGGAGAAAAATATGAGGAAGCATTACCAATATCTTTATTAGAACCAGTAGAGGAAGGGAAGTAGCATGCAAGAAAAAATCGAAGAACTAACTCAATTACTACTAGAAAAAAATGACAAGCTTTCTTATGAAAAGGCACTTGCTTGGATTGAATTGCTCTGGTCTGACTTTGAATCCTCCTATGCAAGAGCGGGATATGAGTATAAGGGAGCTGCAGTTACAGAAATGGTCATTCGAAAATGGATCGATGGCTACGGAGGACAGCTACACGAATTTGCAAACACAAATGAAAAGTATAAGCATCTACTAGATGCAAATGAATAAGCAACGTAACAAGCGATAGGGATAGCTGAGGGGTTAAGAAGAAAGTGAGAATTTTGATGAGGTATTCTTTAGGAAAAAGACTTCTGGTGTATTAGGGATAGGTAAGCTAGCCCCTCGTTAATGTTGGGTGCTATCGTCTTATTGAAAAGATTGGAGAATGGAATATATATTTGACATATTCTTCATACACTCTATTTCCAACCGGAAGCGACTGGCGGCGACTCCTGCGGGAGCAGGGTGGTAGGTAAGACAGCACAACCATGCGCGTTAGCGTTGGGTGCTGGCTTACCACGCCCCCGCGGAAAGCGTCCGCCACGAGCGACTCACTTCTTCTATCCCTAACCGGTTTCTGACCAACGTCCTATTGACCTCACGGAAAGCATCCGACACAGCGGAGAACCCAGTAACACCAACAACTAAAGAAGCACTTATGATTTAATCATCATAAGTGCTTCTCCTTCGATAATGCCATAAACCAAGCGTTTATGGTGTTTTATATGTCTAGCTTCAGTGGTACTAGCGCTATTAATTGGATATAAAATCTAATTTTTTTCGTAGCTTATCCTCGCTGAATATCCAACCTGTATAGGAATTGACTATCTCTAAATCCTCATCTAAATGGGCAACAGCCACAAAGGGATAGTAATCATTACTCCTATACCGCAAATCGATTAATCGTACTTCATGTATATTGTCAAACTTGTTAATTTCCCATCTAAAAATCGGGGAAAAAGAAATGAACGCACTTAGATTGGGATCATCCAATGCTGCTCTCACTAAAGGGGAGCTCGGTATTGGGACCTTTTCAAATTTGTCATAGATCGTAATGGAACGGCCATAAGCTCTTCCAACATAATGATGAGTTGCAGAAGTGGCTGCAATTCGCCAACTCAAAAAACGAATAGTTGGAGCGATTATTATTTCTTCAACATCTGGCAACGTTTTTTTCACACTATTTTTTACTGCTTTTTGTACTGCAAAACGGAGGATGTAATACAGAATTATTACCCCATACATAATAAGGAAGGTAATTACTGGATTTGCTCCGAAAAACCAAATGAAAATCCCGATAATATGAATTCCAAAAATGATTGGATCAAAGGTATTAATAACACCTAATGCCACCCATTTTCGAGAGAATGGTCTGAGCGCTTGGGTTCCATAAGAATTAAATATATCAACAAATACATGTAAAAAGACGGCCAAAAATGTCCAAAGCCAAATATGAAGCCAGTCAGCAGAAGGCATAATGAGCCATAAAACTCCAGAAATAAGCAGTGGCCATAAAAGTACAGCAGGAAGAGAGTGGGTAATCCCACGATGATGCCGTATGTAAACGGCATTGTTTCTAAGCTTTAATACAGTATCTATGTCAGGTGCTTGGGAGCCGATTATTGTTCCGGCGATAACTGCAGTAGTGGTGATTGTACTATTAGCTACTACGGGATCGGCAAAAGCTAACCCACCAAGTGCAATACCCATAACGAAATGCGTACCTGTATCCATGCTCTTTATCAGCTCCTTTAGGAAACAGTCAAATATTATTATAAAACGTAAATATCATTATTTACATACCCGTTTTTCATTTCCCATAATCTTTTTAGAAAGGATACAAAAAGTGGAAAAGATATATAAACAAAAGGTTAGAGATGCGTTAGTCACCTGGTATTTAGAAGAAAAAAGAGATCTTCCTTGGAGAAAGACAACAGATCCATATAAGATTTGGGTCTCCGAGGTAATGCTTCAACAAACAAAAGTAGAAACTGTTATACCTTATTATGAAAGGTTTATTGAGAAATATCCTTCCTTAGAAGCCTTAGCTTCTGCAGAAGAGGAAGAACTTCTAAAACAATGGGAAGGATTAGGCTATTATTCCAGAGCAAGAAATTTACAAGCTGGTGTACGAGAGGTAGTAGAGGCTTATGATTCTCAAGTTCCAACAAGTCGTGAGGAAATATCTAAATTAAAAGGTGTTGGACCATACACAGCAGGAGCTGTTCTAAGTATTGCCTACGGGATTCCTGAACATGCAGTAGATGGAAATGTCATGAGAGTTCTTTCAAGGATTTTACTTATAGAAGAGGACATTGCAAAGCCTAAAACAAAGAAAACCTTTGAACGTGCAGTTATGGAGCTCATTGATAAAGAAGATCCATCCTCCTTCAATCAAGGGTTAATGGAACTGGGAGCAGTAATATGCACCCCAACTAAACCAAAATGTCTTCTTTGTCCTGTCAGAGAATATTGTACTGCTTATTTTGAAGGTAAGCAGGGAGACTTGCCTATTAAAACAAGCAACAAAAAGACAAAGCTTCATTATATGAAGTCAATGATTATTAAGCGAGACGATGAGAAGATTTTATTGGAGCAACGACCAAGTAAAGGTCTCCTCTCGAACATGTGGCAATTCCCAATGGTAGAGCTACCTACCACCTCTCATACTATAGAGGAAATAATGGAGTACGAATATGGAGTGGAAATAAAAAAAGGCAAGGAAATCAATGCGTTTAAGCATGTCTTTTCTCATTTAACTTGGGAAATGGAAAGCTTTGAAGGCTCTCTTATACAAGAGAAGATGCTTCCAAGTAGCTGCAAGTGGTTTACTATGGAAGAAATTGAGGCACTTCCAATGCCAGTCCCAATATTAAAGATTTTTAATGAATATAAAAAGAAATTTACTTGAATTTACTCTTACTAGCATGCTCGAAAGTCCAACAACCGATCACTAATAAAATGATTTAAATCATTCAAAGAACTGCGTGAAAAAATAAAAACAAATGAATAATATCACTTCACCTGCACATCATAATGTTTGTACGGAGGTGAAATCCATGAAAAAGAATAGCAGTCAACGTCAGAACAAAAAGCCAGAATTTGCATCTGAAACTGACATTCAACAAGTTAAAGAACAAAACCGTCAAGCTGAAATGAAAAAACAGCAAGCAAGCGGGAAGTATGCAGGCGGTTCTTTTAACAATTCTTCAAAATAAGAACATGGATACACCAAAAATCAGCGAGGGCATATTGCCTTCGCTGATTTTGTTCTAAATCAAAATATCGCTCCTACCTAAAAGAAAATATTTCTGACATAGAGGAATACTTCCTGACATATCTTTTGAACTGATTCCTACATATTTATTAAAAGGACCTTTTAAATTTAAATTTAACTTACCAAACCTATTTTTACTACAGTTTTTTCCTATGGATTGTTATAATATGAAAATAGGAAAAATTATATAAATTGCGCTTGATGAAAAGGTGGCTAAATCATGGCGATTCCAACAGAAGGAGAAATTATTCAAATTCATAGTTATAAACATAATGGCCGTATCCACCGTGTCTGGCAAGAAACGATGGTTCTAAAGGGTACTAAAAATATTGTGATAGGAGCAAATGAACGAACGCTTGTAATTGAAGCGGATGGTAGGACTTGGGTTACAAGGGAGCCCTCCATTTGTTATTTTCATGCAGAGCATTGGTTTAATATTATTTGTATGCTACGAGAAGATGGGGTATATTATTACATTAATATTAGCTCACCCTTTGTCTACAATAATGGTCGATTAAAATACATTGACTATGATTTAGACGTGAAGGTTTTCCCTGATATGTCCTATACGATTCTTGACGAGGATGAATACGAGCAACATAAGAGTGAAATGAAATACCCACCTGAAATGGATGCTATTTTAGAAGGGAATATTAAAAAACTTATATCTTGGATCAAGCAAAGAAGAGGACCGTTCGCTCCTGACTTTATTGAAGCTTGGACAAGTCGTTATCACTTTTATAAACAGCTTAACGAGTAATGGAAACCTGTTGAATGCCCAACAGGTTTTTCCGTTTTAGAAAGGAAGTTTCAAAATGGGTTCTATCAAGAGATATATGAGATTTGTAAAGCCATATAATTTACAGATTTTCCTGACCATCATAATAGGTATTGTGAAGTTTGCAATCCCACTTTTTATTCCGTATTTAATTAAAATTGTTTTAGATGACATCATTGGTGCAGAAACGCTCACTAACCCTGAAAAAATAAGGCAACTGTTTTATTGGCTGGGGGGGACTGCCATTGTATTCTTCATCGTCCGTCCACCTGTAGAATACTACCGACAATACTTAGCTCAATTAGTAAGTAATAAAATTTTATATGACATACGTCAGAAGTTATATGGACATTTACAAAAGCTAAGCATGAAATATTATTCAAATAATCGTGTAGGCGAAGTTATCTCTCGTGTGATTAATGATGTGGAGCAAACGAAGAACTTTGTCATGATTGGATTAATGAATGTATGGCTTGATCTTGCTACAATCTTAATCGCTATCGGAATTATGCTTACGATGAACGTAAAGCTGACAATTGTTACGCTTATTGCATTTCCATTCTACGCATTTAGCGTGAAGTATTTCTTTGGGAGACTCCGTGACTTAACGAGGAAGAGGTCGCAAGCGCTTGCGGGTGTGCAGAGTTACTTGCATGAGCGGGTGCAAGGAATGAGTATCATTAAAACCTTTACGTTAGAAAAGCATGAGCAAAAGAACTTTAATGAGACCAATGGGGAGTTTTTAGATAAGGCTGTTGACCAAACAATTTGGAACGCCAAGGCCTTTGCAGTGGTAAACACGATAACCGATATTGCACCGCTTCTTGTCATTGCATATGCCGGCTACGAAGTAATTAATGGAAATCTGTCTATTGGAACTATGGCGGCATTTATTGCTTATATAGAAAGACTTTACAGTCCGCTTAGAAGGCTAGTGAACTCCTCTACAACGCTTACACAATCTATTGCGTCTATGGACAGAGTATTTGAGCTAATGGATGAAGAGTATGATATTTTGGACAAGCCGGGTGCTTATCCTTTAAGGAAAGCTGCAGGAAATATAACCTTTTCGAATGTCCAATTCAAATATGAGGAAGAAGGACATACAATCCTTAAGAACGTCAGCTTCCAAGTGAATGCTGGAGAGACAGTTGCTTTTGTCGGAATGAGCGGTGGAGGTAAGTCTACTATTATTAGCTTAATACCTCGTTTTTACGATGTTTCCTCTGGAAGTGTAACAATAGATGGTCACGATGTAAGAAATGTGACGATAGAGTCTCTTAGACAACAGATAGGTATTGTATTACAGGATAATATTTTATTCAGTGATTCAGTAAAAACCAATATATTAATGGGAAGACCAGATGCTACGGAGGAAGAGATTATTGCCGCCGCAAAAGCTGCTAATGCTCATGATTTTATCATGGAGCTTCCAGAAGGATACGATACAAAGGTTGGGGAACGAGGAGTTAAACTGTCTGGCGGTCAAAAGCAACGAGTAGCAATTGCGAGAGTATTTTTAAAAAATCCAGCTATTTTAGTTCTAGATGAAGCGACTTCAGCATTAGATTTAGAGAGCGAATCTTTAATTCAGGATTCGTTGGCACGTTTAACAGAAAATCGCACAACTATTATTGTGGCCCATCGACTTTCCACTATCACACATGCTGATAAGATCATAGTGATTGAAAACGGAGAGGTTTCAGAGGAAGGTACACATGCAGAGCTAATGAGTAAACGAGGGGCATATTTTAATTTATTTCAAATACAACAACTAGATACAGAGACATAATAATTTAAGCATCCTATAAGGCGAAATTCTTCTTATAGGATGCTTTTTTTTACCTAGATATGAATTTGAAAAATAAGTAAATAGTTGTGTTTATTCTAAAACTATTGAAACTATTGATAGATTATGTAAAATTACAATAATACTGAAAATAAAGAAAATGACAAATTTTAGGTTTGCTAGATTTTGTGAATGAGAAGTACGACCCTGATAAAAAGAGGGCTGTAGCAAGTGAAGATATGCAAACCATGCTTTAGCAAATGAACATGCCTAGTTCTGTAGAAAAAGTAAAAAAGGAGCATCCAAATGTCAGACAAGAATAAGATTCTAGAGATTAAAGAGCTTCAGACATCCTTTTTTACAGATGAGGGAGTTATCCCTTCAGTTGACCGTATTAGTTTTGAGGTCAAGAAAGGAGAAATCCTTGGAATTGTCGGAGAATCCGGCTGTGGGAAAAGTGTCACCTCTTTATCTATCTTGGGCTTAGTTCCAAGTCCTCCAGGTAGAATAACAAATGGACAAATACTATTCAAAGGGAAGGATCTAACAAACCTCTCTGAAAAAGAGATGAGGAAGATCAGGGGAAATGAAATAGCGATGATTTTCCAAGAGCCAATGACCTCTTTAAATCCTCTTTTTACCATTGGTAACCAATTAGAAGAGGCAATTGCGTTACATAAGAAAGATTGGAGTAAAAAACAAATACGTAGCAGGGCAATTGAAATGCTGAAGCTTGTGGGACTTCCAAGAGCAGAGGAATTGATGAAGGAGTATCCACATCAGCTATCTGGCGGGATGAGGCAAAGAGTAATGATTGCAATGGCACTTGTTTGTGACCCAGAGCTATTAATAGCAGATGAGCCTACAACTGCTCTAGATGTAACCATTCAAGCACAGATTTTAAAGCTAATGAAAGACTTGAATGAAAGGTTAAACACAGCTGTGATTCTAATTACTCATGATTTAGGAGTGGTTGCAGAAGTATGTGAGCGGGTCGTTGTCATGTATGCTGGAAAAATTGTAGAAGAAGGAATGGTTCAAACAATCTTTAAGGATCCACAGCATCCTTATACAAAAGGGCTTATTGCATCTGTTCCGGACATGAGATTTAAGAAGCAACGTTTATACTCTATCCCTGGAAACGTGCCGAAGCCAGGCACTGTTAAACAAGGCTGTCGCTTTGCTGCGAGATGTGAGTATGCGTTTGCTCGCTGTGTGGAAGAAAATCCTCCTTTGTATGAAACATCTGCTGGGCATAAAACAAGATGTTTCTTATATGACGAGAAGGAGGTAATGGACATTGACAAAGCCGTTGTTAGAAGTTGAAGGCTTAAAGAAGTATTTTCCGATTAGAAAAGGCTTACTAGGAAGAAAAGCTGGATTTGTAAAAGCTGTGGATGATATCTCCTTTCATGTTCATGCAGGAGAAACACTGGGCATTGTAGGGGAATCAGGTTGTGGTAAGTCAACAACAGGAAGAATGCTTATGAGACTGTTAGAACCCTCAGATGGTCGAGTTGTATTTGATGGTGTGGAAATAACAGCTTTATCAGAGGCAGCTATGCGAAAGCTTAGAAGAGAGATACAGATGGTGTTTCAGGATCCATACGCATCTCTTAATCCACGCCACACAGTAGAAAAAATATTAATGGAACCATTAATTGTTCATAATATCGGCAATCCAAAAGAACGAAAACAAAAGGTATACGATCTGCTAGAAACAGTAGGATTAAGTAAATATCACGCTAAAAGATATCCTCACCAATTTAGTGGTGGGCAGAGGCAGAGAATTGGAATAGCAAAGGCATTGATGACAAATCCGAAGCTCATTATTGCAGATGAGCCAGTCTCTGCGTTAGATGTCTCTATTCAAGCTCAAGTATTAAATCTCATGCAGGACCTTCAAAAGGAATTGAAGCTTACGTATATTTTCATTGCTCACGATCTTGGTGTTGTTCGACATATTAGTGACCGAGTAGGAGTAATGTATCTAGGAAAATTAGTAGAGCTTGCTCCAAGTGAAAGTCTTTATGCGGAGCCTTTACACCCGTATACAAAAGCGCTACTTTCAGCTGTTCCAGTGCCAGACCCAGATTTCAGGCGGGAACAAATCATCTTAGAGGGAGACATACCTAGTCCATCTAATCCACCATCGGGCTGCACATTTCATACCAGATGTCCCTTTAAAATGGATATCTGTTCAAAGGTAGTACCAGCATTGCAAGAAGTGAATTCCGGTCAATTTGTTGCGTGCCATTTATATAATGAACGCAGCATTGATAATAATCAAAATGTGGAGGGTCTATATGAGAAATAAAAAGTTGCTGTCTTTTTTATTAATGTTTTTTGTATTAGGGACAATTTTAGCTGCTTGTGGAGCAGATGATGGAGATCAAGCAGATGGTGATGAATCCGAAGGTAACAAAGTCTTAGTCTTTGGTCGAGGTGGGGATTCAGTATCTTTGGATCCTGCAATTGTAACAGACGGAGAATCCTTTAAAGTGACACAGAACTTATTTGAGACATTATTAAACTTTGGTGACCAAGATACTACGATCCATCCGGGTCTAGCAAAGGATTGGTCTACGTCAGAGGATGGATTAACGTACACCTTTATTTTGGAGGAAGGCGTTAAATTCCATGATGGGACTGACTTTAATGCAGAGGCTGTAGTAAAGAACTTCGAGCGCTGGGCAAATGGCTCTGAAGAAAGCTTCTATTATTATGGTTCTATGTTTGGAGGATATGCTGGAGACGAAGGGCATGTGATTGAATCAGTAACTGCTGAAGAAGAGTATAAGGTAGTCTTTAAGCTGAAAAGACCACAGGCTCCATTCTTGAAAAATATTGCAATGAGTCCATTTGGCATTGCTAGTCCAACTGCATTTGAAGCTGATGGAGATAAATTTGGAGATAATCCAGTAGGTACAGGACCATTTAAATTTGTTGAGTGGAAGCGTAACGAAACAATTACAATTGAAAAATTTGAAGATTATTGGGTTGATGGTTTACCAAAATTAGATAGAGTTGTATTCCGTTCTATTCCGGATAACGCTGCCCGTTTAAATGCATTAATTAATAACGAAATCGACCTTGCGGATGGAATTAATCCGGAGGATGGAGCAAAAGTAGAGGGAGATTCTAAACTTCAGCTATATGAAAGACCATCGATGAATGTAGGATATCTAGGATTAACAACAACTCGTCCTCCTTTTGATAACGTAAAGGTTCGTCAGGCAATGAATTATGCAATTGATAAACAATCCATTGTGGACGCTTTCTTTGAAGGGAGAGCAGACGTAGCGAAAAACCCAATACCGACTTCCATTAGTGGTTATAACGATGAAATCGAGGGGTATGAATACAACCCAGAGAAAGCAAAAGAACTTTTAGCGGAAGCAGGATTACCAGATGGTTTTGAGATGGAATTATGGGCAATGCCGGTTCCAAGACCATATATGCCAGATGGAAAGAAAGTTGCAGAAGTTATACAGAAAAACTTAGAAGACATTGGAGTAACAGCAAAAATCGTTTCTTATGAATGGGCAACATATTTAGAGAAAGCTAGAAATGGAGAAGCAGATGCATTCCTTCTTGGATGGACTGGTGATAATGGCGATGCTGATAACTTCCTATACGTATTATTAGATCAAGACAATATCGGAAGCAATAACTATACGTATTATGAAAATGATCAACTTCACGATATTCTAATCGAAGCGCAGTCTGAAATCGATGAAGAGAAGCGTATTGAATTATACAAACAAGCACAAGAAATTATTTTTGAGGACGCTCCTTGGGTGCCGCTTGCTCACTCTACACCATTATTAGCAGGAAAAGCAGATTTAACAGGTTTCTTACCTCATCCAACTGGTTCAGACAAATTAGCGAATGTTGATTTTCAGTAATGATTGAAGGAGGAAATCGTCTAACGATTTCTTCCTTTTTTAAAACGTCTAAAAGCTAAAAAAGGGAACTATTCTCCAGTTTTTCTATTGTCTAGATAGACAGAACGCTTCGAAGAGAAAGAGGAAGAGGTGAACACTGACTTTGTTACATTTTATAGGGAAAAGATTATTACAGTTGATACCTGTTTTGCTAGGGATGACCTTTGTTGTCTTTATGATTATACATGCAATTCCAGGAGACCCAGCACAGGTGATTCTTGGACAGCTAGCCTCACAGGATGCAATAGAGGCTCTTAGGTTAAAGCTAGGATTGGATCAACCATGGTACGTCCAATACTTTGACTATCTAATTCAGTTATTTCAAGGGAATTTAGGAGAATCACTTAGAACCGCACAACCTGTAGCTTCGGAGATTTGGCCGTATCTAGCTGCAACTTTTGAACTGACCTTATTTGCGATAATCATTGCGGTTATCGTAGGAGTAAATGCTGGAATTATCTCTGCGTGGTTCCAGAACTCCTGGTTTGATTATTTAGCGATGATTTTTGCCTTAATCGGAGTTTCTATTCCAATTTTCTGGCTTGGTTTGATGGAGCAATGGATATTCGGTATTGAACTGCATCTTTTCCCAACTGGGGGGAGATCGGATGCACGTGACCCTATCTCTACTATTACGGGCTTATATATCATTGATACGATCCTAAATGGCCGGTTTGATCAGCTGGTTACTGTGTTGAAGCATTTAGTACTACCAAGTATTGCGTTGGCAACTATTCCGATGGCTATTATTGCTCGAATGACAAGATCAAGCATGCTGGAGGTAATGCGAGCAGATTATGTTCGTACTGCGAGAGCAAAAGGGCAAAGAATGTTTTTTGTTGTATACAAGCATGCATTAAAAAACGCTGTGATTCCGGTATTAACGGTTATCGGCTTACAAATGGGGCTTCTGCTTGGAGGAGCGATACTCACAGAGACTATTTTTAGCTGGCCGGGGATCGGAAGATATATCTATGATGCTATTCAATTTAGAGACTATCCAGTCATCCAATCTGGCATATTAGTTGTTGCGTTTATATTTGTCATGATTAACTTGTTGGTTGATATCTTGTATGGAATCATTGATCCAAGGATTAAATATGACTAGAAGGAGGGATAGATATGTCTGAAACAGCTCCGATACAGACTGCTCACTCTATTCCAAGTGACGATTCTACAACTGGTCCATGGAGAGAGGCGTGGAGAGGCTTTCGAAAGAATAAGATTGCTTTAGTAGGAACAACCATTGTATTTACATTTATTCTAATTGCTATTTTTGCTCCGTGGATAGCACCGTATGGAATGAATGATCAGCTTCTAAAATCAAGGCTGCAGCCTCCTTCTAGTACACATTGGTTTGGAACAGACGATTTTGGAAGGGATATATTCTCTAGGGTAATTTTAGGGGCAAGAATATCTCTATGGGTTGGTTTCTTCTCGGTAATTGGCTCTGTTATTGTGGGAAGTATTTTAGGAATTATCGCCGGTTATTATGGTAAGTGGGTAGATGTTATAATTTCACGTATTTTTGATATTATGCTAGCTTTTCCGAGTATTCTATTGGCTATTGCTATCGTTTCTATTTTAGGGCCGTCTCTTCAGAACGCATTAATAGCGATAGCAATTATTAATATTCCTAACTTCGGTCGTTTAATTAGATCTCGAGTACTGAGTATAAAGGAAGAGGAATACATAACCTCGGCCAGAGCAACTGGAATGAAAAACATTCGTATATTATTTTCGCATATCCTGCCAAACTCTATGGCTCCCGTTATTGTATCGGGTACACTTGCGGTTGCTACAGCTATCATAGAGGCAGCGGCTTTAGGCTTTCTTGGATTAGGAGCAGAAGCACCAGCACCAGAATGGGGCAAGATGCTAGCTGATTCAAGGAACTATATAACAAACGCCCCTTGGACTTTAATATTCCCAGGTCTAGCAATTATGCTGACTGTATTAGGGTTTAATTTAATGGGAGATGGTTTGAGGGATGCCTTAGATCCAAAAATGAAAAACTAATTCGTATAATAAAAAACATCATTCTTCTCAAAAGAGAAAAATGATGTTTTTTGCAGTTAGAAGGGTGATTCCTCTACCTGTACGGTAAGCTCGTTGCTATGGAAATTTTGATAGGAAGTGATGAGTCGATCTACATGCTCTAATTGCTCTTCATACATAAGGATAGCGGATAGAAGATGAAGCAAATGGTAGGTGGAAAATTCTTCTTCCTCTTCAATCGTCACAGCTATTTGCTGTAAGAAGATGTTCATTACTTCTTGTCTTTGTAAAAAGGCATTTTCTCTATTCCAATCTATATGCTCAGCTTTAAGCTTGCCTAAAAACTTCAGATGCAACTGTTCATGGTAGGTTAATAATGCATCTAACCTTTCTTTAATCATCATTCTGAAATGCTCAGGTAGGCTCATTATTTCATGCTCATGCTGATGCAGTCTGCTCAAAACGTCTAGACTTCTATAGGAAATAGCAATAAGCTCTCTGTAGACGACTGTCTTTCTACCCTTTGAATAAAGTGATTTTTTGGTGTAAACTCTTTCTTCTTTGAAGAAGGAATAAATTTGATCAATTCGACTAAGTCTGTTTTCTATCTGTGCTATTGCCTGCTTGGTGGATTGGTGGTCAGAAGCATGTCTAACACAGATACGAATCCAGCGAATGATTTCATCCTGTGTAAAATGAATGGAATTAAACAGCTTCGTTTCAAACTTGGGAGGTATAAAAACCATATTTACAATAAAAGCAGAAAGCACCCCTACTAATATTGTTAAAAATCGTATTAAGGCAAACGTAAGGAAATCTTCTCCCTGTATTTCCATGATCGCAATGACGGTTACCAATGCTAAAGAGATTGTTTTCTCCAGCTTGAAGCTTATCATAATAGTGATTGCTACAATAGCAGCAAAGCCTATTACAACGATGTTATTACCGAATAGTAAAGCGAATAATACTGCCACAGCTGCACCAATCAGATTGGATTGTACTTGCTCGATTACTGTTAAGTAGGAGCGATAAATGGATGGCTGTATAGCAAAGATAGCAGCAATGCCTGCGAATACAGGGCTAGGAAGCTGGAGCAGTTCCGCTACTAATAAAGCAAAGACAATCGCTACTCCTGTTTTAAATATACGTGCTCCTAATTTCATTGCATCCTACCCTTTCTTAAAACATTATCTTTTCTCATTTAATTGTGCAAAAGCTTTATTTACAGCAACAATAGTTTCTTTAATATCTTCTTCTGTATGTGCAGTAGTTACGAACCAAGCTTCATATTTGGAAGGAGCCAGGTTAATGCCCTGTGCAAGCATAAGCTTGAAGAATTTAGCAAACATTTCACCGTCGCTTGCTTTAGCCTGTTCATAGTTCTCTACCTTTACATCGGTAAAGTATACAGAAAGTGCACCTTTAATACGATTGATCGTAATAGTTATGTTATGTTCCCTAGCGGCTTTCAAAATTCCTTCTTCTAGCATTGCACCTAGTCTATCTAGTTCTTCATATATGCCAGGCTGCTGTAAAACCTCTAAGCAGGCAATACCAGCTTGAATAGAAGCAGGATTTCCGGCCATTGTACCTGCTTGGTAAGCAGGACCCAATGGAGCAACTTGTTCCATTATTTCTTTTTTCCCGCCATAAGCACCGATTGGAAGACCTCCACCAATGATTTTACCGAGTGCTGTCAAGTCAGGAGTCTGACCAAGCATAGTGGAGGCTGCTCCATAGTGAAAACGGAAAGCAGTGATAACTTCATCATAAATCACTAAAGCGCCTTTTTCTTTAGCAAGTTTGTGCACAAGTGGTAAAAATCCCTCATTTGGTTCTACCATCCCAAAGTTTCCGACAATCGGCTCCACTAAAATCCCTGCAATTTCATCTCCCCATTTTTCCATTGCTTCTTGATATGCAGCTGGATCATTGAAAGGGATCGTAATCACTTCTTGAGCAATTGATTGTGGCACCCCTGCGGAGTCAGGAGTTCCTAAAGTTGCAGGACCAGAACCAGCTGCAACTAGTACTAAATCAGAATGTCCATGATAGCAGCCAGCAAATTTCATGATTTTTGTACGGCCAGTATAGGCTCTAGCTACACGGATAGTCGTCATGACTGCCTCTGTACCTGAATTTACAAAACGCACTTTATCCATAGATGGAATAGCGTCTTTTAGCATTTTAGCAAAAACAACCTCATGCTTTGTAGGTGTTCCATAAAGTAATCCTGTTTGGGCTGCTTTCGTTATTGCTTCTGTAATATGTGGGTGGGCATGACCAGTAATAATTGGTCCGTAAGCGGCAAGATAATCTATGTACTTATTGCCATCTACATCGTAAAAATATGCTCCTTCTGCTCGTTCCATTACAACTGGAGCTCCTCCTCCTACTGCTTTGTAGGATCTTGAAGGACTGTTTACGCCTCCTACAATATGTTCAAGTGCTTCTGCTTGTATATGTTCAGATTGGGTGTGATTCATCTGTATAACCTCCAATAATTATTGTTCAAGGTAGTAAAGTATATGACGTATCAGCTTTCATGTCTACCAGCAAATACGTTCTTTCTTATTTTAGACAATATTGTTAGAAAAGGCTAAAGAAATTGAACAAATGAGGGAACTTCGTTACCATAGGAAGAAAAGAGGAGGAGATTATATTGGTATTAGAGGGTATGTCTGCACCATTGTTTACGTTGAAGAATGAAAAAGGAGAGCAAGTTTCTCTAAAAGATTTTGCTGGGAAAAAGTATGTTGTTCTTTATTTTTATCCAAAGGATTCGACTCCAGGTTGTACGACAGAGGCATGTGATTTTAGAGAAAATCACACTAATTTCTCCGACCTGAATGCAGTAATATTGGGTGTTAGTGCTGATGACGAAAGAGCACACCAGAAATTTATTGAAAAGCATGGTCTTCCATTCTCTTTATTGATAGACGATACACATGAGGTTTCAGAAGCTTATGGAGTATGGAAGTTGAAAAAGAATTTTGGCAAGGAATATATGGGAATCGAGCGTTCGACCTTTTTAATTGACCCTACTGGAACAATTGTGAAGGAATGGAGAAAGGTGAAGGTGCAGGGCCATGTGGAGGAAGTGTTGTCTACTATTAAATCATTAAAAGAAGGTGGGGAATAGGGTGGAGGTGTTATTTTCTTTATTGCCAAATGAAAGATTGCAAGAGCAGCTTGTTCAAAAGTTTCCGGAGGTGCATTTTACTTTTCAGAAGGGAATAAATGAAGAGAGGCTTTCTGTTGCCGAAGTTCTCGTTACCTATGGAGAAGATCTTTCGAAGGAACTGCTAGCATCCGCTAAAAGGTTAAAGTGGATCATGGTGGCCTCGGCAGGAATGGAGAAGATGCCACTAAAGGAAATTGGGGAGAGGGGCATCCTAGTAACAAACGTTAGAGGGATTCATAAAATACCAATGGCTGAATCGATTATCGGACATCTTCTTTCTGTAAAAAAGTCGCTTCATAAGATGAGAGAAAATCAGAAGAGGGGAGAGTGGGTAAAACGCCTACCGTCCTCAGAGCTTTACGGCTCTACAGCCCTCATACTTGGACCGGGTGCTATCGGTGGAGAAGTCGGAAGGCTATTACAGGCTTTCGGAGTAAAAACAATCGGATGTAACCGAAGTGGACAGAAGGCAGAATATATGGAATCTATGGTCTCATTTGAAAAACTAGAGCAAGCTTTACCAGCTGCTGATATCCTTATTTCTGTATTACCAAGTACAGAGGAAACGAGAGGATTGCTGACCAGTAAACATCTTCAAAAAATGAAGCCCACCTCTATCTTTATGAATTTTGGTAGAGGTGACCTTGTAAAAGAAGAGGAGCTTTTAGAAGCACTAGAGAAACAATACATAGCGTTTGCAGTATTAGATGTTTTTGAAGAAGAACCATTGAAAAATGGACATCCATTTTGGAGTATGGAGAATGTAATTGTATCCCCGCATGTTTCGAGTCACTCTTCTCAATACTTAGTACGTGCTCTTGATATTTTTTCTAATAATTTAACTCATTGGTTACATAATAAAAAAGAATTCCTAAATGAAGTGGATGTAACAAGAGGATATTAGGGGTTTTACTATACGAATGGTCTAAAATTTGACATGGATAGGGTTCTTCTTTATACTTATTATAATATAATAATCCTATAATATATGGAGAGGTGCATTGCGATGACGGAAGTACATTTAAGAGATGCTTTGGATACACTGAAATCCACCGGTGTACGTATAACTCCTCAGCGCCATGCGATTTTGGAATTTATTATTCAATCCATGTCTCACCCGACAGCGGACGATATATATAAAGCACTTGAAAGTAAATTTCCTAGCATGAGTGTTGCGACAGTATATAATAACTTGCGTGTTTTCAGAGAGGCTGGCTTAGTCAAAGAGTTAACCTATGGAGATTCTTCGAGCAGATTTGATTTCATTACGAATGATCATTATCATATGATTTGTAATTCATGCGCAAAGATCGTTGATTTTCACTACCCAGGACTTGATGAAGTAGAGCACTTAGCTTCTCATATAACTGGCTTTGAAGTAAGCTCCCATCGAATGGAGATTTACGGCAAATGTCCGGACTGCCAAGAGCATGCGACAGAAGTTCAATAACTACTATTAAATAGGAGGACGCTACTTTTCCGGTAGGTCCTCTTTTTTGATTGTAATAAAACGGACCATCCTCAAGGTTGGAGGGTGGTCCATTTTCGGTTTAGGAATCGCCAATGCCTTCCACCGTTTTACTGGAGTGCTGAACGAGAGTAAATGGATGCTATCCGAGAATAAAGTCGCCTTAACCGAGAGTATTGAATCCGAACGAGAGTAAAACCTGGCTATCCGAAAATAAAAGAAGTCCATCCGAGAATAAACCAAGCGTCACCGAGAGTAATCACACGCTATACGAGAGTATCTACCCTGCAAAGCCCTAGACAGGGATACAAACTGTCGTAATTTCTCCTTCCCTCTGGAGTTTGTCCTCTTTGACTAATGTCTTCTAAAAGTATTTGAAAAATAAGAGGCACTTACGATTGTAAAATCGTAAGTGCCATCTATTTGTTTCTGGGTCCATGAGAAGATTAAGCTTTTGTACCAAGTCCGTCATCTAGTTTTATAGGGGTAAAGCCTTTTTGGTCAGCATCAAGCTTCTTTTTGAGACCCCAGAAGAAGCCTATTATAATAATGACTGTAACGATGGCTCCCAAAATATAAGAGGTTTGCATAGATAGATTAAACCCTATTTTTGCGTTAAATATATAGGTGAACGTTGCCATCGTTATAAAAGTCGCTGGTATTGCTGCAATCCAAAAGTTCTTTCTTTGAAGTGCCAGGTACATAGCACAGACCCAAAGTGCAATCATTGCAGTAGATTGATTTGCCCAAGAGAAGTATCTCCACAGTATAGTGAAATCAATTTGTGTTAAAGCGATAGATATAGCAAACATTGGGAGTGCAATCAAAAAGCGTTTAGATATCTTCTTTTGGCCCATTCCAATATAATCTGCCACTATCATACGGGCACTACGGAAAGCGGTGTCTCCAGATGTAATAGGGAGTACCACAACTCCTAACACAGCAATTGTTCCAACTACCGCTCCTAATGTGGTCATAGATAACTCTTTTACAATTCCTGCAGTTCCTACAGTATTCAGTAGTTCGTTTAAATCTTGACCATTAAAAATAGACATTGCTGCAGCAGCCCAGATCATTGCGATAATTGCTTCAGCGATCATCATTCCGTAAAAAATATAACGCCCCTGACCCTCTTTTTGCGTAGTGCGTGAGATAATCGGAGATTGAGTTGCGTGAAAGCCAGATAAAGCCCCGCAAGAAATAGTAAGGAATAATAACGGGAAGATAGGCAAATTATCTGGATGCATATTTGTAAAGCTTAACTCAGGTATTGTATATCCCTTTACAAACAACGAAACTCCTATACCGACAGCACTTATAAGAAGCAAAGCGCCGAAAAATGGATAGAGCCTACCGATGATTTTATCAACTGGAAGTACAGTAGCTAAGATATAGTAAGCGAAAATAATGACTACCCAGCCTCCAACAGATAACCAGCTTGAGGTAAGATCTCCAAGCAGAGCTGCAGGAGAGGAAACAAACACTGTTCCTACTAAAACTAATAATAAAAGAGCAAATGCATTTACTACATGCTTAAAGGCTTTTCCTAAAAACTTTCCTGCTAGCTCCGGTAAATGGGCTCCCTTATTTCTTAAAGAAATCATACCAGTTAAATAATCATGTACTGCACCGGCAAAAATTGCACCTAAAACAATCCAAAGAAAAGCAATCGGTCCATAAAGAGCGCCCATAATAGGACCGAAGATGGGGCCCACTCCAGCTATATTTAGTAGCTGGATAAGCGAGTTTTTATTTTTGGACATAGGTACATAATCTACACCGTCAGACATGGTATATGCGGGTGTCTGACGTTCCTCTTTCACTCCAAATACTTTTTCCACGTATTTACCATAAGTGAAATAAGCTACTATTAAAAGTACGATTGACACAATAAAGGTTATCATTCTGTTAGCCTCCTCTTTTTTTATAGTCTATTTTAAATAATCAGTTTATTGTACGAGAAACTATTAACATGTTCATTTCGATGCTTAAGAGGTAGAATTGAGCGATTGAAATTCAAACCCATTTAGAATTTATATTTCAAGCAGTTCTCTTAACTCCTTTATATAATTTCTGCTAAGAGGTATCTGGTCTGGAATCCCTGTGACCTTAATGTTATATATGCTTTGATTCCAGGAGGAGACCTCACAAATATGATGCACATTTACTAAAAAACTCTTATGAGTTCTATAAAAATGATAGCCACTTAATTTTTCTTCTAGCTCCTTTAATGAATGTTTACTTGTAAACTCACCGGTGTTTGTACGAATTATTGTTTCTTTATGACTTCTAGCGATGAACAAAATCGTAGCTGGATCAATATACAAGATTCGGTCTGCTTCTTGAACAGCTAGCTTAAAAGGATTTTTAAGTCTATTCGGTTGTAATTGTTGTATGATTCTATTTACGGTTTCTGTTATTCTTATTTCATCGAATGGCTTCAATAGATAATCGATGGCATTGGCATGAAAAGCCTCTACAGCATAATGGGGAAAGGCTGTGGCAAAAACAATTAAAGGTGGTCGTTGAAATTTCTTCATAATGTTGGCGAATTCTAAGCCGTTCATTCCTACCATTTCTATATCTACAAATACGACATCCGGTTCTAGCTTTGCTACTAAGGATAAAGCTGTTTCAGCAGAATCTGCCTCGCCTACCATTTTTATTTCTTTAAACTTACTTAAAAGATAAACTAACTCCTCTCTGCTGTACCGTTCATCATCTACTACGATTACTTGGATAGTCATTGGGTTATCCTCTCCTTTTTCTTGATTCTTTTCTTCGGAATAAAGAAAGAGATACAAGTTCCATTTGCATCGCTAGCAATTTGTAAGCCAGCAGTGGGGTGTACCATTTTTTTGAGTCTGAGGTGTAAATTATATAAGCCGATACCTGAACCATTAGTTGATTCCACTTTGTTCTGCAGGAGTATTTTCTTTTTAGTTGCTTCAATCCCATTCCCATTGTCAGTCACTGATATAGCGATATAATCTCCACCGTCTTTTATGATGATTTCAATGAGGATTTCCTTCTTTTTTTGCAAGCCGTGCTTAAAGGAGTTCTGTACTAATGTAAGGATTGCCATAGAAGGGATAAGTACATGTAAAGCACTTTCCTCGATTTTATAAGAAATTTTTACACGATCTCCGAATCTGGCTTCTTCTATTAATAAATAGGTTTGGATTAGTTCTACCTCCTTTTGTAGTGTAATCATTCCAGAGGAAGAGTTTTCTGTATTTTGTCTAATAAAGTGGGCTAGGGAAACTAATAAGGTTCTTGCTCTATTTGGGTTAGTTCTTATTAAAGAAACAATCGTGTTCATTGCGTTAAATAAAAAATGTGGATTTACTTGCGCCTGTAATGCCTTTATTTCGGCCTCTTTGGCCAATTCCTTCAATTCCTCCAGCTCGGATAATTCTAGTTGGTGACTAAAGATGTTACTTAACCCTTTTACAAGTTCTACTAAAGAGGGAGAAAGCATTCTTTCATTAGAGACATATATTTTTAAGGTGGCGACGGTTTCTTCTTTTATCTTTAAGGGAGCAATAATCGCAGCCCCGAGCGTACAGGCTGGTTGGTCACAAAGAATTCCCCTTCGTCCTATTACTTTTAGGCTACCAGTTTGAATAACCTGACGTGTTGCTTCTGTTTGAATAGGGCTCCCGGCAATGTGATGGTTACTTTCATTGCCCACGTGTGCAAGTATTGTATCCTTGTTGGTCATGGATACGGCTAGGGAGGGAGTTTTAGAATAAATCAGCTCGCAAACTCTATTTGCCGAATGAAAAGAAAGGCCGCTACGTAAAAATTCAATGGATGATTCGGCGATTTCCAAAGCTTTATGGGCACCATACGCTTCTGTCCGGTTATCCTCATCTAATACACTTTTTATAATAAGTATGAAAATGGCTGAGCCCATAGCATTTGTGAGCACCATTGGGACCATAATTTCTTCAACTAAAGCTAGTGCTTGATAAGTTGGTTTTGCTACTAGAAGGATGATTCCCATTTGCATCGCTTCCGTCATTGCCCCAATTAGAAAAGCTACCCAAGGGGATATGAAGAGCGTTTTCTTACGGAGTTTACTCCCAATTAGCCCAGCGATTAAACCGGCAATAATAGTTGCTAAGCCACAAGCCAAACCAGTAAAACCACCTAAATAAACCCGATGAATCCCAGCAATCAAGCCTGCTCCAAAGCCTATTCGGAAACCTCCCAGAAGGCCGCCAACGACTATACCTAAAACTCTGGAGTTCGCTAGTGCCTCTTCTTGTGCTAAACCGCCTGTCCATCTTCCAGCTGAATCTGCAAGCGGATTGATGACTATTCCTGTATAAGTACCAAGAATACCGAATAATCCGAAAATTATTGTCAGGTAAATGCGCTTCTTCGTCGTCATTCGTCTGTGATAATCAAATAAATCTCGAAAAAAAGGTAACCGTGTTAATAAGAAGGCAATTGTAGCTATTATTGCAAGTCGCTCGATAAGAGATACAATAAGCAAGATTACATCCTCCCAGCTTTTTTAGTATACTATTATAAGAAAAGCACTTCGCTAGAAGCGGAGTGCTGTTATCTCTTCTTATTTAAGCTTTGGTCAAACTCTTGTCCTTCTAGCGTAGGATCTAATGTTAAGGGCTCGTTGCAATGCATGCACATATCTACTCGTCCAAGTATTTTAGTTGGCTTGTTACAGTTAGGGCATATTACTTGTACGGCTTTGGTTGATAAAAGACCGATCCAGCCATATACTGCAGTACTACCAATTACACACAGTAAGCCAAGTGTCATAAAGATTGTAACTAAGATAGCGCTCTCTCTGAAAAATATTGCGCCATACATTATAATAAAGCCAAAGAATATTAATCCAAGAGCAAAGGATCTTATTCTATTTATTTTATTTTTATAGGGTTTCATTTCTCATCCTCCTATTTCTACATTCACTATAACATATTTTGGTTTGGAGAGAGGATACATTATTTTTTTGTAGAAAGTTAATATATAGCTATAGCAAGCAAAGGAGGCTTTCGCAATGGAAGCGTTATTAAGACCCATCTACCAAGAAAGAGCTAGTGATCCAAATACTTTAGGGATTTTTGTTATCGAGAAAAAAGAGGAGTTTAGTCCGATAACAGATACATTTGATTCTATATTATTAATTATTACAAAAGAATCTTCCCGACCTGTTTTTACAAAGCATTACTCTTTTCAAAACAAAAAAGCAGCATTACATATAGTGACGGAGCGCCAACTGAGAAAGTGGCTAATCATTGGCTCAAACCCTAAACTAATAGATTGGATCATAAATGGAAGAGTTGTGTTTGATCGCAACGAATATATTGATGGTTTAAAAAAGGAGTTAGACGAATTCCCTAACAGTGCAAGAAAAGTTAGAATGGGAATAGAATTTTCTAAATTATGCAGAAGTTATATGAAGGCGAAACTATTTTTTGAACAACTAAATTATTTAGATGCTTCCTCCCATATTGTTAACTCACTACATCATTTAGCTAGATTGACGGTCTTTGAAAAAGGAATGCATCCAGAGGTAGTTGTATGGAAACAAGTCAAGCAGCTAGATCCATCCATATACAAACTTTATGATGAGTTAATTTGTAGTAAAGAAACGATTGAGAAAAGATTGGAGCTTCTATTCTTAGCGAGCGAGTTTTTAATCCATTCTCGAACAAAAGATGGAGCTGCTCATATAGTAGATGTTTTATCACAAAAGGAATTTTGGACTATTCAAGAAATACATGAACATCAGGAATTAAAGAATTACTCAGTTGATTTAGAGGTTTTTATTGAATTCCTTGTAGAAAAAGGACTCATTTTAATAGTAGAACAACCAACAAAAAGTAATCAAATCATGCATCGTTACTATAAAGTAAAGCAGTTTCATGCATAGAGAAAAAAACGAGCAAAAAAAATGCTCGTTTTTTGTTGACATGAATAATTGTATGTTGTAAGATAATAAACGTCGTCAAGAACGAAACGAAAAATGTTATGAAACAAATAATATTTTTAAAAAAACTTCTTGACTCTCGCAAGATGAAATGATAGACTAGAGAAGTCGCAAAAAACGACATCACAAAAATGAACATTGAAAACTGAACATGCAAAACGTCAAGATATACAGCGATTGAAACATATCGCAAAACAAACATGAC